>DBFAWQ010000095.1:0-16549 GCA_048242115.1 Eggerthellaceae bacterium
ATTGGGGAAGTAAGGCGTGCCATTCACTCCATCGATCTGAACGCCCGCGCCCAAGTCGGCGCCGTGGAGGTGGTTGGCTCCGTGGACGACAAGACCCTTGCAGACGTCATGGCCCGCGTGCTCGTAGTGCTGGGCCTGGAAGAGCTGTAGCAGCTGGCGCGAAAGATGGACGAAAAGCGAGTTGTGCGTCGCACGACAGACTTTTCGTCCATTTACAAATACGCTGTTTGACCTGCGAAAATAATGAATAGTACCAGGTCAGAGACGAGGGATGAAAAGTCTGTCGTGCGATGCCCCGCCGCCGGCCGACGCCTCCTACCGATGCGTCTCCACGAAGTCCAGCAGCTCTTGGCGGTTGTGGACGTCCAGCTTGCGGTAGAGGCCGCGGACGTGGGTGGTCACGGTGCTGTTGGCCAGCACCAGCTCGTCGGCGATGTAGGGGATGGTGCGGCCGCGGGCCAGCAGCTCGAAGATCTCGGTTTCGCGCGGGGACAGGCCGTGCTCCTGCGCGATGGCCCGGATGCGCGCCTGAGCGGCGGAAGCTTCGGCGTCGAGGACGGGAATCGGTTCAGCGTCGGAGCTGTTCAAGGTGAAAAGTGTCTGGCTGTCGGCTTTGGTGTCGGACCCGCCGGCCGACCCGAAGCCGACGTCGGGAAAGGCCGTTCGCGCAAAGTCCTCGTCTTCCGCGGAGCCTGCGACATTCAAGGGGCTGCCGGTCTCCGCGCTGGGCATTCCCGGCCCCGTAACGCCACCTATGCCGGATGCGCTCCGCTGCGCCAGGGGCATGCGGCTTTTGATGGCGGCGAAGGAGCCAAACACGGTGACCAGCACCAAGAACGCCAGCGCCGTGGGAAGCAGCAGCGATTCCACGTCGAAGGCACGGGCAAGCACGTTGGCCACCATGATTCCCACTAGCACGCCTATCTGCGCCAACAGCTTCCCGAAAGCGAACACGGGGACGGGGGAGCGGCGTCGGGCCGTGTGTGCCAGACTGGCGAAGATCATCCACATGATGAGGTCGGCCACCCGGATGGCTGCCACGACGATGGCCCACACGAAGGACCGGTCTCCGAAATCCACCACCGACAGCACCAGTGCCGCGGCAGCGATGAGCGGCAGCGCCAAGTAGACGATGGAATCCCACCCCAGCGACACGGAGAACACCATGACGATGCACAGCATGGCCAGGGCCATCCCCGCGCTGCACAGCAGAAGCAGCCCCATGTCGCGGCCGCTGGGGTCGTCCGGCGAAATCAGCACGCGGAAAAGCCCGAAGGCGAAGGAGAACACCAGGATAAGCGCCACGACGCTTAGGGGGAACAGGCTGCGGGCGCGTGTCCTTACGCTGGGTCGCTGCTCGGCGAGGAGGAGGGCTTCCGTTCCGTTGCGCGCATCTTTCCGCATGCTTTCGAAAGGCAGAAGCGCCGCGGCTGCCAAGGGGATGGCTATGGCCACGATGGAGGTGGCCAGTCCGCGGTCGAGCACCAGGGCAGTTGCCACGATGGCCAGCAGGAACGAAATGACCGTGCAGGGAGCTACGAACTTCGGCTCCAACGAGGTGTAGTAGGCGCCCCATTGCAGGTAGAGCACGGAAATGCCCGCGCCTGCCACCAGGCTTCCCACCGTGAACATCCAGCCGCCCGCGCTGCCGAACAGTGCGCTGAAAGCCATGGCGGCGGTGGAAACGGAGACGATGGCAGCTGCGATCCAGGCGGTTCCGCGCCACTGAAAGAGCTGTGGAAACTTCCACGCCGCAGGAATAGCCAAGGCGTAGACGGCCGCTCCGGATGCGATGGTCATGAAGCTGAACATGGCGCCGCCCATGGGCTGCGCGGCCAGCGGCGACTGGACGAAGGTAGGGCTGAGTATGACCAGGTAGATCCACATCCACCACAGGCCGAACCCCAAGGCCCGCGGCGGCAGCATCGCTATCTTCTGAAGGCCGGTCATTCCGTTGGCTGGCTCCGTTCGGTTCCGTATCCTGAAACTCCCTCTTCCATTGTAGGGCTTTGCTCCCCCTACGACGAGACCCCCTTGCGGCCTATTCCGCGAGGAAGCCGCAAGGGGGTGAACGGAGGGAACGTGCGTCTGGCGCTGCCAGCTTAGGCGCGCCTTACAGCGTTTCGCCCTTGGCCAGCGCCTGGCCCAGCAAGCGGCCGAAGGTGACGCAGCGGCCGTGGCTGATACCGGGGATGAGGATGGGGTAGCTGTCGGTCACGAAGTTGCCCTGGGCGTTGCCGATGGCGTACAGGCCGGTGATGGGCACGTCGTTCTGGTCGCAGACCTGGGACTTCGCGTTCACATTCAGGCCGTACATGACCACCAGCACGCCGCAGCGGTTGCGCGATGCGTAGAAGGGCGGCGTGTCGATGGCGAACATGTGGTCCGCCGGCATGGAGAACTCCTCGTCGTTACCGGAAGCGCAGTAGCCGTTGTAGCGGTCCACCTGGGCCTTGAAGGCCTCCGCGGGCATGCCCATGGCCTCGGCCAGGCCCTCGATGGTGTCGGCCTGGTACATGAGGCCCTTCGAGATGTCGTCCTGGAACTGCTCCTTGCGCTTGTCGCTGACCAGGTCCTCGCCGCGGAAGTCCTTGCCCGAGGGCATCATCTTCAGGATGTTGGTCTCCCAGTTCGCGTCGAAGATGGACCACCCTTCGCTCTTCGGCTGGGGCAGCGTGGCGTGGCACAGGTTGGGGCCGGGCGAGTTCTCCTTGACGTAACGCTCGCCGTTCAGGTTCACGGTCATCCAGGTGATGCCGCGGCCGTCGTCGGAGAGCTGGCCGCCCATGGCTGCGCTGGAGGGAAGCGCCATGGTGGCCTGGTTCGTCTTCTGGTGTCCCGCGCCGATCCACATGCCCATGTTCAGGCCATCGCCGGTATTGCCGTCGATGGGGGTGTACAGAATCTGGTCGGTTTGCGCGGCCGGGGGCGCCCACATGCGCAGCATCTGCTCGTTCTGGGTGATGCCGCCGGTGGCGATGATGACGCCGTTTGCTGCGTTGAACTGCACGTATCCGTCGGCGGTGGAGGCGATGCAGCCGGTTACCGGGCCGTCGCCCTCGCGGATGAGCTGCTCGGCCTTCGTGTTGTAGCGGATGTCGGCGCCGTCTTCGCGGGCGTAACCTTCGATGTAGCGTACCATCAGGTGGTTCGTGTACTCGCCGTCGGCCGTCTTCTGCTCCTTGCCGCACTGGATGGCGGTGGGGAACTCCTTGGTGCAGGGGTTCGTGGACTTGGCGGCCGCTTCGCCCAGGCTTCCGGCGTTAACCGGCACGCCGTCGGCGGTCAGGCGGTCGATGTAGTAGTCCATGACCGCGCCGCTGTTGTTCATCCAGATGTTGAACAGGCCCATGTCGGTCTTGTTACAGGTGATCTGGCAGTAGTACTCGCGCATGAGCGCTTTGTCGATCTCCACGCCGTTTTCCCGCTGCACCTTGCAGTCCACCACGCCCACGTCGTGGCCGCGGGCGCTGAACTCGGCGCACTTCTCGATGAGCACCGTGTTGGCGCCCGCCTCGGCGGCCGACTGGGCTGCGCACACGCCTGCGGTTCCGGCGCCGATGATCAGCACGTCGCAGTCCACGGTCCCAACGATCTGGTCGGCGGGGATGGGCGCTGGCGGGTTCTGCCAGCTGTTGACGACCACGTCGCCAGTAGTGCCCGAGCCGCCCGCGCTGCCGCCGTCCGGGCCGCCGCTGGGCGCGCCGGAACAGCCCGCAAGCCCCATCAGCCCCGCAGCCGCGAAGGCGGTGGCGCCCCCGGCCAGAAAGCCGCGTCGGTCCATGGTCAGTTTCGAGTCCATAGGTTCCCTCCTCATGGTCGGTTGCATCGACGCTTTGGGAGGCTGCAGCAGGACGTGGTTCCTGAATCGTCCCTTGCCTCTCTTCGAAGCGCCTTCCGCAGCTCACCTTACGCGCAACCGCGCTCCCGCGATTCCACCCAAGTAGACGAATTTCGCCCAACTTCCGCCATCCCCCGAAACCGATGAAGCAATTCACCTGGGGAAATGCAGCTACATGCGGACGGAGGAGGGTGAAGCCGCAAGAGTATTGACAAAACCGCCTAAAGTGGCGCACGGGGCAAACGAGATGGACGAAATGTAGGTTGTGCATCGCATAACCTACATTTCGTCCATGGGCCGATATACTATTTGACCTGCGAAAATGGTGAGTAATACCAGGTCGTAGGCGAGGGATGAAATGTAGGTTATGCGATGCCTCCTCCTTGCGGAGGGCGACGTCTTGCGGTTTGGAGGGGCGACTCGCGTCTTGCGGCTTCAAGCAGGTCGCATGACGCCGGAGGGTGCGGGAGTGTATGATTTATATGTCATACGCTGGCGGCAAAGCCTGACGGGAGGCGTGGCGAAAGGAGTGCGTCACGCAGGTGCAGGCGGGCGACGGCGATGGTAAGCGGGCGGGAGGCGGCTATGGACGAGCGGGTTCGGCGGGATATCGAGACGTTGCGCGGGTGGATGGGGTTGTGCCCGCCGGACGGCATGGTGTTCTTCGGGGGCGCTGGCGTGTCCACGGAAAGCGGCATCCCCGATTTCCGCAGCACGGGCGGCCTGTACTCGCAGCGCTTCCCCTATCCGCCGGAGACCATGGTGTCCCACAGCTTCTTCGAGGAGCATCCTCGCGAGTTCTTCGATTTCTACTTCGACCGCATGATCGCGCCCGACGCCCGTCCCAACGCCGCCCACCGCAAGCTGGCGCAGCTGGAGCGCGAGGGCACCTGCCGGGCCGTGATCACCCAGAACATCGACGGGCTGCACCAGGCGGCCGGCAGCAAGAACGTGTTTGAACTGCATGGAAGCGTCCACCGCAACCACTGCACCGGCTGCGGGGAGTTCTACGACCTGGACCAGATGACCGCGCTGCACCAGCGGGCGTTGGGCGCTGGCGATGGCGACGGCATCCCGCGCTGCCCGCGATGCGGCGGGGTGGTGAAGCCGGACGTGGTGCTCTACGAGGAGCCGCTCGACGACGCAACGGTGCTGGCGGCCATCGAGGCGCTCTCGAAGGCGAGCCTTTTGGTGGTGGCGGGAACGTCGCTTGTGGTGTACCCGGCCGCCGGGCTGCTGCAGTACTTCCAAGGCAGCCACCTGGCCATCGTGAACCTATCGCCTACTAGCGCCGACCGCAACGCCGACCTCTGCATCCCCGCCAAGGTGGGCGAAGTCTTCGGCTTCTGAGCGAGATGCCGGAAACGCGGTCAAACGTGCCAGTCCATTCCGCGTCCTGGACAAATTTCGCAGAAGTGCTGTAACCGAAGTCCCCGGATGTACCAAATTTCGCAGAAGTGCTGTATTCGGCGTACCGTTTTTCGCGGAAGTGCTGTAACGCCTACAGCACTTCCGCGAAATCTGTCCATGCTTGTTAAAAGAGCGCGGGCAGGTCGGCATCCCGGTTTGGGTGCACTACCCCTCGAAAGGATTCACGAGATCGATGTCCAGGTAGTCGAAATCCTTGGTGTTGCGGGTGGCCAGGATGCAATCGTTGCGCTTGCTGATGGCGGCAATCATGAGGTCCTCGATGGTGGGCACCCGGCCGGCCTTGATGGCGCGGTCGTGCAGTTCGGCGCAAAGATAGCCGCTGAAAGCGTCGAAGCTGTAGGTTTTGTCGGAGCAGTCCATCACGATGGCGGTTATGGCTTGCCGCAGGCGCTCCTTCCGCTTGCCGTCGGGTAGTCGCAGCATGCCGAAATAGAGCTCCTTCACGGTGACAGATGTCAGGAAGATGAAGCCCTCGTGGTCGAAGAACCAGTCGATGACGTACTCGTTCGGGCAGGGCTTCATGAGCTCGGAGACGACATTGGTGTCGGCGATGTAGTTCACAGCCAGCCCTCCGTGTCGATGCTGCGGGCGGGGTGGCGAACGGGTTCGTCCAGCTCGATGCCTCCCACGGTTGCCGCCGCGTTGCGCAGCTTGCTGACCCAGCTCTCCGATTCGGCCCGAAGCGACGATTCCAGAATCGCCCGCGCTTCCCCCTGCTGGGTGCGCCCATGGCGAGCGGCCTGGCTTTGCAGCAACCGCTTGGTGCTTTCGTCGATGCCGCGTATGAGGATGTCGGCCATAGGTGCTACCTACCTTTTCGCATCAGATTCCGAACAGTTGATATCAATGATATCATAAAAATGAACGAAGAAGGCGGACGGTTGCTGAGGGGGTGAAGGGCTTTTCGCAACCTGGGGAGTCTCGTGTAGCTCGAAGCACCCCCATGATTTGAGGGCATGAAGTGTGCGTTTCTGGTTCCGTACACTCGGGTCCTACAAAGAGTGTACGTTTCTCGGGGCGGCGAAGTGACAATTCGGCGTTTTACCAGTTCAGAAACGGGTGACAATGCGGGGCGGGGGAGTTCCGTACACTCAGAGTGTACGGAACTCTTTCTGCAAATGGGAGGGCCCGTGAACGAGGATGCCCATGGACAAAGGTGACCGGCGGCTCACCCCTCCTTCTGGCATCCCAGGGCGGCGTCTACTCGGTCGATGAGCTCTTGCTGGGAGTTCACGCCCAGCTTCTGGTAGATGTGCATGATGTGGGTGCGCGCGGTGCCGTCGGAGATGACCAGCGCCTCGGAGATGAAGCGCGCGTTGCGGCCTCGGGCCAGGTAGGGAAGCACTTCGGTTTCCCGGGGCGTCAGCTCGAAGCGGTTTGCGACGGCGGCGCAGGCGAGGTCGAAGCGGGAGCGTGCCTCGGCGGCATCGTCGGTGGAAGCAGGCGCGGGGGGACGGCCGGTCGGGTCGTCGTTGCGGGTGCTCATGCGCCAGGTGCGTATGGCGTGGAAGGCGCTGAACAGCAACAGCACGGTGTAGGCCAAGAAGACGAACGTGGTTTCCACGGTCTGGCCCCACCAGCGCGGTGCGATGCTGACGCCGAACAGCCCCACGGCCCAGCCTAGCTTGAACGAGAAGCAGGCGGCGCACACGCACAGAAACGACGAGCCGCGAAGCCGGTAGTAGCGTGGCGTGGCCCACACCAGCAGCATCAGCATGGAATAGCACAGGCACAACGGCACGAAGTAGACCGCGGGCGAGCCTACCTGGATGGTGGCGGAGAAGTACAGGGCGATGAGCACGGCGGGCAGGATGGTCACACGCAGCAGGTCCAGGCATTCCGCTTCCTGCAGGTAGTTCAGAAGCCCTAGGAACGCCGCTCCGGCAAGCAGGCATCCGAACCCGGCGGATAGCTGCATGACCAGCGAGAAAGCGCTGCCATCCTGAAATGCCACGCCGCGGGAGTGAAGCGCCAGCAACAGCACGTTCACCAGCGCGATGGAGATGCAGCACTCCCAGAACGAGAACGATCGGGACACGCCTGCGCTGGCCTCCAGCTCGGCGGCGATGTCCTCCCGCTCCCGCTGCAGGTCGGCCTGGGACCGCAGCTTCGCCGAAAGGCCCAGCAGCAACGCGGCCAGGGGCATGAACGCCGCCAGCAGCGGCATGGCCAACGGTGCGTCAAGCTCGGCGCACAGTACCTGCAGGCCGCCCGAAATCACCAGCCCCCACGAGAATGCCTTCACCGACTTGCGGATACCCACGCCCAGGAAGTACTGCGCGTACAGGGCCAGCAGCACGAACTCGGCCTGCCGCAGCAAAGGCGCCACCGCCGCCAGTTCCGCCGGCACCGCATATCCGCCGGCCTGCAGCATACGCACCGCAAGCCCGGCGGTCTGCACCAGGGCCAACGTTGCCGGCAGCCCGCGGTTGGCGTACAACGGCGTGCGGTCCCGGCGCAGGGAATAGGCCGCGCATCCCAGGAGAGCTGCGCCCGTCACCAGCACGACGAGGACCAGCTCTTCCAGGGTTCGCGTATCCAGCGGCCACAGCGCGTAGTAGCGTTCGTACTGCTCGCAGGCCAAGCACAGCCCCAGCCCCAGGGTTGCGCTCATGAACCAGGGCTCCGTGACCTGCCCCGCGTGATGTATTCGGTCCGTCCCCATCCTCTCGCAGCCCTCCCGCCGGAATAGTGGGTCGAAACGAGACGGTTCTTATTCTACGTCTGACGGCTTCACAGCAAATCAGATTGTGCGTCTGATTCCTTCGGAAGGCCTGGTGACTACGATTTCGAAGCGTTCCCGGGCGGCGGTCGGAAGGGCCTGCCAGCCCTGGGGAAATACCGGATTTTTGGGAGGAAACAGGAGGAAAAGATCATGGGAGAGATTTCACGTCGCAGCTTTCTGACGGGCGCCGGCGCCGCGGCCCTGACCCTTGCAAGCGCAGGGGCCCTGGCCGCGTGCTCGCCGGGCGCGGGCGCGGGTTCGGGATCGGCTGCGAAGACTGAAGCGAACGCGGCTGGCGCTGCTGCGGGCCAGGAGGGCGCAACCCTCAAGGAGCCCACGCAGACCATGGATTGCGACGTCGTGGTGGCGGGCCTGGGGGCGTCGGGCCTGTTCGCCGCTTACGGAGCTGCTTCCAAGGGCGCGAAGGTCATAGCCGTGGATTCCGCGCCGTCCATGGCGGGCACCACCAACACGCGCACCTCCGCCGCCTTTGCCGTGGGGTCGAAGCTTCAGGCCGTGGCCCCGGAGCCGCTGACCATCGAGGAGTTCATGAACTACGTGAACACCGGCACGAACTACCAGTCCAACAACAAGGTGCTGCGCAACGTCATCGAGGCCTCCGGGCGCGC
Organism: Eggerthellaceae bacterium; assembly: GCA_048242115.1. Taxonomy (GTDB): domain Bacteria; phylum Actinomycetota; class Coriobacteriia; order Coriobacteriales; family Eggerthellaceae; genus Xiamenia. The sequence goes on from DBFAWQ010000095.1 coordinate 8,627, forward strand.
CGTGGACGTGCTGGTGGATGCGGGCATGCCCTTCAACGTGGACTTCTCGAACTCCAAACGCTCCGACCCCATGATGGGTCGCGGCGGCTGTCTGTACGGGCCGGTGGGCGACGAGCGTGCCGAGTACTTCCAGAAGGTGGCCGACGACGCGGGGGTGGAATGTCTCTACAGCACCGACGCCGAAGCCCTGATCACCGACGGGAACGGGGCGGTTGTGGGCCTGCAGTGCGTGCAGGGCAACGAGGTCATCGACATCAACGCTAAGGCCGTCATCCTGTGCACCGGCGGCTTTTTGGGCAGCCCCGAAGAGACGGCGAAGCACTTCGCGGGGGCCAAGATCGTGAACATGGGCAACCAGCTGAACACCGGCGCGGGCATCCGTGCTGCCCAGGCGGCCGGGGCGCAGCTGGGCAAGTGCTTCAGCATCTCCATGAACGAGTACGGCGGCGCCAACGACAAGGCCACCCCCATGTACTCGTTTCGTCCCACGTCGGGCACGAACGAGGCCATGCGCCTGCCCGTGTTCGGCGGCCTTTTGGTGGACTCCCAGGGCAACCGCTTCGTGAACGAGGGCGTCATGTGCGAGAAGACCATGTTCTGCTGCGAGCCGCTGGTGCGCGAGAGCTACCACTACGCGCTGTGCGACGAGACGTTCATGAAGCGCTGGGAAAGCGAGCCGCTGCCGAACTTTTTGGGCGACGCGCGTATGCAGGGGATGTTCGCCGACGTGACCGCCGCCGATGTGCGCGACCAGTTCGAGAAGGCCGTGTCCGAGGGCTGGGCTGCGAAGGCCGATACCCTGGCCGAGCTGGCCGAAGCCTTCGACCTGCCCGACCTGGAAGCCACGGTGGCCGAGTACAACGGCTACTGCAAGGCCGGCCGCGACGAGCAGTTCTTCAAGGACCCGAAGTATCTGGCCGCCGTTACCGAGCCGCCGTTCTACATCATCGAGTCCATGCCGGCCGGCTGGCTGTCTCTGGGCGGTATCAAGTGCGACGGGAAGTGCCGGGCCATCGATGCCGACAACAAGCCCGTGCCCGGCCTGTACGTGGCCGGCGCCGATGCGGACCTGTACACGTCGCCCTACTACGCCGCCGGTTCCGCCAACGGGTTCGCCGTGGGAAGCGGCCTGGTTGCGGGCGAGACCGCTGGCGAGGCTGCGAAAGCGTAGGAAGCAACGCCCCGAGGCTGGTGGCTTCGGGGCGCATTGGTCGAGCGTTTCTTCTTGGGGCTGCCAGCTTGGTGGCCCCTATTGCTGGTTCTGCAGGTGGGCGTGCACTTCGGCGGCGCAGCGCAGGGCGTCGGCCATGGCGGCGGAGACCAGGGTCGATCCGGTGCGGGCGTCGCCGGCGACGAAGACGGGGATGTCGCGGGCGGTTTCGTCGGCCGCTTCGGCAGCTGTATCAGGGGCGGCGGTGAAGCCGATGAGGTGCGTGTCGCCCCTGCGCTCCGGAATCTGCACGCCGAACGCCTCGAACACCGTTGGGTCGGCACCGGTGAACCCTTTGGCTATCAGCACCAGCTGGGCCGGCAGCTGCCGTTCGGAGCCTTCCGCTAGCGCCGGGGCGCCCGGGCGGTCGGCAATGCGGACGGCCCCTACCGTTCCGGTGCCGTCGTCCACGAACTCCAGGGTTTCCACGGACCAGATGCGCGGGTCGGCGCCGAACAGCTTCTCGGCTTCGCGCTGGCCGTAGCCTTGGGTGCAGGTTTTGCCGCGCACGGGCCAGGTGAGCCTATCGTCGCAGGCATCCGCCGGCCGCGCCGCCCGGATGACCTGGGCAACCGAGCGGGCTCCCTGGCGCAGGGCCGCCGCCACGCAATCGACGCCGGTATCGCCGCCGCCCACCACTACCACGTCCTTGCCCGCGGCATCGATGGCGGCCGAACGCCCTTCCAGCTGCGCGCGGGTGATCTCCGTCAGGTACTCCACGGCCTGGTGCACGCCGTCCAAATCCGCTCCGGGCACGTCCAAACGCCGTGCCACCGTGGCCCCCGCGGCGATGACCACGGCGTCGGCCCCCGCGGCTACGGCTTCGGCGTTCTCGCAGGCGTCGTCGTTGCAGGAAAACGCGATGCCGCTCTCCTGCATTAGGTGCAGGCGCCGCTCGACCACGTCCTTGGGAAGCTTCATGGAAGGGATGCCGTACATGAGCAACCCCCCGGCCCGATCGGCGCGCTCGTGCACGCGCACCGCGTAGCCGAGGCGGGCAAGCTCCCAGGCCGCGGCCAGCCCCGCGGGTCCCGAGCCCACCACCGCCACCGCGGGCGCACCCTCAGCAGGCGCCGGCAGCGGCTCGATGCCGCGTTCCCACGCATAGTCGGCCAAGGCGCGCTCGTTGTCGTGGATGGTCACGGGGTCGTCGTGAACCCCCAGGTTGCAGGCGGCTTCGCACGGTGACGGACAGACGCGGCCGGTAAACTCCGGAAACGGGTTGGTCAGGAAGAGCCTCCCGGCCGCGTCGTCCCAGCGATTGCGGTAGAGCAGGTCGTTGGTTTCGGGAATGAGGTTGCCCAGGGGACATCCGCCGGGCACACCCAGGGTTTGCAGGGCAGCCCCGCCCTGGCAGAAGGCAACGCCGCAGTTCATGCAGCGACTCGCCTGCACCTGCTGGCGGTCGGCGGGTAGCGGGCGGACGAATTCGTCCCAATCGGCGGCGGTTTCGGCGCAAGGACGCAGCCCGTGGTCCTCGCGGTTGGTGGTGAGGAAGGCTCCGGTCTTTCCCATTTTAAGCACCCGCTCTCATGATTTCGAAGGCCCGCTCCGCCGCCTCGTCGCGGCTTGCGCCCTGCTGCTCGAAGAGCTCGATGCGCTCGAGCATAATCCGGTACTCTTCGGGAATGACCTTGACGAACCGCTCGGCGATGTCGTCGAAGCGGTACAGCAGCATCACGCCTAGGGCGCTGCCCGTGGCCTTCACGTGGTCCTCTATGAGCGAGCGGATGCGCGCCAGCTCGGAAGCGTCGGGCGCCATCAGCCTCACCAGGTCGTGGTTCACCCGGGAATCCAGTGTGCCGCGCTCGTCCAGGACGTAGGCCACGCCGCCGCTCATGCCCGCCGCGAAGTTCAGCCCCACCTCGCCCAGCACCAGCACCGTGCCTCCGGTCATGTACTCGCAGCCGTTATCGCCGATGCCCTCCACCACCAGCTCGGCGCCGGAGTTGCGCACGGCGAAGCGCTGGCCGGCCATGCCGTTGACGAACCCGCGCCCCGACGTGGCGCCGTAGAAGGCCACGTTGCCCACCACGATGTTCTCCTCGGGCCGGAAGTTCGCCCGGGGGGAGGGGGTCACGGCCACGGTTCCGCCGGAAAGCCCCTTGCCGAAGTAGTCGTTGGCCTCGCCGAAGATGGTGAGCGTGATGCCCTCTGGCAGGAACGCGCCGAAGCTCATGCCGCCCGAGCCCGTGCAGTCCACGCGAATGGAGCCGTCGGGCAGCCCTCCCGGATGGTGCGACGTGACCACCGACCCCAGCATGGTGCCCACGCAGCGGTTCACGTTGGCGATGTCGGCGTGGAAGCGGATGGGCACCAGATCGGCGCGGGCCTGGGCCGTGTAAGGTATGAGCAGCGTGGCGTCCAGCACGCCGCGCAGGGCATCGGGCGCCTTCGCCTCCTCCAGGAAATGCGGGCAGTGGGCGTAGGGGATGGCCCGTCCGAAGGCCACCGTCGGCTTGGCCAGAAGCGGGGAAAGGTCGAGCTGCCGCGCCTTCCAGCTGAATACGTCGCGGGTCAGGCGCAGGCACTGCACCTGGCCCACCATGTCCTCAAGGCGCGCGAAGCCCAGCTGGGCCATGATCTGCCGCAGCTGCTCTGCCACGAACATCATGTAGTTCACCACGTACTCGGGCTTGCCCGTAAAGCGTGCGCGCAGGGCGCAGTTCTGGGTGGCGATGCCCGCGGGGCAGGTGTCCTTCTGGCAGTCCCGCTGCATGAGGCAGCCCAGAGCCACCAGGGGCATGGTGGCGAAGCCGAACTCCTCGGCCCCCAGCAGGCAGGCTACGGCCACGTCCCGGCCGTCCATGAGCTTGCCGTCGGCCTCCAGCACCACGCGGGAGCGCAGGCCGTTCTGCAGCAGCGTCTGCTGGGCCTCGGCCAGCCCCATCTCCAAGGGCAGCCCCGCATGGTGGATGGAATCGCGCGGGGCAGCCCCGGTGCCGCCGTTGGAGCCGGATATCAGGATCTTGTCGGCGCCGCCCTTGGCCACGCCTGTGGCGATGGTGCCCACCCCGGTCTCCGCTACCAGCTTCACCGACACGCGCGCGGAGGGGTTCGCGTTCTTCAGGTCGAAGATGAGCTCGGCCAGATCCTCGATGGAGTAGATGTCGTGGTGGGGCGGCGGCGAGATGAGGCCGATGCCCGGCGTGGACTGGCGCGTGCGGGCGATCCAGGGCCACACCTTGCCCCCAGGCAGATGACCGCCCTCGCCGGGCTTGGCGCCTTGGGCCATCTTGATCTGCAGCTCCGTGGCGCTTCTCAGGTAGCGGCTGGTCACGCCGAAGCGGCCCGAGGCGATCTGCTTGATGGCGGAGCGCTTCGAATCGCCGTTCGGGAGGATGGCCTCGCGCTGCGGGTCCTCGCCGCCCTCGCCGGAGTTCGACCGGCCGCCCAGGCGGTTCATGGCTATGGCCAGGCACTCGTGGGCTTCCTGCGAGATGGAGCCGTAGCTCATGGCGCCGGTGTTGAAGCGCTTCACGATATCAGCTGCCGGCTCCACCTGTTCCAGCGGGATGGAGGGGCGGTCGGCGACGAGCTCCAGCAGATCGCGCAGCACCACGGCGCGCCCGGGGGCGTGCACCGCTTCGCTGTAGCGCAGGAAGCACTCGTAGTCGTCCTCGCGCACGGCCTTCTGCAACAATGCGATGACCTGCGGCGTTATCAGATGCTCCTCGCCCCGGGGCCGCCAGCAGGTAAGGCCCGAGCTGGGCAGCTGGTCGGGGGCCGCGCTCAGACGCTGCTGCAGGGCGCAGGCGAACCGCTCGTCGCAATCGCTCTGCACCCCGTTCACGTCCAACCCCCCGATACGGCTCACGGTGCCGGTGAAGTACTTGTCGATGAGGTCCTCCGCCAGGCCCACCGCCTCGAACACCTGGGCGGCATGGTAGCCCTGCATGGTGGAGATGCCCATCTTCGACATGATGGAGACGATGCCCGAGACGATGGCGCGGTTGTAGTTGGCGATGCCCGTTTCGGCATCCACGGCAAGAACGCCCCGGTCGGTCAGCGAGCGGATGGTGTCGTGGGCCAGGTAGGGGTAGATGCCCGACGCCGAGTAGCCCACCAGGGTGGCGAAATCGTGGGGCGTGACGGCATCGCCGCACTCCACGACGATGTCGGTCTTGGTGCGAAGTCCGATCCGCAGCAGCCGGTTGTGGACGGCGGCCGTGGCCAGAAGCGACGGCATGGGAACCTGCCCCGGGCCCACCCGGTTCGACAGCGCCAGGATGTCCGCCCCGTCGCGCACGGCCTCCTCGGCGCGGTCGCACAGCGCTTCCACCGCGCGGGCCAGCGCCGCGTCGCCGCCGTCGGCAGGGTAGCAGCACTGCAGCTTCACCGCCTTGAACCCCGTGCGGTCAAGGGTTGCCAGGGCGTTGAAGGTGTCGCCGGTCAGAAGCGGCATATCCAGCCTCACCAGCCGGCAGTTGCCGCGCGCGTCCTCCAGCAGGTTTCCGTGGTTGCCCAAATACAGAAGGGTGGAGGTGATGTAGGATTCGCGCAAGGCGTCGATGGGCGGGTTCGTCACCTGGGCGAACAGCTGGTTGAAGTAGTCGAAGAAGCGCCGGGGCCGCGACGAGAGGCAGGCAAGCGGCGCGTCGTCGCCCATGGAGGCCAGGGGCATGGCGCCCTTTTCCGCCATGGGGATGATGGCCTCTTCTATGTCGTCGAAGAACAGCCCGTGGACCGCCTGACGCTCCCAGAGCGCAACGTCTTCGTCGCAGGGGGCCTGCGCGTCGGGGGTTGCCCCTTCCAGCAGGTCGTCCAGGGTGAGGGTTTCCGCATCGATCCAGCTGCGGTAGGGCTGCTCGTTTGCCAGGGCGTCCTTGATCTCGTCGTCGAAGAGCACGCGCCCGGTGGCGGGGTCGGCCAGAAGCATCTGCCCCGGTCCCAGGATTCCCGACACCAGGATGGACGCGGGGTCCAAATCCAGCGCCCCGGCTTCGCTGGACAGGATGAACCTGTCGTCCGAGGTGATGCAGTAGCGGGCCGGCCGCAGCCCGTTGCGGTCCACCACGGCCCCCAGCACGCTGCCGTCGGAAAACGCGATGGCAGCCGGCCCCTCCCACGACTCGGTGAGCATGGACTGGTACTCGTCCCAGGCGCTGCGCTTGGCCGAGAGGGCCGCGTTCTTGTCCCAGGGCTCCGGCAGCAACATGGAAACCGCGCGGGTGAGCGTGCGCCCGTTCATGAAGATGAACTCCAGCATGTTGTCCAACATGGCCGAGTCGGAGCCTTCGCCGTTGAACACCGGCAGCACCTTGTCCAGGTCGGCGCCCATGACGGGCGAGTAGAAGTGCGGCTGGCGGGCGCGGGCCCAGTTCACGTTGCAGCGCAGGGTGTTGATCTCGCCGTTGTGCACGATGAAGCGGTTCGGATGCGCCCGCGACCAGGAGGGCGTGGTGTTGGTGGAGTAGCGGGAATGCACCAGCGCGATGGCGGTTTCGGTGGAGGCGTCGTCCAGATCGGGGAAGAAGCCGCGCATCTGGTTGGAGACCAGCATGCCCTTGTACACCACGGTGGCGGCGCTCATGGAGCATATGTAGAACACCTTGCCCTCAAGCAACGGCGATTTGTCAGCGTTCTTCTCGATGATGCGCCGGGCGGTGTAGAGCCGCCGTTCGAAGTCCATGCCGCGGGCCGCGTCGGCGGGACGGCGCAGGAACGCCTGCTTGATGACGGGCATGCATTCCCGGGCGGTGGTGCCCAGGTCGTGGGGGTCGGTGGGGACGTCGCGCCAGAACAGCAGCGGCAGCCCCTCCCGCGCGCAGCCCTCCTCGAACAGCGCCATGGCCGCGGTGCACCCCTGCTCGTCGGAGGGCAGAAACACCATGGCCACGCCGTAGTCGCCCTCGTCGGGCAGCAGGCAGCCGTACTTCTGGGCCTCCTTGCGGAAGAACCGGTGGGGCACCTGGATGAGGATGCCGGCGCCGTCGCCGGTGTTCGGCTCCAGGCCGATGCCGCCGCGATGCTCCAGGTTGATCAGCACCGACAGGGCGTCGTCGACCATCTGGTGGGTGCGTATGCCCTTAAGGTTGGCCAAAGCGCCGATGCCGCACGCGTCGTGCTCGAACTGGCTGCGGTACAGCGTGGCGTCCTCCCGGCAGGCTCCGTGAGCGCCCGCCCCCGTTTCGCTTTTCATGAGAAGCCTTTCTCGCATTCCTGACCGTCGGCAATCGTAGCTCAAAGCGCTGCGGCCTTGGTTACCGCTGCATTAATTGATGAAGTTACGAATCGTTTACGAGTGCGTCGCCGACGCTTGCCGTACGACGAGGCTCGCGGTGGAATAGCGGTGGAATAGGGGCCGGTGCAGATCGGGAATCGGCACGCTGTGCTACCATATATTGTTGATTTATCAACAAATAAGGAGGACTCATGGCCCAGGACGAAGGGCGATCTGGTGCGGGAAGGTCCGGTAAAAACCGACCTGGTTCGGGGCGGTCCGGCAAGGGGCTGTTCGATGCGGAATGGGCCGACGTGCAGGTGGTCGGCATTCCCCGCGCGCTGCTGTACTACAAGTACGGCGTTATGTGGGAGGCGTTCTTCCGTGGAATCGGGCGCACCGTCGTTCTGAGCGAGCCCACGGACAAGGCCGTCGCCGACGAGGGGGACCGGCTTTCCGTGGACGAGTGCTGCCTGGCGTCGAAGGTGTTCGTGGGCCATGTGGCCAGCCTGGTGGGGCGCTGCGACGCGGTGTTCGTGCCCTGCTACTC
>DBFAWQ010000096.1:0-17640 GCA_048242115.1 Eggerthellaceae bacterium
GGGGGGGGTGCCGCTGATGTCAGTGCAGGAACAGCGGGGAGCTGGGCGGTCCAGCGGGGAAGTCGGACCGCTTAGCGCGGAAACCGGCGCGAAGGAGCGTGCGCAGGGCCTTTCCGGGTTCAGCTTGCAGAAACCCGGGGTGCTTCTGGCTGCTACGCTGGGAGTTGGCTGCGCGTGGTGGAACCTGCTGCACGAGGTGGCGTTCTACTACATGATCACCTACGAGGCCCAGGCTATCAACTGCTTCGTGGGATTCGGCGGCGGGGTTGCGGCCGGGGTGGGCGTGCTGTGCCTGCGGAGGTTCGCGGGCTTCGACGTGCTCAGTCCGCGAATTTGCTGGGCGCTTTTCGTCGTGGGCTGCGTGCTGATTGGAACCTACTACGGGCTTCTGCAGTACGAGGGGCTCTACGGTTGGGCGACGCTGTGCTACTTTGCCCTGAACGTTGCCTTCTACTACTTCGTCATTGGCTTTATAACGCTGCTGGTTCGTGTCGGGTTCTCCCAAGTGGTTTTCGGGCTGTTTCTGGGCGGACTTGTGTACGCATGCTTGGAGATTGCCCTGCAGCCCTTGTTCTTTAGCGGGCAACTGGGTGCGTTCGACCTGGCTCGCGATGGTCTTATCGCCGGTGTGCATCTGGCTTTGTTCGTGGTCAGCTTCGTGCTTGCGCTGTGCAGTGTCCGTGCGGTTGCGGATTGCGGTACGATGGAAGGGGAGACCATCGGCTACCGTCCCTTCAAGGCTGCCGCTCCGGTCGTCTTCGTGCTGCTGGCTTACTCCATCATCTTCGGCATGATGCACAACTTGGCAAGCGGTATCGTGGGCGATCCGGTCCAGAAGGTGCTCCCCAGCCATCTGGGGATGCTCTTGGGGGCCGTGGTGTTCTTCGCCACGTTCTCCATTTCGCCGAGCACGGGACGCATCTGGGCCCGCATGCGCCAAGTGGTGTTCCCCATCACCATGATCGGCTTCATCCTGCTGCCGCTTTCCCAGGACCGTATGGCGGCCATCTCGGTGGTGGCGGGGGAGTGCGCTACAGTGAACTTCTACCTGATTTTCCTGTTGGCCTGCGTATCCATAAGCCGACGCACCGGGTTCGACCCCGTGAAGGTGGGCGCGCTGGGGGTGGCCGTGGCGACGTTGGGCTTTCTGGTCGGCGACTTCGGTTCCAGCGACATCCGCACGCTCAACCTGCTTGGCACCCCGGCCTACGTGTTCCTGACGGTGTTCGCCTTCGTGCTGCTGGTCGCGGCGACGTTCTGGACCGGGGACGACCGCAAGGCGGCGCTTCTGTGGGGCATGGAGGAGAAGCGCGCGCCCCGCAAGTACGACGATGCACGTATCCAGGAACGCTGCGAGGCGCTGATCGAACGCTTCGCGCTGTCGACGCGGGAGGGGGAGGTGCTGCACATGCTGGCCCAGGGAAAGAAGCCGCAGCAGATTACGGAGGAGCTGTTCATTTCCCTGGCCACCGTGCGCTCTCACGTGCACAGCATTTACGTGAAGCTGGGCATCCATTCGAACGCCCAGCTGATGGAGCTGGTGGAAAGCGGCGCCGCGCTGGATAAATGACGTGCCGCCGAACGGGCGCCTCTAGCGCTTAGAAGCTCGACTTGTAGCCCGTTCCCTTGGGGCCTAGGTCGGGTTCGGGTTCCTCGATGCCTTCGCCGTCGGTGGTCGTGTCGGAGACTTCCGCGCCCTCATCGGTGCTCACGACCTTCTGGGATAGCTCGCCGGTGACCGCATCCACAGTGTAGCATTCGCCGGTCAGCTCCTCCTTTTCGTCGGCGTTCACGACGACCTCCCACTTCAGGGGGCTGACCGATGCATCCGTCGAACCGTCGCCCGACAGGAACGTGACCAAGTTCGCCGAGTAGCTCTTCATGGGATTGGACTCCCGACAGGCCGCCTCCACCGCGGAAAGGGCATCGGTGCTGCTGACGGCGATGGCGTCGGGCGAGGGAATCTCCTCCCAGCTCTTGTCGTTCCATTCCAGGCGCCCGTAGGTGCTGGCGCTGTACTCGCCGGTCTCGGCGTTGGGGGCCACGTTGTACATGAACGACATACTCTGGGAGCCGAACAGGTAGGACCAGACCGGCTGCTGCCCGGTCTCGGTGTCGGAGCATCGCACCGCCAGAAGCGTGGGGTCGTCCACCCGTTCCGACACCGCCGCCAGCGCCTGCTCGTAGGAGCTTCCCAAGGCGTCGACTGGCTCACCCAACTCGGGTGCCGACTGGGCGCAGCCGGCCAGCAGCGCTGCGGCAAGGCATCCTGCTGCGGCGGCGCGGCCAAGCGTTTTCAAAGGCCTGAATCTCATAGTGCATCCTCTCTCGCTGCGGCTTCCGATGCGTTCCCGAAAGCCGTCCTTCCTTGCTAGCACAAGGCTATCAAATGGGGTTTTGCCCGCCATCAACAACGATTGTTGACTTCTTCGCGCGAATCCAACATCGGCTGTTGATTGCGGGGAGCGGGCTTCAACAGCGCTTGTGGATGACTCGTTCGGCTGGCGTTTCTAAGCTGGGAAACGTATCCGGAAGGGTTCGCGGAACCGATGCGGAAAGGGGGCGGCACAAGCCAGCGTCGGGAAGCGGATCGCCTGCGAAGGGTCCGTTAGGCGGCCTTCGCGGGGAACCGCCCCGTGCGAGAAGACGGGGCACGGCGAATCGGAAGGGCCGTTTCGCCATAAGAGCAAGAGCAAAAAGAGAGGAGGGTTCGGAAGATGCGCAAAGGGAACAAAGTTGCTTTGATCGCCGGCGCGTGCGCGCTGACCGCATCACTTCTGTTCGCGGCTGTGGGATGCTCGCCCAGCGAACCGAAGGCATCTCCCGCCGATACCGGCACCCCCGCAGCTTCGCAGAAGGCTGACGCTGCACCCGCCCAGGCGCCTACCCAGGCGACGGCCGCAACGGGGAAGAACGTTACCAACGATTCGGGGTACTTCCCGGACAATCTGATCAACACCGAGTTTCTGAACACAGGCAACCGAGGCTGCGACTCCTGCCATGACGACATCTATGCGCTGGTGGAGAACTTGAGCCCTGATTACCGCCACATCTGGACCTACCAGCCCGGCTACGGGCAGAAGGCCCGCATCGACGACTGCCTGACCTGCCACCGCCTGCATGCGGCCCGCGTCGGACCGTACCTGGGCGATCTGCTGCACGGGTACCACTACAACAACGAGCAGTTCGTGAACGAGATGAACGGCAACTGCTGGAGCTGCCACGCCATCAATCCCGATAGCGAGCCTATTCTGGGCGGTTCGGCCGACGACGAGCATTTCGTACTCTACGATGAGTTCAAGTACTCGCCGCAGCTGGGCGGCTACCCGGGTGGCAACGATGCCGGCGTCATCCGGTGGCTCGACTCCCGCGGATGGGACGGCGGCCACATCACCGAGATCAGCTTGGACGCCAACATGGGCTTGGACGTGGAGCTCTCCCAGCCGGTGCTGGAGGAGTCCGACATGTTCATCGTGGACAACTGGAAGGCCTACGACGGCCCCGCCTCCACCACCCCGGTTGATATGGACACGTGGACGCTGACTATCACCGGCGCCAAGGAGGCTCGTTCCTTCACCTACGAGGAGTTGCTGGCCATGCCCCAGGAGTCCGTCATGGTGACCCAGGAGTGCTACTCCGCCATGCCCGGTTCCGTGTTCGTCGGTAACTTCGAAGCCGAGGGCGTGCCCATCTCCTACCTGTTCGAGCTGTGCGGCGGCGTGCCCGACGACGTGAACGCTGCCCGCTTCACCGGCCACGACGGCTATCGTTGGAACGGCGTTCAGTGGATTGACCTGCTGCTTCGCCAGGACGCCCTCATCGGCCTGAAGATGTGGGGCCACGACCTGACCGAGGACCAGGGCTATCCGGCCACACTGGTCATCCCGGGCAAGCCCGGTGCCGGCTGGGTGAAGTGGCTTGAGGACATCGAGCTGTTCTACATCGACGAGGAAGAGCCCTACGATCCCGAGGTGCAAGGCTTTGACTACCGCGATGACCTGCGCATCTTCGCGAACCCGGTGACCGGTCATCCGGTGAGCTCCACGCTATTCTGGATGAACGACGGCGACACGTTCTCCATGGCTGACGGCCCCATCCATTTCCAGGGCTACAGCTGGGTGTGGGCGACCGAGGGCCGCACGCTTGACACCGTGAGCTTCAGCTTCGACTACGGCGTGACCTGGGATACCGTGAAGGTTCCCGAGAACTTCGACCCGAATCAGTGGACGGTGTGGGACTTCGACTGGACCCCGCCCGCGCCCGGTACCTACATCTTCAAGGTGAAGGCCGCCGACAACACCGGCTACGAGCAGCATTGGGAAGATAGCACCATTATCCGCGTGACGGAATAGAGAGGAGTGAGGCATTATGGCTAAGGCAGCTACGATCGTAAGCGCGGTAACCGGCACATCGCTCCTTCTTGCAGGTGTGGGCGCCGTGGCCCCGCTGGTTGCACCCGATCATGCGGTGGCAGCCCAGGAGCAGGTGGTCGCGGGGGCTGTGCAGCAGAAGGCGGCCGTGGGGTCTGTGCGCGGCACCTTCGCCTACGACCAGGCCGCGACAACGTCGAACGCCACCATTAGCACCCTGTTCACGAAGGCGGCGGCCACGCTGTGCGCATCGCTTCCGGAGTACGGCATGACTCAGACCAGCATCGCTGTGAGCGTGTCCGGCCCGAACGGCATGTACAGCGGCACCGTGGCGGACATGGCGGCTGAGGACGGCGCGGCCAGCACCCTCATGGGCTGCGCCTGCGCCACCAACACCGCAGGCGGCGGCGCTATCATGAACGCCCAGGCCCAAGGCGTGGCGCTGGCCACCATTGCCGCGCTGGTGTAGCGGGCGGAGGCGGTGCGGCTGTGTCGGATTCGTGCGACTTGGTGGAGGCGTGCGCTTCTCGGCTTTCGGTAGCGTCTGAGATTCCGATCGCGCCTCTTCCGCACCGGCTCCAGCACGCCGGAATCTAACCGCCTTCAACGCTTCATTTGCAATGAAAGCCGCCCCGTTGGCCCCTTGGTCAGCGGGGCGGTACAATAATCGAAGCTGCTGTTCCACATGCGGGCGGCAAGCATGGCTTCAACCAGATAGGAGACGTCTGTGAAGAAGAACCTCGGATCGGCAGGAGAGCTGTTTCCCCAGTCGGTGTTCATTGTGGCAAGCTACGATGCCAACGGCGTGCCGAACGCCATGAACGTTGCGTGGGGCGGCGAGTGCACCCGCAACGAGGTCGCCATCAACATAGGCGATCACAAGACCACCGAGAACATCCTGGCCCGAGGTGCGTTCACCGTGGCTCCCGCCGATGCCGTCCACGTGGTGGAGGCCGACTACTTCGGCATGGCGACCGGGCGCAAGGTGAACAAGGCCGAAAAATCCGGCATGACCTTCGCGAAGTCGGAGTTTGTGGATGCGCCGGTCATCGAGGAGTTTCCGCTGACCATGGAATGCGTTGTGAAGGCTGTGCAGGATTGGGGTGGTGAGAAGCGCTTCATCGGCGAGATTGTGAACACGCGCGTTGACGAGGCGATTCTCGACGAGGAGGGCCGCATTGACTTCGGGAGGATGCGGCCTTTGGTGTACGACTCCACCCGTCGCATCTATCGTGTGGTCGGCGAGGAAGTAGCCGGCGCTTGGGAGGCGGGCAAGTCGCTTCTGTAGGCAGTTGTTGCTATGGACAGATTTCGCCGAAGTGCTGCAGGCTCGGGACCGTTTTCCGAGAAGTGCTGTAATCGCGTACTGTTTTTCGCAGAAGTGCTGTATTCGGCGGTCGCGCCTTACAGCACTTCTGCGAAATCTGGCCAACGGGTGGGCGAGGCGGAATGGACTGTTCGATTGCTCGGCGGTCTAGCCGTCCGGTTATCGGGTTGATTGCTCGCATTGGCGGAAAAGTTGGCGAAGAGGTCCTTCCCGGCAGGCATCCCAGTGCTATGCCGAATAGGCTGCTTTTATGGAACTGCCTTCGCGGAGGTGCGCGAGAGACGTGCCCGAAGGGTTCTGCCTATGTGGGTAAGTTCGGAGAATCGCATTCCCAAAAGCGCATTCGAGGAGACGCGTCTCAGCGGGCTTTCCGCGGGACGTGCGCAAAGCGGTGTATTTGCATGGATCGAAAGGACGGTGAGAACATGACGGCACGGCCGGAGAATCGCGGGAACGAGATTCGGGTCAAGGGCAAGTCGATGGGGCGCGAGCGCTCTCCCTTCGTCGGCGGCGCATCTGGCGAAACGCACCGTCGTCATGTCGCCGCCAAAGCTGCGTTCGACCCGACATCCCACGAAGCGAACCGCTGCGTTGCCGCTGCGGATTCCTCGTCCGACTTCGTAGCCGACCCCGCATCCGGCGGGACGAATCGTCATGCCGCTACCGCCGAGCCTGGCACCCAGTCTGTGCTCGGCCGCTTTGCCGTCCTGTTCGAGGCGCCGTCCGTTGCCAACCTGGCGGGGCGTACGCTGCTTATGCTGGCAGGTATCGTGGTCATGGCGCTGGGCATCGACATCGTGGTGCGGGCGGCGCTCGGTAACTCGCCCATTTCCGCGTGCCCCAACGTGCTGAGCTTGGCGTTCACCCAGGTCAGCTTCGGAACGTTCATGCTGGCATGGCAATGCGTGCTGGTCGCGGCCCAGGTCGTCATCCTGCGGCGGGACTTCCGCGCCGTCGACTTGTTGCAGATTCCCATATCGGTGCTGTTCGGGCTGTGCATCGACCTGTTCGTGCAGCTGCTGGGCCCCTTGGCGCCTGCCACCTACTGGCAGTCGTGCCTGTGGCTGGTGGCGGGCGTGGCGGTGCTGGCGCTGGGTATCGTGATGACGGTGCTGTCGCGCACGGTCATGAACTGCGGCGAGGCGGTGGTGCAGGCCGTGTCGGTGAAGACCGGCATCCGTTTCGGCACCGTGAAGGTAGGCTTCGACCTCACCTGCGCACTGCTGGCCATCACCTGCGCCTTCGCCTTCACCGGACACCTGGCCGGCGTCCGCGAGGGCACCATCGTCTGCGCAGCCTTCACCGGCATCATCGTGAGCCTGTACATGGCCGTCTTCCAGAAGGCGAAAGGCTTGTTCAAGGGCGATGCGGAACCAGAAGTGGAACCCGCGGAAAGCAACGGGTAGAAACGTTAGCGCCGTCGTTAAACTAAGCGGGATTGTTCGCGGTGGCTTCCGCACGAGTCAACTTGCAAAGGGGTAGGTCGCCGCATGCGAGGCGTTGCGGTCAGTTTAAGGCTGCAACTGTCCCGAGGGCGGCGATTCAAGGCAACACTTCGTTCGGCTTTGGCAGAAAACAGACCCGAAAAGTACGCGAGCGACGGTTATGGCGCGAGACCTCGCATTTCATTCGGTTTTGGCAATGACCTCAATCCGTTTCCAAATCTGTGACCTGGCGTTATGCGAATGCGGGAAAGCTTAGGGCGTTCGGTGGCGGAAAACCGCGTGCCAAAGCCGTCGCTTGTGCGTTTTGGAAGGCTAAAACGTGCCATAACCGAACGAAGTGCGGAACCTTGTGCCATAACCGAACGAAGTGCGGGGGACTCCCCGCCAAAACTGCGGTTGCGAACTGGGGGCTTGGGCGTCTGCGGTCGCGTTCCGTTGGAGATGCAGCCGTCCGGCGCATGTCGCTCACTTCCCGGCGTGCTTGGTTTCGTCGAAGAGGCGGTAGACGTCGGATTGGGAGTGGGCTCCCACCTTGGTGTACAGATTGCGGACGTGGGTGCGCACGGTGTTTTTCGACACCACCAGGGTGGCGGCTATCTGGTCGAGCGTCTGCTTGCGCACCAGGTGCTCCAGGATCTCGGTCTCCTTGGCGGTAAGGCCGTAGGTCTGGGCGATGGCGGCGCAGGTTTGGCTCAGCAGGCGGTCCTGGCGTCCCTTCGGCGTCAGCTCGATTCGGCGACCCCACACCTTGCCGGCCAGCTTGTCGCTGCCCAGCCAACAGGACGCTCCGGTCAGGCACAAAAACTGGATGAGCGTCATGGCCAGCACCGTGGTCGCGTTCGTGAAGGCCTCGGAGTGCATGGCGATGCCCACCAGGTTGCCGCCCAGCATGCCCACGTACATGACGATGTGGGTGACGGCGAACACCTGGCGCGCGTCAACCGTGGTGATGTCGCTGATGGAGAACATCTCCACGTAGGACGACAGCAAAAAGTAGCGGTAGCCGATCTGCCCCAACGTGAAGGGGATGAACAGCAGCGCTGGAGGCACCAGGGCGGTGAGGGCGCACGAGGCCACCAGCGCGGGGAAGGCAATCTGGCGGATGCGCACCCAGTAGTCGGCGGTGTTGCCGGTGCGGGCGAAGGACACGTAGTACAGCAGGAAGGCCACGCCGCTGGCCAGCAGGTACGACGAGTTGACCTCCAGCCCCGGCCGCATGATGTGGCCGCTCAGGTTGCCGAGCATCCCCACCACGAAGTAGTACAGCATGACGTGCACGATGAACTGCCAGGGCAGCCGGCGTTTCGCTGCCGAAGCGTCGGAGGCCCCGAAATTCGCTGACGGGGGTCGGCCTTTTTGCCCTGGTCGAGAGCGGGGATGGGAATCTGGGGCATGGTCGCGGCTGCGCTTCGGCTTGCCGGGATGGCGCCAGCGCGAACGGACGCGGAAGATGGCAGGTCGGCCGAGCTGCCGCTTCGGGCTGCGGCGGCATCGAGGGTACGGGTTGCGAAAGCTGAGGCGGCGCCGGCGGGGGAGGCTGCCGAAGGGGAGGTGCTTACAGCCGACTTCTTCCCGCCATCGGCTCCGTCCGGTTTCGCGGGCAGCTTCACCACGGTGAAGGCGTAGATGCCCAGCAGCGCAAGCTCGAAGACCAGGGACAGCAGGTTCCAGAGAAAGCCGCCGTTGAAGGGGAACATGACCAGGTTCTGCACGATGCGACACAGCGCGACTAGCAGGAAGACGGCGAGCACCGTTTGCATGGGGCGCTTCGCCATGGTAAGGCACGAGTCCAGGAACAGCACGGTGATCAGGGCGCAGGCAAGAAGACGAATCGTCGTGTTGGCAAGCAGGTTGCCCGCTGTGATCTCCCAAAGGCACGCGACGAGAAGGACCCCCAGAACAGCCGCAAGCGCAAGGGCCGTCCGCTTGGAGAGGGCGTCGCCGTCGAGGGCACCGCTTTGGCTTGCACCCCCGGCTGGCTGCTCGTCGGTTCCCGCGGTTTCGCGGCTCTTAAGAAACCGTCGGGACGTTCTTTTGATGCGGGGCCAGACCAGTACGACCAGCGATCCCAGCACGCCGCCGATGCATTGGGAACCCGTCGAGGAAAGCCGTTCCAGGTTGAAAAGCCCCAGAGCGCCGACGGAGGGATCGGAGACGATGCGCATGCTTCCACTGCTCTGGACGAAGAACCACACCATGACCAGGCAAACGAGTTGGATGCCGCAATAGCGCACATGGGGGTCGGTCCCGCGTGGGACAATTGAACCGAATAGTTGTTGCATCCGCTCGAACACGCGCGCCCCGTAATCCTCCGCAGCCCCTCCTCGTGCTTTCCTTGGAAGCATTCTATCCTACAACACGCTCCGTTTGCCCCGTTCTCGCGTTCACGGCGTACACTTGAAGTGCGCTGGCGTCCGTTTGGGCGTCGGTTTCGGGGGGAAGCAGGTTGCTGTTGCCCTCGTCGCCGCTTTCGGACGAGTCCGCTTCGTCGCCGTTTTCGCTGGCCGCTTCATTCGCTTCCGGAAGGGTGAACTCGAAGTACCAGGTGAGGGGCTCGTCGCTGTAGGAGTACTCGGTCGCGGCGGTGTCGGCTTCCTCGGAGTACAGGATCAGGTAGACGTACAGCTCGCTAGGTTCGGGCATGTCGGCAGCGGCTTCGCAGACGCTCTGATAGGCGGCCGCTGCGTCCATCTTGATCTCGTCCGCGGAGGGCACGTTCTCCCATTCGGCGAACTTCATCGTGCATTTTCCCAGTTCGGACACGCTTACCACGTTTCCGGTGAAGGCAATGTAGTAGCGCAGCTCCTTCTGGGAGGCGAACATGTAGTCCCAGGCCATAGTCTGGCCCGGTGTTACCGCATGGGATGAGCGCAGGGCGAAGAGCATGGCGTCGGGAGCGATTTCCTGGGCTTTCGCCAGCGCTTGCTGGTAGGTGTCGCCCAGGGCGTCTTCCACGGTGAAGCTTGCGGGGTCGAAGCGGGGCGCTTGGGGTGAGTCCTGACCCGCGTCGTCTGGGCTGGCGGCGTTGCCGTCGTTTGCATCTTGCCCGTCCGGCGCCTGCGAATCCGCCGAGCAGCCGGCCATCGCCCACGGCATGGCCCATGCAGCTGTGACTCCTGCCGCCATTGCGACGAAGCCGCGCCGCGATAGATGCGCATTCGCGAAATGTGTCATGGTTCTCCCTCTCTGCCGTGACTGCGCGAGCTCGGTGAGCCGCGGCAAAATCGAACGCCTCTTGCTCGCGGCCGCGGAGGCCGGGTGCCTTCCGCTTGTGCCGCAAGGGCTTGCCTTCCGGCTTGCGTTGGCTGGCTTGTCGCTTCCGCCGCTAACGCTGCGGGGTCGGACCGCTCCTTCCGACTCGACTCACTCCTTGCGCTTGCATGGGGGACGGGCTGCCCTTTCGCCCGCTTTGCCCGAAAACCGTTTAATTCTAAGGAGAACGGTCTTTTTTCTCATCGTCTTTTCGGGATGAAACGGGTCTGTTCTGCGAAGAGGAGACGAAAGACGAGATTTCATCCTCGCAAGACGAACCGCATTTTTTCGCAAGCTTTTAGCATCCCCACCGTGCGGTTCCGACGCCCGAGGAGAAGAAGGGGGTTGCGAGTTGAAGGGTGCGAGTCGCCGGATTGACGCATGAAGGAAGAGAAAAGGAGGAGACATGCGATCCACTTCGAAGGGAAAGAAGCTGGCGCTGGCGGTTTCCGCCGCCATGGTCGTCTTCGCGCTGGGCGTGTGCGGTTGCGCGTCGAGCGAGCCGCAGAAGGCTCCCGAGCCCGCGAACGACACCAAGACCGAGGCGCCCGCGCCTGCTGCGAACGCCGACGAGAAGAAGGCCGAGACCCCCGAGCCCGCCAAGACCGACGCCAAGGCCGAGACCCCCGAGCCTACGGCCGTGGGCGGCATGATCATGGGCTCGTTCTACGACAAGAACGCCGGCGACATGCTGGAGGACAACTACACCAACCGCGAACTGCTCAACGTGGGCAACCGCGGCTGCAACTCCTGCCATGAGGACCTGGCCGACGTGATGGGCGATTCCACCCGTCCCGACCTGCACGCCATCGTGCAGATCGGCTACGGCATGAAGATGACCTACAAGGACTGCGCCACGTGCCACGGCCTGGCCGGCGGTTTCTACTCGCCGTACCTGGGCGACCTGCTGCACGGTGCGCACTACGGCAGCCAGATGTTCGTCGAGAACTACAGCGGCAACTGCTGGAGCTGCCATGCGGTGGCCTTCCAGGCCGACGGCAGTTGGGATCTTGAGATGTTCGACGACGTCGTGCACGAGCCCACCATGGGCGGCTACAAGGACGCCATCACCAACCCGAAGTCCCGCGAGTGGGTGCGTGACCACGGCCACGGCTCCGACTACCTCAACGGCACCCGCACCGAGGCCGAGCCTGAGATGACCGTCGAACTCGACCAGCGCATCACCGACGCCAAGGACCTGTTCGTGGTGTACAACTATCCGCCGGATCAGCTGGACATGAAGGCCATCACCGACCAGAACAACACCTTCACCATGACCGGCGTGGTCAGCCCGAAGGAGTACACGATCGAGGACATGAAGAAGCTGCCCCAGACCACCGTGGCCGCCGCCCATGAGTGCGTGACCAACGGTCAGGGCGGTTCCATGGTCGGCAACTTCGAGTACACCGGCGTCTCCATCGCCGATCTGGTGGAAGACTGCGGCGGCTTGCAGGAGGGCATGAACCAGGCGAACATCCTCTGCTACGACAACTGGCAGTTCGCCCACAATGCGCTGCCGCTGGACATCTACATGAAGGACGCCATCATCGCCTACGAGCTGAACGGCGAACCGCTGGTGCAGGGGAACGGTGCCCCCATGCTGCTGGTGCTGCCGGGCATGCCGGCCGGCGCTTGGGGCAAGTTCATCCAGGAAGTGCAGTTCTCCCATGCCGACGAGCCCACCAATATCCTTACCTACGCTACGTCCTCGCCGGCCTACGCTGGCCTTATGAACTACATCAATGCCGGCTGGTTGGTTGACGACGGCGTGGAGGTGAAGCTGGGCGAGACCGTTGAGCTGCCGGGTTTCGCGTGGGGCTGGACCGACGTGCGCGCCCCGCTGGGCCAGATCCAGTTCTCCACCGACGGCGGTGTGACCTGGATGGACTATGACATCGACGAGAGCTACGACCCGAACCAGTGCGTGCAGTTCACCGTGAAGTGGACGCCGAAGGAGGCTGGCACCTACGTCATCAAGGTGAACGCCACCAACACCGATGGCGAGACCATGGTGCATCCGATCGGTCTGTTCGTGAAGGTAAACGCGTAGGTCTTGCGGCCCGCGAAAGGAGGATTGACATGAAGACTTCCCAAGCTAAGCTGTTCGGTTCCCTGGCGAGCTCGGTTCTGCTGGTGGGCGCCGGCGCCGCCGTGGCGGCCCCCGCGGTGACCGCGGTGACGGGCGACGACGCCGTTGCCTATGCGGCTCCGGTCGAGAAGGCCGCCGCTCCCGCGAAGGCCGGCGTGGCCGACGTGAAGGGCGACTTCGGATACACCCAGCTGGCCGTGACTTCCACGACCGACATCACCGGCGTGTTCTCGAAGGCTGCCGCCGTGCTGTGCACGGGTCTGCCCGATTACGCCGTGGAAGGCGTGGCCGGCGCGCTGACCATCACGGGCGGCACGCAGATGCAGGCCACCGTGGCCGACATGCAGGCCGACGACGCTGCGGCGAGCGTGCTCATGGCATGCGCCTGCGCGTCGAACACGGCCGGCGGCGGCGCGGTTGCGAACGCCGACGTGTCCGGTGTGACCCTGGCCACCGTTGCGGCCCTGGTCCAGGCGCTGTAACGGCAGCAAGCGCGACGTCGCAAGCGCTGCGTGAGCGGTTGCGGAAACGGAGGGAGCCCCGCGGGGCTCCCTCCTGCTATTGCGAGGACGACCTGCTCGTGGGTCGCTAGTAAGCAAGCCGGCGGGGAGCCCACGGGACCCTTCGCCGTCTTTTGTGTTTCGACTCCGCTCGGCGTGGGCAATGAGGTGTGCGTTTCTCGGATGTACAGGCGTGCGACGGAGAGGGGTGACCGAAAGTCCTTTGGCAGAACATCGTGGGTGCGGTTTCCGAAAGCCTTAAGGAATACCGAACGAAAGCGTAAGGTGGTGTAAGGCAAATCGATGGATGGCGCGGGACGGCTTCGGTAGGATGAAGATGCTGGAACGACGGGGCGGGCGGCCTGGGTGCTTGCCGTCGAACTCTCCTGGCCTGACCATGGCGCCGGGCCCGCCTGCTC
This sequence comes from Eggerthellaceae bacterium, assembly GCA_048242115.1. Taxonomy (GTDB): domain Bacteria; phylum Actinomycetota; class Coriobacteriia; order Coriobacteriales; family Eggerthellaceae; genus Xiamenia. Next base: position 13,403 of record DBFAWQ010000096.1, read on the forward strand.
CGTTCGACCGGCATCGCCTCGACCGGGCGCTCGGCAATCGGCTACCGAGTCGTCCGTCCGGGGCTCCCCTCCGAAGAACCGTCCGAAAGGAGCCAGCTATGAAGGTGCCCGTCCCCCTGATCGCCGCTGCCGTCATCGTCGGAACCGTCGTGTTCATCGGCCGCCAGCTTCCGAAAACCTCCTACGCCTCGAAGATTCCCCAGGCCACGAAATGCTCGCGCGGGCCGAAGGGCGCGCCGGCCGCCCGCCAAGCCGCCGAGCAGGCCGCCCAGGCCCAAGCCCAGGCAGCCCAGGCGGCTAGCGAGGCGTAAGGAGGAGGGTGCCTCCGCCCTCTGTTTCTGGCGCGAATTGCGGGTTTGGCAAATCGAGCGATGCTGAATCAATCGCAGTGTCATGCTGCGCCCCGATGCCGCCGTTTGCTGCCGAGGTTATAACTAACACGAGAACAATAATCACCTGGTGTCATTCGATGGCGGGCTGTGAAACAGCCATCTGGAGTCAGCAGAGGTTGGCGTTGCTGAGGCGCGTGCCGAGCCAAAGGATTGCCAAACCCGCTTTTTCTGCCCCGATTGTCCCGATGCGGAAGATTGGCGGTAGTTGCGAGGGACCGACCGGTTCGACCAGACTGCCTATTCCACTTCTACCGGGTCGCGCTCTTCGGCTAGTGGGCTTTCGCCAGGGGTGCGGGCGACTTCGGCGGCGTCGCTGTTGGCCGCTTCGGGAGCAAGAGAGGGCGCGCCTACGCCACCAGCGCATCCGGCGCACAGCGAGCAGGCGCTGGGAGTGGCGGCCAAACCGCCCAGGGCGCTCTCCCGTAGCTCGAAGGGGAGCGCGCGACCCACGGCGTACATGGCGTCCACGGTTTCGTCGAACCCGACCACGTCTCCCACGCCGGCCAAGGCCAGCTGGGCTGCGGCCAGGGCGTTCGCGGCCCCTGTGGCGTTGCGCTTCTGGCAGGGGGCTTCCACCAGCCCGCAGATGGGGTCGCACACCAGGCCCAGCAGCCCGGCGATGGCGATGGCCGCGGCGTCCAGGCACTGCTTCGGCGTGCCGCCCAGCAGCTCCACCGCCGCGCTAGCCGCCATGGCCGACGCCGCTCCCACTTCGGCCTGGCAGCCTCCTTCGGCGCCGGCCACGGTGGCATTTCGCATGATGAGCATGCCGATGGCCCCGGCGTTGGCAAGCCCGCGGACCAGCTGCTCGTCGGAAAGCCCGCAGGTGTCCTGCAGTGCCATGAGCACGGCCGGCACCACGCCCGACGAGCCGGCAGTCGGCGCCGCAACGATGCGCCCCATGGAGGCGTTCGTCTCCAAGACGGCCTGCGAGTAGGCAATCGCCCTGGTCAGAAGCGAGTTGCCCAGTGCGCTTCCGGACTGCACGGCCGCCCACAGCTTCGCAGCCTCGCCTCCGATGAGGCCGCCCATGGACTGGGTCGGCTGCACGAGCGGCCCGGTGGCTGACTCCTTCATCACCTGCAGGGCCTCGGCCAGATAGCGGCGCGTGTCGTCTACGGTGATATCCTGGGACGCCAGCAGGTAGCGCTCGCGCCGGCAGATGGCGTCCGAGATGGGCAGCCCTTCCCGCTGCGCATAGGCCGCAAGCTGGGCGCCTGTAGCGAAGTTCACGGTTTCGAAGAGCCCCGCGGCCTCCTCGGCGGATAGGTCGGATCCGAAGCCGGTGGGCCGCAGTCCCTCCTCGCGCGCCTCCTCGTCGGTGACGGGGGCGAAGGCGTCGCCGGAGCGGTCACTGGGGACGATGCGCACGCTCAAGATTTTCGGGTTGGCCGTCAGCATCTGCTCGATGGCCTGGGGGATGGCGTCGTCGGTTTCCATGACCGTGTAGGCCACGTCGCCTTTGCGCTCGCGGAAAAGCCTGGTGGTGGCGATGTTCACCTCCATCTCCGCCACGCAGCGCGCGATGAATGCCAGCACGCCGCGCACGTCGCGCTGCTTCACCACCAGCGAATGGTACTCGCCGGTGAGCAGCACGTCCACGCCGTTGATGCCGGTGATTTGGGCCGCCCCGCCTCCGATGGATTCGCCGCGCACCTGGGTGACGGCCCCGGACGCATCGCGCACGCGGATGTCCACGGTGTTGGGATGCTCGGCGGGCGTGGAGGGGTCCGGCGCGAAGCGGAAGGCCAGCCCCGCCGCTTCCGCCAGGGCGAAGGAATCGCGGATGCGTAGGTCGTCGGTGGAAAGCCCCAGCAACCCTGCCACCAGCGCGCGGTCGGTTCCGTGCCCTTGGTAGGTTTGCGCGAAGCTGCCGTACAGGGTGAACACGGCCTCCACCGGCTCGGCAGCCAACAGCCGCCGCGTCATGAGCGCGATCCGAAGCGCCCCCGCCGTATGCGAGCTGGAAGGCCCCACCATGATAGGCCCGATAACATCTCGAATCCCCAAACTGCGCATGATGGCTCCTTCGCTTGCAACGTTTTCGCCGCTTCGCCCGATTGCAGTCGGGCAGAACTACCGGCAGTATATCCGAAGATTAGCAAGCTTCCCCTTGACCAGGCGATTCGATAACGAACGGACACGAGAGGGAGAAAGCTCCTGAATTTTTTTCAGCAAACCCGGATTTCTATTTATAGCTTTTCTCATTTCAATACGTATTACTATGCGTATTGAAAGCAATCAATATGCGGAGTATCATGGGGATAGCCGAATTACGAACGGAGATCCCTTATGGTAGCTGTTGCTGACAACAAGATTGTATTCAGTCGCGATCAGGTGATTACCTCGACCCAGGCAAGCAAGAACTTCGGGGAGGTTCGTCGCCGTGCGAAGCGGTCGCCGCTTTTTGTTTCGGATAGAAACGCCCATATCGATACGGTTATCGTCGATTACGAAGAGTTCGAGTCCATGGCCGTCGAGCTGGAGAAACTTCGCTCCGAACGCATCTATGCCATCGCTGCTTCCAGGATTGCCAACGCTTCAAGGGAGGATGCTATCAGTTTGGAGGAGACGCTCGGCGAAGAGGGATATGCGCGTTTCTTCGAAATCGACCCTAACGCAGAGCCGGACGAGGACCTGTTCGAATGAGCGGCCCATTTCAGGTTGAGTTCATCAACCGAGCGGCCCAGAAAGAGTACCTTCAGCTGAAAGGCGCCCAACGAGAGCTGGTGGACAAAGGACTTGCGCGCCTTGAGATCCGTGCCGACGAGATCGGCAAGCCGCTGTCGGGGCCTTTGAAGGAATGCCGGGAGCTGAAATTTCGCGCTGATGGAATTCGAATCGTTTATCGCGTTCTGGACGGAAGGATTCAGATTGTCGAAATCGTGGCTATCGGGAGTCGCGACAAGGAGAAGGTTCTCCGGGTCGCCGAAATCAGGCTGCGATAAGAAAACCTGCCGGCATAGGCCGGATATTGCTCCCGAGTTACAAGCTGCCTATATTGGATTCTCGGCTCACTTTTGAAGCTACAGGAGCGCGAAACGACAACGGTCGGCGATGAGCGGGCGGCGATGGCCCTGCCGTGTGGCGCCGTGCCAGGTTTTACCAATTCTTTACGTTCGGCTTACCGTCTGCACCCAGGGGGCTTACCGTCCGCACCCACGGCCTTCGTAAGCTTGCCGCATTATGAAAAGACTGTCGTGATTCCGGGTGCTCGAAACGCCTCGTGAGCGAATCGCGCGGCGGCCAGGGAAGGAACGGATTCGGAACGGTACAGAAGTGCCGGTCCGTGGGGGTACAAGGAGGTAGAGGGTGCAAGAGGTTCTGCAGACGGGGATGGGGCTGCTCGGCGGCCTGGCCATCTTTCTGTTCGGAATGAACTACATGAGCGGAAGCCTGCAGGCCGCGGCGGGAGACCGCATGCGTGCCATCTTGGGCGCAGTGACGAAGAATCCCCTGGTCGGCGTGCTTGCCGGTGCGCTGGCCACGGCGGTGCTGCAAAGCTCCAGCGCCACCACGGTCATGACCATCGGCTTCGTGAGCGCAGGGCTGATGGGGCTTCGGCAGGCCATCCCCATCATCATGGGCGCCAACATCGGTACCACCATCACGGCGCAGCTCATCGCGTTCAAGCTGTCCGACTACGTGCTGGCCATCGTGTTCGCCGGCTTCGTCATCATGAGCCTGGCGAAAAACGAGCAACGCAAGCTGGGCGGTCGCGCGCTGTTCGGCTTCGGGCTGCTGTTCCTCGGCATCGGCACCATGGGCGACGCCATGAAGCCCTTGGCGGAAGACCCCCTGTTTGCAACAATGATTTCCCAGGTCACGGGCGTGCCGGTGCTGGGC
>DBFAWQ010000097.1:0-4783 GCA_048242115.1 Eggerthellaceae bacterium
GGATCGTCGCGACATCCAGGTGGCGGGCCCCCGCCTGCGCCGGGTGGACACCTTCGAATGCGGGACGTACCCGGAGGTGGCCATGTTCCACCTGAACCTCTCCTGCAACCACTGCGAGAGCCCGGCCTGCGTGGCGAATTGTCCCACGGGCGCCATGTACAAGGACGATGACGGCACGGTGCAGCACGACGACGAGGCCTGCATCGGTTGCCAGACCTGCGTGAACAGCTGCCCCTACGGCGCGCCTCAGTTTATTGAGGAGGACAAGATCGTCCAGAAGTGCGATACCTGCCGTGCTCTGCGCGAGGCCGGCCATGCGCCGGTGTGCGTCGAGGCCTGCCCCATGCGCGCCATCGAGTTCGGCGAGATGGACGAGCTTCGCGCCGCCCATCCCGATGCCGTGAGCGAGCTGCCCTGCACCGAGCCGGCCGCCACCACGAACCCGAACGTGCTCATCGGCGCGAGCCGGGGCGCTCTTCTGGAGACGTTCAACCCGGTTACGCTGTAAGCGCCGCGAGCCGTCCTGCGGCGGGGCCTTCTCGCCCCGCATGCGGGACGGCTCCCGGAAGGGCATCTCGCCGTCGGCCCCGCGCTGGTGCGCGGGCGATGGAGCGGATGCCCCTCCGGGAGCCGAAACGCTCCAAGGGGAACGATTAGAGGAGGGAATATGACCGCCAACGCCAACCTTCGCCGCGAGTCCATCGATCTGGAAGCTTTGCTTCTGTGCCGGGGGTATCTGTACGCCCTATTCCATCGGCTGTTCGGCGGCACGCCGGACGAGGCCATGGTGGCGCTCGTGCTCTCGGAGACGACCCGCGATGTGGTGGAGGAGTTCTCGGGCGACGATCCGTCCATGCGCGGCCTCGGGCGCTTTCTGGCCGACTTGGACGAGTGCGTCGACCGCGCGGTGCTTTTGGATTCGGCCCGCGACGAGTACACGCGCCTGTTCATCGGCCCGGGCGAGCTGCCCTGCCAGCCCATGGAATCGCCCTACCTCACCCACGAGCCGTCGGTGTTCCAGGAGAACACCCTGGCGGTGCGCGCCATCTACCGCGAGCGCGGCCTTCAGCTCGCGCGCCTCATGCGCGTCCCCGACGATCATGTCGCCACGATGTGCGGATTCATGGAGCATGAGGCGGCGCATTCCCTCGCGAAACTGCGCGCGGGGCATCTGGCGGGCCTGGCCGCCTCGCTGCGCGAGCAGGAGGCCTTCGTGGGCGGGCATCTCCTCACCTGGTTGGATGATTTCGCCCGTTGTGCCCGCCGTTCGAAGACCGCGGTGCTCTACCCCCAGATGATCGAGGCCCTGGCCGCCTTCGCCAAAAACGACGCCGTGCTGCTCTCGGAATCGGCCTTCTGGGCGGAAGAGGCCGCCGCCAGCTGCGGCGAGGCGTCCCCGGGCCCTCTGGGCGCCGCGCCGGACAGCCCCGAGCAGGCCGCCTTCGCCGAGGTGGCCGACGCGCTCGCAACCCTGCGCCGCATCCACCCCTACGGCATTGAGGATCACCAGCTTGTAGCTATTTAGCCGCCGTCTTGCCTCGTCGTTTGCCGGAATCCGAATTTGGCCTTAGCGGCCCTCGTCGGCGCGGTGCTCGTATTGGGCGATGGCTTGGGCGAAGTCGGTCATGGCGTCGCTGGGGTGCTTTGAGTACACCAGGCCGTAGGGCATGCGCCAGGGCCAGTCGACGGGTACGGTGGCCATGGAGGGGTGCACGTCGGCCCAGACGCGATAGGTGGGCAGAAGGTAGCCCGCCTGCTCGCAGGCGTTGAACGTGGTGATGTCGTAGTGAGTCGGGCTCGCCACGATGGAGATGCCCGGATGATTCGCCTTTATCTCGTCGCGCAGGGCGGCCACGATGGGGGAGTCGGTGCCGGGGACCATCATGATGGTCTCGCCGTCCAGATCGTCCCAGCCGATGAGCTCCCGGTGGGCCAGCGGATGGGCGCGGGGAACCGCCAGGCAATAGGGCAGCTCGTCGAACAGCAGGATGTTGGTCGTGGCGCGCCAGCGATCGGAGTCGCAGGGGGCCACGAAGCAGTCGATGCGCCGGCCCAAATCGTCGGCCACCTCGTTGAGGCTCGCCGTGTCGTCGTCGAAGGGGACGATTTCCAGGGTGATGTCGGGCTTGTCGGGCCCGAGCGAGTCCCAAAGCTCCAGCAGGGGGCGGCAAGGGCGCAGCACCGAGGTCCCCACGCGCACGATGCGCCGCTCGCCCGCGTCGGCCGCCCGCGTCTTGGTCATCGTGCGGTCGGCAAGATAGGCGATCTTGCGCGCGCCCTCGAGGAACACCTCGCCGGCCGCTGTGGCCTTCACGCCGCGGGTGGTGCGCTCGAGCAGGCGCACGCCCACCTCGTTTTCCAAGCTGTCCATCTGGGCCTTCACCGACACCTTGGACAGGTACAGAAGCCGCGCGGCCTTGGCGATGGAGCCGCTCTCCACCACCTGGATAAACGTCGCGACGCGCTTGTCGAGCATGGGCGCTCCTTTCTCGTCGGCCGCAGTATACGCGCAATCATCGGCGTTAGTCCAGACCTAACGCTGGAGTCGTGTTTCGGTCTCTTCTGCTTTCCTCTTCGTGGGCGCACAATGCAAGTGTCATCGGGTATGAGAGCCCGAGTTCCTGAATCGAAACGAGGAGGATCCATGGAGGAGAGAAACACGCTGGGCACGCTTACGCGCCGCTCGTTCGTGGCCGCCGCTACGGCCGGCGCCGCGGCTCTTGCCGCCGGCTGCGCCCCGCAGCAGAAGATGGCCAAGACCGGAGACACCGCTCCGCGCGAGTACCGGCTCGATGCCGAGCTGGACGAGAACAGCGCCGGCGAGTGGAAGCCGGTTCAGTGCTGGCTTTCCTGCGGCGGCAAGTGTCTGCTGCAGGCCTATGTGGTGGATGGCGTGGCCACCCGCATCAAGTCCGACGACGTCTACGAAGATACGATCGAGACCTTCCAGAACCGCGGCTGCGTGCGCGGCCGCAGCCAGCGCGCCGCCCACAGTTCGGCGGAGCGTCTGAAGTACCCCATGAAGCGCAAGAACTGGCAGCCCGGCGGCGGCGACAACGTCAACGGCCAGCTGCGCGGCGAGGACGAGTGGGAGCGCATCAGCTGGGACGAGGCCTACGAGCTCGTCGCCCAGGAGATGGAGCGCATCTACGGCACCTACGGCGGACGCTCGGTGCTGCACATGAGCTTCGGCCGCACCTGCATGCGTTCCGGCCTGCTCGCCCCGCTCGGCGGCTTCTCCACCTTCGAGTTCTGCGACTCCTACGGCACGCACTTCATGTACACCGGCAACCTCGGCGGCTACTTCGCCGGCGCCGAGCCGGGGCATACCGGCAACAACGACCGCCTCGATCTGCTGAACGCCGACTACATCGTCATAGAGGGCGGCAACCCCGCCTGGTGCTCCGGCGGCAGCCCCATGTTCCACTTCTGGCGCGCCAAGGAGGCCGGCGCCGAGTTCGTCTACATCGGCCCCGAGTGCAACCTGACCGCCACCACGCTGGAGGCCAAGTGGATTCCCGTGCGCCCCGGCACCGACACCGCCTTCCTTCTGGCCGTGGCCTACGAGATGCTGCGCCTCGATGAGGAAGAGGGCGACATCGTCGACTGGGACTTCCTGAAGAAGTACACCATCGGCTTCGATAGCGACTCCATGCCCGCCGGCGCCTCCACCACCGAGAACATCAAGGGCTACATCCTCGGCGAGTACGACGGCACTCCGAAGACCCCCGAGTGGGCCAGCGAGATCTGCGGCGCCTCCCCCGAGGACATCACCTGGCTCGCCCGAACCTTCGGCAAGAACAACGCCGTGTCGTGGCTCATGGGCTACGCTCCCTCCCGCTGCAACGGCGCCGAGAACCTGCCCCAGATCATGGAGACCGTCGGCTGCATGGGCGGCCACAAGGGCAAGCCGGGCCACTCCTGCGCCCCGCAGTACCACTTCTTCGCCGCCAACGACGGTCCGGACATCGCCACTTTGGGCGACTGCTACCCCGAGGGCAAGGCGCCCGAGTTTCCCGAGAACCCCGTGGACGACATGATCCTGCACAACTTCATCTGGCAGGCCGTGAATACGGGCAAGTACCAGTGGTACGGCACTGTGGTGGATTACGCCGACGGCCGCTCGCTCGTGCAGCCCATCGAGGAGCGCGACATCGACATCCGCATGATCATCACCGACTTCGGCAACCCGCTCGTGGTCCGCTGCAACACCAACGAGGGCATCAAGGCCTTCCGCAAGGTGGACTTCGTGCTGACGCTGGGCATCGTGTTCACCCCCACGGCCCAGTACTCCGACATCGTGCTGCCCATCGCCACCAGCTGGGAAGACGCCAACGGCGACGACTACCATCTGGGCCAGCAGAACCGCGAGACGGTCATGTGGCAGCAGTTCGGCGTCATCTCGCCCTACTTCGAGGCGAAGAGCGACCGCGAGATTGTCATGGAGCTGGGACGCCGCTTGGGCGTGGACGTGGATGCGCTGTTCCCCTACACCGGCGCCGAGCTGCACCTGTTCCGCCTGCTGAACGCCACCGTGGTCGATGACGACGGCGAGACGGTGGTGCCGCTCGTGTCCATCAGCCAGGAGGACATCGACAAGTACGGCATCCGCGACTTCCAGCCGCGATCCGAGGGCAAGACCACCATCGACGAGATGGTGAAGAAGGGCATCTACCACGTGGCCCGCACCCCCGGCGACAAGCTCGGCTACATCGCCTACGAGGACTTCGTGGCCGATCCGGAGGCCAACCCGCGTCCGTCCACCTCGGGCAAGATCGAGCTG
>DBFAWQ010000098.1:0-3678 GCA_048242115.1 Eggerthellaceae bacterium
GTTCTCGGACTGATCGACAAGCGTCACCGCCTCGGCAGGGACGCCGGCGCGGGCCAGCGCCTCGGCCAGCACGGCCACCAAGGGCAGCTCGCTCACATCGTGGCCGAGCTCGATGACGGCCACGTGCGCCGCCGCCAGCTCCAGCGCGGTGTGGTACTTCATCTCGCCGCAGACGACGGCGTCCACCCCGGCCGCGACAAGCGCCGGCGCGAGGCTGGCCGCCGAGCCCGTGGCCGTGACGACCCGGCGCACCGGCGCATCGGGGGCGCCCCATACCCGCGGCGCGCGGCCGAAGACCGCCATGCAGCGGGCCGCCAGGCGCGCCAAGGTCTCGGGTTCGCCGTCGTTGTCGGGCACCTCGCAGATCTGCCCGTAGCCCTTGCGCCGCGAGCCCGCCAACGGCTCGGCGAAGCGCAGCGTGAACTTGAGCCCCAGCATACCGGGCAGCACCCGGGCCGCCGCCGAGCTCACATCGAGCGCTGTGTGGAAATCCATGAGCGCCACCTGGTTGCGGATGGCGGCCCACACCACGGCCCCGGGGCTTTCCAGGGCGCTCGCCTCGGGCGCGAAGGCATCGGGGGCCTCGAGAAACGCCGGATGATGGGTGAGGAGCACGTTGGCCCCGGCCTCAGCGGCAGCGGCCACAGCACCCGGCGTGGCGTCCAGGGCCACGGCCACCCGGGTCACGGGCAGCGAGCGCTCCCCCACCAGAAGCCCGGTGCGGTCCCACTTCTCGGCATCCTCGGCCGGGAACTCCTTCAGCAGCGCCTTCTCCAGGCCGCCGATGGTCATGTTGAACGCGCGGGGCGCGAGATGGGACTCGCCCCGCTTGGAAAGAGCCTCAGTGCTGGCCTTGTCGGCCTTGTTGAACAATCCCATATGATCAGCTTCTTTCTTGGAACGGAATCGGCGCGCCTTATCGCGGACGCACCCTATTCGATGGTAATGCTTCGACGGTCGCCTGTGGCTGTCGGAACGGTAACGCTTCTGTAGCCCGCCTCGTACATGAGCCCGTAGGCCCGCTCGATGTCCCGGGCCACGTTGGCCGGGTCGTGGGAGTCGCAGCCCACGGTGCAGGGCACGCCGGCGCGGCAGAAGGCGGCGAGCAGCCCCGGGGCCGGGAACATCTCGGCGCAGGCGTAGTAGCCGCCCGACGTGTTCACCTCCACCATGCGGCCGCCGGCGCGCGCCGCCTCGGCCATCTCGTCGTAGAGGGACTCCAGGCTGAAACTCGGGTAATAGCCGAACTTCTTCGCGAGATCCGGATGGCTCATGGCGTCGTAGGGCAGGCTCGCATTCGATGCCGCCTCGCACCACAGCTCGCCGTAGCGCCGCCAGATGGCGTCCGGCGCCCCGGGCTCCTTCCAGCGGGCCTTCTGATCGGGATCGTCGAAGGCCCAGCCGTCGATGAAGTGCACCGACAGAAGGCGGAAGCGGAAGGGGGCCAGGGCCTCCTCGGTGAGCTGGCGGTCCTCCAAGGCGCCGAGGTAGTCCATCTCGGTGCCGGTGACGAATTCGATCTGCGGGTGCCGGGCGCGGGCCTCGTCGATTTCAGCCAAGTAGGCATCCACCATCTGCGGCCTCATGGAGAGGTACTCGTCCGGGTCGAAGGCCGCAGAGAGCGGGAAGTGCTCGGTGAAGGCGAGGGTGGTCAGGCCGGCGGCCGCGGCGGCGTCGGCGTACTCGGCGATGCTTCCGGTGCCGTGGCCGGAATAGACGCAATGGCAATGGGTGTTTACTCGTTCCACTTAATTGCTCTCCTTGTCCGTGTGCGGATTCGGGGTGGTGGTGCCGTGCTCAAACAGCAATCCCCGCATCTCTCGACCGCTTGTCCGCGTGTGGGCTCGGGGCGGAAGTGCCGTGCTCAAACAGCATTCTATGGCAGATCTCGTCGAGGGTTCTGACGTATCTGCATGCCATAGAATGAACTGCGCGCGGCACCACCGCCCCGAGCCCACACGCTGCTCTTACAACAATGAAATGCTTTATCTTCTACCGTATTCTACCAGTTCAATACTTTGTTCAAAGCCTTCTCGAAGGCCGCTATATCGGCATCGGTGGTGTATCTTCCCATGGAGATGCGCAGGGCGTTGTAGGACTCGTCGCCGGTGATGCCCATGGCCTTGAGGACGTGGCTCGGCTCCAGGGAGTGGCTGGAGCAGGCGCTGCCGCCGGCGACGCAGATGCCGAGCTGGTCGAAGCGCAGTACCATGGTCTCGCTCTCCCACTCATCGGCCAGGCCGTGGACGATGTTGGGGAGGAAGTCCTCGCTGCCGGCGTCCACCTCCACCGTGGGCTGGATGCCGCCGATGGAGCCCATGGCCGCATAGAGGCGGTCGCGCAGGGCGCGCAGGCGGGCGGACTCCTCCGGCTCGGCTTCCTGGGCCGCCTCCAGGGCGGCGACGAAGCCGGTGACGCCGGCGACGTTCTGGGTGCCGCTGCGGCGACCGGATTCCTGACCGCCGCCCAGAAGGTAGGGGGCGAAGGGAGTGCGGGCCTTCAGGTACAGGGCGCCCACGCCCTTGGGGCCGCCGATCTTGTGAGCCGAGAAGGAAGCCGCATCCACGCCGAGCTTCTGCACATCGAGCGGCATCTTGCCCAGGGCCTGCACGGCATCGGTGTGGAAGAGGGCGCCGCGCTCGTGGGCCAGCGCCGCCAGCTCGCGGATGGGCTGGATGGCGCCCACCTCGGAATTCGCCGCTTGCACCGAGACGAGCACCGTGTCGTCGGTGAGCGCCTCGGCCAGCGACGAGGCCTCGATGAAGCCCTGGCGGTTGGGGCGCAGGTAGGTGACGAGCACGCCCTCGGCCTCGAGGCGCCGGCAGGGCGCGAGCACGGCATCGTGCTCGATGGCGGAGGTGACGACGTGCAGAGGGCGGTCCTTCTGGCCGGCAAGGCGGCGCTGCTCGGCGGCCGCCTGCACAAGGCCGAGGACGGCCGCGTCGTCGGCCTCGGTGGCACCGGAGGTGAAGACGATCTCATCGGGGCGCCGGGCGCCCAGGGCCCGGGCCGCGCGGCGCCGGGCGCTTTCCAGAAGGTCGAAGGCGGCGCGCCCCACCCCGTACAGGGCGTTGGCATTGGCGTTCACGGCCAAGTTCGCAGGCCCGGGCACCTGGAAGGGTGCCATGGCGCTGGCCGCCTCGGCGCACAAGGGGGCGGTGGCGGCGTAGTCCAGGTAGATGAAGTCCGCCGCCGGCTCGGGCAGGGTGGCGTCCTCGGCATCGGCGCGCCCCTCGGCCATGGCCACATCGGCCGCCAATTCGCGCTCGACGGCCGCAAGGTTTTCCGCAGTGTTGCTCATCGCGCTCCTTCTTCTCCCTCTTAATCCCATTGACCGCGGGCCAGGGCGGCCTCGCGGGCCTCGTCGGCCGCGTCTTTCACGGCGCCAATGGCCGCCCGCGGGTCGTCGGCCTTGAACACGGCGTTGCCGCAGACGAGCACATCGGCCCCGGCGGCGGCCACAAGCGGCGCCGTGGAAAGCCCGATGCCGCCGTCCACCTGGATGAGCAGCTCCTCGTTGCCGGCCGCCCGCGCCATCTGCACCACCTCGGCCACCTTCAAATCGGATCCCGCGATGTAGCTTTGCCCGGAGAAGCCCGGCTCCACCGACATGACGAGCGCCATGTCCAGCTCGGCGATGACCGGCGAAAGCGCGCTCACGGGCGTCTTGGGCTTTAA
>DBFAWQ010000099.1:0-2722 GCA_048242115.1 Eggerthellaceae bacterium
CCCATGAGCTCCACGATGATGTTGCGCACCTGGGTCACGGCGGGCACGTCTGTGCGGGAGAGCACGCGCCCGTCCAGCATGCCGTTCACCGACCCGATGAAGTCGAAGATGACGCCTAAGGCGCGCGGGGCGTTGAAGTCGTCGTCCATGGCCTGGATGAAGTCTGTCTTCACCTGGCGCGCCATGGCGGTGAGCGCCGGGGCGTCGAGCGTGGAGGAAGCGGTATCGGAGGCGCCCTCCATCTGCCAGTCCAGGTTGCGCACCGCGGTCTCGATGCGGCCGAGGGCGCTTTGGGCCTCGGAGAGCCGCTCGTCGGAGAAGTCGAGGGGGCTTCGGTAGTGGGTCTGCAGCATGAGGAAGCGCAGCACCTCGGGACGGGTGGTCTCAAGCACGTCCCGCAGCAGCATGAAGTTGCCGAGCGACTTGCTCATCTTCTCCTTGTTCACCTGCAGCATGCCGCCGTGCATCCAGTGGTTCGCGAAGGTGCAGCCGCAGGCGGCCTGGGACTGGGCGCACTCGTTCTCGTGATGTGGGAACACCAAATCGGCGCCGCCGCCGTGGATGTCGAAGGGCAGCCCCAGGTACTTGCGGCTCATGGCCGAGCACTCGATGTGCCAGCCGGGCCGGCCCATGCCCCAGGGGCTCTCCCAAGCGGGCTCGCCGGGCTTGGCCGCCTTCCACAGGGCGAAGTCCAGCGGGTCGCGCTTGCGGTCCTCAAGGCCCGCGCCGTCGGCGCGAAGCTCGCGGTGGCCGCCCTCCATCTCGTCGATGTTGCGCCCGGAGAGCTGGCCGTACTCGGGATAGCTGCGGACGCTGAAGTACACGTCGCCGTCCTGCTCGTAGGCGTGCCCCTTGGCGATGAGCTCCTGCACGAGCGCGATCATCTCGGGGATCTCCTGGGTGGCGTAGGGCCGCACCGTGGGGTCCATCACGCCCAGCCGCCGCATGTCCTCGATGAACGCGTCGGCGTACTCGCTGGCCACCTCGGCGGCGGTGCGCCCCTCCTCGTTGGCCTTGTTGATGATCTTGTCGTCCACGTCGGTGATATTCTGCACGAAGGTGACGTCGAAGCCGCGCCATGCCAGGTAGCGGCGAATGACGTCGAAGGAGACGAAGGTGCGCGCGTTGCCGATGTGGATGTAGTTGTACACGGTGGGGCCGCAGACGTACATGCCCACCCGCCCGAGCTCCAGGGTGTGGAAATCGACTTTCTGCCGGAGCTTCGTATCGTAAAGACGAATCATGCTGCCATGCCTTTCTTCGGGTTCGTCGGAATGCGGAGGGTTCTGGGGAACGTGCCGTCAGCTACATCGCAGGCACAGGGCCACGGCGCTGGCGGAGATGCCCTCCTCGCGCCCCTCGAACCCCAGATGCTCGGTGGTGGTGGCCTTCACGCCCACGTTCTGCACGGGGATGCCCATGGCGGCCGCCAGGTTCTCCCGCATCTGCTCGCGGTAGGGGGAGAGCTTCGGGGCCTGGGCGGCGATGACGCTGTCCACGTCCACGATGGCGAAGCCCTCGGCGCGCACCTTGTCCGCCACGGCCGCCAGCAGCTTCAGCGAATCGGCGCCCGCGTAGGCCGGGTCGGTGTCGGGGAAGAGCTTGCCGATGTCCCCGCCGCGGATGGCCCCCAGAAGCGCGTCGCTGACCGCATGGGCGAGCACGTCGGCGTCGGAATGGCCCAAAAGCCCCTTTGCGTGGGGGATCTCCACGCCGCCCAAGATGAGCTTTCTGCCTTCAACCAGGGCGTGAACGTCGAACCCCTGGCCGATTCGCAGCCCAAGCGCAACGGTTTCGTCGAAAGCCTCCATGGCCTACTCCCCTCCCCGCGCATAACGCTGGCGCACGGCGGCGGCCAGCAGCAGGTAGTCCTCGGGCACCGTGAGCTTGATGTTGTCGCGCTTGCCCTCCACCACGCGCACCCGACCGCCCAACCGCTCGATGAGCGAGGAGTCGTCGGTGCCCACGAACCCGTCGGAAAGGGCGCTTGCGTGGGCGCGTCGGTAGATGCCGGCGCGGAAGACCTGGGGCGTCTGGGCGTTCCAGAACACCCGGCGGTCGGGGGTGCCCACGATGAAGCCGTTCTCGATAACCTTCAGCGTGTCGATGGCGGGATGGGCCACCACGGCGCCGTCGCAGTCCACGTTGCCCTTCAGCGTGGCGATGGTGTGCTCGATGAGCTCGGGAGTGATAAGCGGCCGCGCACCGTCATGCAGGGCCACGTACTCGAACTGCTCGGGCACGTACTCCAGCCCGGAGAAGGCGGACTCCTGGCGCGTGGGGCCGGCCGGCGCCACCACCACCGGCGTCACGAACGGGAAGGGGTCTATGGCCCGCACCAGGTACTCGCCCTGGCGCTCCTCCGGGCACACCACCACGATCAACCCCACGTCCCCCACGGCGTCGAAGGCCTCGGCGGACCAGGTGAGGATGGGCTTTCCCGCAATCTCCACCAGCTGCTTGCCCCCGTCGCGCCCGAAACGCTCTCCGGTACCGCCGGCCAAGATGATGGCGGCGGTCTGGGCGTTCTTGTCCACCTTGCCCTGCAGCCCCGTCATCTCCTGGGGAAGGCTTCCCCAGTCGAAGGACTCCGAAAGCAGCTGCGGAGCCTGCAGGATCTCGGGGGTGAACACCGGGTCGATGGTTGTGGTCATGGTCGCGCCCTTCCTTTCGGCGAAAACCCTGGGGCCTCCGCGCCTGCGAGCCTTAAGTATAGTGCATG
>DBFAWQ010000100.1:0-5875 GCA_048242115.1 Eggerthellaceae bacterium
ATGGTGCGCGTGGGCAGCCTCACCGACCTGAGCCTGGTGAAGAAGCACATCGTCGACTCGAAGTCGGGCATGACCCCCTCCCAGCAGCTGGATGCCATATACGAGCGCTGCCACGAGCTGTACCCCATCGCGCAACGCACGTTCGAAAGCGTCCGGCGTCAGCTTGCCGACCAGGGCGTGCGGCACCTGCAGATCGCCGATCTGGACGACGAGCAGCGCACATACCTGGACCTCTACCTGCAGCGCAACGTCATGCCGTTCCTCTCGCCCCAGATCATAAACGCGCGCCATCCCTTCTCCCACCTGGAGAACGGAGCGCTCTACGTGGTGGTGCGCCTGGACGAGCAGGACGGCGCGCTGGGAGCGTCCGAGGGGAAGAAGGCGGTTGCGAAGGCCGTCAAGGCGGCCAAGTCGCACAAGGGCGACAAGGCAGGCAAGGCGGCCAAGGCCGAGCGCTCGAACCTGGGTGCCGAAGGGGTGTCTATCGGGCTGGTGCCGCTTCCCCGCCAGTGCGAGCGCGTCATAGCGCTTCCGGGGGAGGGCCTGCAGTTCGTGCTGCTGGAGCACGCGCTGGAGAGGGTCATCGGGCAGGTGTTCTCGATGTACGACGTGAAGGCCACCAACATCATCTGCGTCACCCGCAACGCCGACTTGGACGCCACCGAGGCGCCCGACGAGGACGACGACGACTACCGCGAGCACATGAAGCGCATCCTGAAGAAGCGGGGGCGGCTGGCCCCGGTGCGCCTGGAGAGCGAGCGGCCGCTGTCGGCCACCTTGAGCAAGCTTCTGCTCAAGCGCCTGGGGCTGAAGTCCCACCAGGCCTTCGTCACGTCGGTCCCGCTGAACATGGACTACACCTGGGGACTTGCCGCGCGGCTGCCCGAGAAGAAGCGCGCCCAGCTCATCAACGCCCCCTTCACGCCCCAGTGGCCCGCCTGCCTCAGCCGCTCGAAGCCACTCATCGAGCAGGTGTGCGAGCGCGACGTTTTGCTATCCTACCCCTACGAGACCTTCGACGCCTTCGTCCAGCTGCTTCGCGAGGCGGCCGCCGACCCCAGCGCCATCTCCATCAAGATCACCCTCTACCGCCTGGCGCGCCAGTCGCACCTGGCCGAGGCCCTCATCGCCGCCGCGGAGGCCGGCAAGGAGGTCACAGCCCTCTTCGAGCTGCGCGCCCGCTTCGACGAGAGCAACAACATAGAATGGTCGCAACGCTTCGAGCAGGCGGGTTGCAACGTCATCTACGGATTCCGCGACTTCAAGGTGCACAGCAAGATCTGCTGCATCACGCGCCAGACCCCCGAGGGCGTGCGCTACATCACGCAGCTGGGCACCGGCAACTACAACGAGAAGACCGCGAAGCTCTACACCGACTTCTCGTTCATCACCGCCGACGACGCCTTCGGGCGCGACGCCACGGAGTTCTTCCGCAACATGCAGCTGGAGAACACTTCCGACAACTACGACATCTTAAGCGTCGCCCCCCTGCAGATAAAACCGATGATCCTGCACCGCATCGACCGGCAGATAGCCCTGGCCCGCGAAGGAAAGCCCTGCGGCCTGTTCTTCAAGACGAACTCGATCACCGACAAGGACGTCATCGTGAAGCTGGCGCAGGCAAGCCAGGCCGGGGTGCCCACCACGCTGTTCGTCCGCGGCATCTCGTGCATCGTGCCCGGCGTGGAGGGCTTCACCGACAACATCCGCGTCGTGTCCATCGTGGGGCGGCTTCTGGAGCACAGCCGCATCTACGGGTTCGGGCCGCGCGAGTCGATGCAGCTGTTCCTGTCCAGCGCCGACCTCATGACCCGCAACATGGACAAGCGCATCGAGATCGCCTGGCCGGTGCTCGACGCCGACCTTCGGGAGCGCATCCTGGGGTACCTGGACATCTGCCTGGCCGACACCGCCAAGCTGCGCGAGCTGCAGCCCGACAGAAGCTACTCTCCCCTGGGGGCCTTCGCCCGCGAGGACGCGGACGGCACGACCACGCTGTTCGAGAGCCAGGAGTTTCTCGTCCACCAAGCGCAGAAGGAGCATCTGGAGGCCGCGGAGCGGGAAGCGGCCAATGCGAACGGCCGACGCCGCGCCGCCCGCTTTGACGCCGCCGCGGAGACGGCCCGCGCCCAAGCGGAGATCCGGGAGGTGCTGCAGCGCGCCTACGCCGAGACGCGCTCGTCGCTGGACGAGGCGGAGGGACGGGTGGACGACGCCGTGGAGCAGGCCGTGGAGCAGGCCGTCGAGGCGGTGAACGACACCGGGGGCGCGGGAGTGGCCATGGTGCTGGCCGCCGAGCCCATCGAGGCGTCCACCGAGCCCAAGCGCAGCTTCCTCGGCCGCCTGAAGTACCTGTTCACCGGGAAGTAACCGAAGGCCGACGACCCTGCGCGCCGCAAAAAAACGGACCCCTCGTTCGAGGGGCCCGCAGATGCACGCCGACGTTTCGTTTCGGGAAGCGCCCCTAGACGTTGGCCTCCACCACGGCGGCGATGGCCTCGGCGTGGGCTTGGGCCGCTTCCGCATCGGAAGCCTCCACCATGACGCGTACCACCGGCTCGGTGCCGGAGGGGCGCAGAAGCACGCGCCCGGAATCGCCCAGGGCCTCCTCGGCGGCGGCTACGGCCTGCTGGACCGCGGCGTTGCCCTCCACGGCGTGCTTGTCCTTCACGCGCACGTTGATGAGCGTCTGGGGGAAGCGCGTCATAACCGAGGCCGCCTCCTGGATGCTCTTGCCGGCACGCTTGCAGGCCGCCAGAAACTGCAGGGCGGTTACCAGGCCGTCGCCGGTGGAGTTGTGCTCCAGGAAGATCATGTGGCCCGACTGCTCGCCGCCTATGACGAAACCGCCCTCCCGCATGGCCTCCAGCACGTAGCGGTCGCCCACCTTCGTCTGGATAAGCTCGATGCCGGCGTCGCGCAGGGCATGGGATAGCCCCAGGTTGCACATGACCGTGGACACCGCGGTGTTGCCCGCCAGAAGCCCGCGCTCCTTCAGGTCGATGGCGCACACGGCCTCCACCACGTCGCCGTCGATCTCGTTTCCGCAGGCGTCCACCAGCATGACGCGGTCGGCGTCCCCGTCGTGGGCGATGCCGACGTCGGCGCCGGTCTCGGCCACGAAGGCCTTCAGGGGTTCCAGGTGGGTCGATCCGCACCGCACGTTGATGTCGGTGCCGTCGTAGTCCTCGTTGATGACCGCGACCTCGGCGCCCAACCGGCGCAGGGCCTCGGCGCTCGACACGCAGGAGGCGCCATGGCCCACGTCCAGGGCAACCTTCAGGCCCGCCAGGTCGATACCCTGGTCGGCCACGGTTTTAACCGCATGGGCCACGTACATCTCCACAGCTTGCGGAACGGGGATGGCCACACCCACCGCATCCCCCGCGGGCAGCGCGTCGGGCGCGGCGCCCCCGGCGGTCACGAAGGCCTCGATCTGGTCCTCCACGGCGTCGGGCAGCTTGTAGCCGGCCCCGTCGAAGAGCTTGATGCCGTTGTACTCGGGCGGGTTGTGGGAAGCCGATATCATGACGCCGCCGTCGCAGGAAAGCTCGCGCACCAGAAGCGCGATGGCGGGAGTGGGGATGACGCCGGCCAGAAGCGCCGTGCCCCCCATGGACATGATGCCGGCGGCCACGCAAGCCTCCAGCATGTCGCCGGACTTGCGCGTGTCCTTGCCGATCAGGATGGTGTTGCCCTGGAAAGCCACGGCGGCCTGCCCCAGCTTGAAGGCAAGGTCGCAGGTGAGCTCCTCGTTCGCCAAGCCGCGAACGCCGTCGGTTCCGAACAGTCGGGCCATAGGGCCTCCTCCAGAATAGGTTCTCTCTCCGAAGCGGAGGCGACGGGCGCCTTCCCCCGCCAACCGCAGCATTATACCCCTGCCGCCCCGAAGCAAAGCTCGTTCCGCGTATTCCCCAAAACAGAGGGCGCCACCCGGCGCACCCGGCAACAGCCCGACGGCAGCTGGCGGCCAAACGGCCTACTTCCCCCGGTTCACGGCGCCGGACACCAACCGCACGGCGCCTGCGGGACGCTCCCCCTCGGCCATGCGCTCGTTCAGCTCGGCGGCGAACTCGTCGAGGCCGATGCCGTAGCGCTCCAGCACGACGAGCAGATGGTACACCACGTCGGCCGCCTCGTAGCGCAGATGGTCCACGGAACGCGAATAATCCTCCGAGAGCGCCACGCTCAGGGGCGCGTCTCCCTCTTCGCCCTGCGCTCCCCCGCTTGCGGCGCGGAAGGCGAGCGACGCCGCGATGGCGCTCGTGGCCCGGGACTCCACGTCCTTGGCGGCGAGCGCCACCTCCACCGACTCCTCGCAGACCTTCTTGAGCACCGTATCGGGCGAGCCGGTCAGAAGCCGGTGGGTGTAGCTTTCCTCGCCGGCGTCGCGGCGGCCGGCGATGGTGGCGGCCAGGGCCTCCATCGTGGTGCCGATCTGGGATGTCGGCGCGGCCTCGCCTTCGGGGATGAACGTCTTGTCAACCATCGTATGCAGCGCTTTCTCTTAGGCGGCCGGCATGGTATACTGCAAGCACCGGCAAAGCCCGAGCAACCATAGGCAGGTCGGGCGGCGCAGGTTTTTAGGATTAGGGGTCAGCGGCTACTGGCCCCTATTCTTTTTCTCCCGCGGCATCCTCGCGCTTATACTCCTTCCATGTTTTCCATACTTCGAGTATGAAGGCGGCGATGGTCGAGACCATCGCCAACACGTTCAGGACTTCAAAGATCATCTCCATAGGCAGCCCCTCTCTCGAAGCGCCGCCCGCGTTCGGACTTTGCCGGCCCCGCCATGATACCCCACGGCCGAAGGTGGTAGCGGGCCGTCTTGAAAACAACGCCGTATTGGACCGCCGTCGGCACGGGCGTCGCTACCGCAGCCCGCATAATCGGGCCCCTCGAACGGAAAAGCCCGCGCGGTCTCCGACTGTGCGGGCTGCCCCATCCGAAACGAAGGGGGCGACCCGAAGACCGCCCCCTTGAATGCTTCAGCGAAAACCGCAGGCCCGAATCAGGCGCCTACTCCTCGCCGTTGCTCATGCGCTCGTTGCTGGCCTGCTCGTCCTCGCGGCTGGTGATGCCGAAGCCGAAGGAGCCCAGGCTGCCCATGGAGCCCAGCAGCGCGTCCAGCTCCTCCAGGTTGCGCTGGTAGGACCGCGGCGGCAGCGCCTCGCCCAGCATGTCCTCGCCCTCCGTGTTGAAGGTGGGCGGCTCGGTGCCGCCGATGAGGATGGTGTCGTCGGGGCTGAACACCATGTCCAGCAGCTGGGACATGTCGTCGCTGGAAGCGGACAGGTCGTCCTCGATGACGTACATGAGATTGTGCGCCTCCAGGCCCTCCTTCAGCTCCTCGATGGCCTTCACGCCGATGCCCTCGATGCGCAGCAGGTCGTCCTCGGTGCGGCCCACCAAATCGGCGACGGTCTCGATACCCGCCTCCGAGAACTTGTTGGCCCAGCGCTGGGACACGCCCAGATCGTCGTAGATGTACAGGCGCGCGTCCTCGTCGGACAGCTGCGGCCCGCGGTGCCCCAGGGAAAGCCCGGGGTAATAGCTGCCGAAACCGCCGCTCATCGACAGGTAGCCGTCGCCGTCGAGCGACCAGTCCTGAGGCTGGGGCAGCAGCTCCTCGATGTCGCGCAAAGCGTCGGGGGCGAAGTCCGGCAGCGCGTCGGAGGTGATGGGGGTCACCGGCTTGCCCTTGTAGGTGAGGCGCACGTCGCGGTAACGGGGAAGGCCCGTGCCGGCGGGGATGGGCTTGCCGATGATGACGTTCTCCTTCAGGCCGGCCAGATGGTCGACCTTGCCCTCGATGGCCGCGTCCGTGAGCACCTTGGTGGTCTCCTGGAACGAGGCGGCGGACAGGAAGGAGTCG
>DBFAWQ010000101.1:0-13588 GCA_048242115.1 Eggerthellaceae bacterium
GGGTTGCCGCGGGTGCGGCGGCCCTGGCGGGGGCGGGGACGTCCCTGGCCGGCTGCGCGATGGATGCGGCCCATGCCGAAGGGGAGCCGCAGGAGCAGTACTTCCATAGCGCGTGCCGCGGCAACTGCGGCAGCAAGTGCCACCAGAAGGTGACCGTGCGCGACGGCAAGGTGGTCAAGGTGGCCGCCATGGAGTATCCGGAAGGCGACGAGGGTTGGCGCCGTTTGTGCGTGAAGGGCTACACCCAGGCCCAGCGCCAGTACGATCCCGACCGCGTGAAGTACCCGATGAAGCGCGCGGAAGGCACGGAGCGCGGAGAGGGCCAGTGGGAGCGCATCAGCTGGGAAGAGGCCATCGGCACGATTGCCGAGAAGATGGGCGCGGCGCTGGCCGAGCACGGAGGCACCTCCATCGGCGTCATGTCGTCCTACGCGTCCTACGGCGTGCTCAACGGCGCCACCGGCGGCTACATGTCGTTTGCCTACGGGCGCTTCCTCACCGCGATCGGCGGCACGGTGTTCGGGGCGTGCTCCGACTACGCCCAGATGCAGATGCAGATGCTGACGTTCGGGCAGAACGGCAACTCCTTCGACGACGTGGTGAACGCCAAGACCATGGTCGCCTGGGGCGGCCGCCCCGACGAGGCGGCGGTGCACGCATGGCACTACGTGTGCGACGCCCGCGAGGCCGGGGTGCCGCTGATCACCATCGACCCGCAGTTCAGCCCCTGCGCGGCTCATTCCGACTGGTACATCCCCATCCGGCCGGGCACCGACGGGGCCATGATGCTGGCCATGATCAACCATATCGCCGAAAACGACCTGCAGGACACCGAGTTTCTGCGCACGTCCACCCAGGCGCCCTTCCTGGTGAAGGACGACGGGACGTTCCTGCGCATGAGCGCCTTCGGCGTGGAGCCGGTGGAGGGACCTGTGAATCCCATGACGGGCCAGCCCACCATCATCGACGCCGTAGCCGTGTTCGACGAGGCGGACGAGACCGTGAAGGCTCTGGACGCCGCGGCAAGCCCCGCCATCCTGGGAAGCTATAGGGCCTCCGACGGCAAGACCTACAAGACTTGCTACCAGGAATGCCTGGACAACATCGGCGAGTACACCCCGGCCCGCGCCTCCGAGATCACCGGCGTGCCAGAGGCCGACATCGTCGAGCTCGCCGAGATCTACGCGAAAGGCGGCGTGTTCAACCTGGCCTACCAGGGGCTGGGCCATCACGTGAACTCGCACCACAACTACAAGAACATCGCGCTTCTGCACGCGCAGACGGGCAATTACGGGCGCCCCGGCACCTCCATCGTGCAGAACACCTCGCCCTTCACCGGCATCGCGAACTACACCGCCTACTTCTACGGCATGCTGGGGGCCAACATCCCCAACATGGCGCTGCCCGAGGTGCTGGAGACGAAGATGTGGGGCCAGGTGCCGGTCGACCTGCAGGTGCTGTGGTGCTGCAACGGCAATCCGCTGTGCTGCGAGAGCGGGCGCGTGGAGATGATAGAGGCCTTCAAGAAGGTGCCCTTCGTCGTGACCGCCGACGTGTCCATGACCGACACCGCCATGTACTCCGACCTGGTGCTTCCGGTTCCGCATGTGTACGAGACCGAGGACTACGACTCCGGCTGCCCCACGCCCTACCTCATGTACTTCCAGAAATGCGTGGACCCGTTGTACGAGAGCAAGTCGGACATCGACATCATGCGCATGGTCGCATCCGCCCTGCAGATGGACGCCGTCTACGAGAACGGGGCGACCGACGCCGACTTCATCAAGCAGATCGTTGAAGGCGAGACCACCAAGCAGTACGGCGTGACCTACGACATGCTGGCCTCGGGCGAGATGGTGCGCACGCCCCTGTCCCCGGTCTCCCACGTGGAGATGCAGGTGGGCCCGGCAGAATCGGCGCGCATGAAGTTCTACTTGGAGAAACCTGCCCCTCGCGTGAACGTCGGGCAGGAGGTGGCCGACTACGAGAAGCGTCCCTTCTACATGAACGCCCACGAGTCCTACTGGGAGAATCCCCTGCGCGAGCAGTACCCGCTCCTGGGTTGCAGCGAGCACCACAAGTACCATGTGCACTCGCAGACCGCCTTCACCCCGTGGCTGCGCGAGCTGGAGCCCGAGCCGCTGCTGAAAATCAACGCCCAGGATGCGGAGGCGCGCGGCATCGCCCAGGGGGATCTGGTGCACGCCTACAACGACCACGGCGACGTGGTGTGCAAAGCGTTGGTGACCGACGGCATCATGCCCGGCGTGGTGTGCATCCCCCACGGATTCCGCGAGGACCAGTACGTTTCCGGCCATGCGCAGAACCTGACCAGCAGGGTCATGGACGATTTCGTTCACAACAACGCGTTCTACGACTTCCTCTGCGAAGTGGAGCGCTACGAGGGAGGGGAGGAGTAAATGGCCCGCTTTGGAATGGCGATCGACACGAAGCGCTGCGTGGGCTGCAACGCCTGCACCATCGCGTGCAAGCAGGCGAACAATGTGCCCAACAACATCATGTGGACCCGGGTGCTCACCGACGGCGGCGATGCGCCCGACACCCCGGCGAACGTGAACGGGCATCTGTCCATGCGCTTTCTGCCCATGGGATGCCAGCACTGCGAGAACCCGGCCTGCGTGAAGGTGTGCCCCGTGGGCGCCACCTACAAGGATGCGGAGACCGGCGTGGTGCGCCAGGACTACGACAAGTGCATCGGCTGCCGCATGTGCGTCGCCGCCTGCCCCTACACCGGCGTGCGGTCGTTCAACTGGGAGGATCCGCAGTACAGCGTCGAGTTTGCCGTGGGCGACGCGGAGGTGCCCGCGCATCAGAAGCACACGGTGGAGAAGTGCACGTTCTGCTATCAGCGCATAAGCAAGGGCGAGACGCCGGCCTGCATGGATTTGTGCCCGGCCCGCGCCCGCCACTGGGGCGATCTGGACGATCCGCAGTCCGAAATCGCCCAGTTGGTGGCGTCGCGTCGCTACGAGCAGCTGCTGGAAGACAAGGGCACCAAGCCCTCCGTCTACTATCTGATCTAGGGGAGGGGTGAGCTTGATGACGGATATGCAGTTTTCCGACGTCGGGGTGTCGGACGAGATTGACTTCAACGAGGGTGCGCGCGAGGCGGCGAAGGTTGCCGAGCGGCGCGCAGAGCGGGACGAGGCGAAGGCGCGCACCTGGGGCGGCATGGGGCTGAACGTGGCTATCGGCGCGGCGGTGCTGATCGCCGTGGCGGGCGCGGCCCTGTGGATGATGCAGCTTTCCGGCGGCATGGTGCAGACCGGCATGCGCAACCTCAGCTCCTGGGGCCTGTACATCACCATGTTCATGTTCTTCGTGGGCCTGTCCGCAGGCGGATTGATTATCAGCTCGGTGCCGAAGGCCTTCGGAATCAAGGGCTTCGGCGGCATCTCGAAGATCGCCGTGTGGTCCAGCGTGGCGTGCACCGTGGCGGCCATCGGCATGGTGGTGGTGGACCTGGGGCAGCCTGCGCGACTGTGGGAGCTGTTCGCGTACTCCAACATGACCTCGCCGCTCATGTGGGACATCGTGGTGCTGGGCACCTACCTCATCCTGTCCTGCGTGTACCTGTGGGCTCAGCTGGCTGCCGAGCGCGGGCGCGTGTCCTCCGGGGCGCTGCGCGTGATCAGCGTGATCGCGCTCGTGTGCGCGGTGCTGGTGCACTCCGTGACCGCGTGGATTTTCGGCCTGCAGGCCGGCCGCGAGATGTGGCACACGGCGCTTCTGGCCCCGTGGTTCGTGTCGTCTGCTTTGGTGTGCGGCACGGCGCTCGTGCTGTGCGTGGTCATCGGCCTGCGCGGTGCGGGCTACCTGAAGCTTGCGCAGGAGCAGGTGGTGCGGCTGGCGAAGCTGCTGGGCGCCTTCGTGTGCGTCGACCTGTACTTCTTCGGCTGCGACCTGCTGACCGAGGCCTTCCCTGGAGCCGACGGCATGGCGCTGGTGACCATGCTGACCAGCGGGCAGTTGGCCCCCTTCTTCTGGGTGGAGATCGTGGGTTGCGCCCTGTGCGCCGTGGTGTGCTTCACGCCGGCCCTGCGGAAAAACGGCCTTATCGTGGCGGCGTCGCTGCTGGCCATCGCGGGCATCTTCTGCAAGCGCGTGCAGCTTTTGCTGGGCGGCTTCCAGATTGCGAACATCGACCTGCCCTTCGCCACCACGCCCATGACGCTGGAGGGCATCGGCTCCTCCACCTTCGGCGCCGCCTACCAGGGCCTGGTCTACTGGCCGACCCCGTTGGAGTTCGGCGTGGCCCTGGGCGTTGTTGCTTTGGGCGTGGCCGTGTTCCTGGTAGGCCTGAAGTGCCTGCCCCTGCGCCCTAAGCAGGACAAGTAGGGTGGCGACCTGATGCTTTCCGGGTGCCCACCTGCCCAGCGGCCTCGGGCGCCCATCCCTGGCGGTGCCATCCCCTCGGTGCCACCTTGCCCGAGCCCCGCACGTCCGACGCGTGCGGGGCTCGCGGGTTTGTGATGGATTGCGGGGTTCCGGGCGACCTAGGGTGGACGTAATGTAGGTTGTACATCGCATAACCTACATCTCATCCCTCGCTCGTGAACTGGGAAAACTAGATATAATACCAGGTCATAGCGTTGTCGGTGCGATGGACGAAATGTAGGTTGTGCGGCCTTCCCAGCGGCAGGTTGGTTTCCCCGACGAGGTCCGTTCGTTTGTGACCGAACGGTTAAGGATCCGGGCCGTCCCTTGACCGACGCGCTATGCTTGTGGGAAAAGTACGCGCCCGGCTTCTTCGGCGTTCGGCGGAGGGGCGGGCTGAAGGTTTTCTACGGGAAGAGGTTCGAACCATGCTTCGACGGATCATCCGCATCGATGAGGATGCATGCAACGGCTGCGGTCTGTGCGCCAGCGCCTGCCACGAGGGCGCCATCGCCATGGTGAACGGCAAGGCCCACCTGGCACGTGAGGATTTCTGCGACGGTTTGGGCGACTGCCTGCCGGCGTGTCCGACCGGGGCCATCACCTTCGTGGAACGGGACGTGGCCGCCTACGACGAGGCCGCGGTGCTGGCGGCGCAGATGGCAAAGGCCGCCGCCGAAGCGAAGGAGGACGGCCGCTTTGCAGGTGGATGCCCCGGTTCGGCCCCCGCCGTCCTGGGGGCCGCGTCCGCGGCTGCCCCTGTTTCGGCCCCCGGTGCGTCGCCTACTGCGACGAGCGCTGCGCCTGCCGTCCCGGCAGCCGGCGGCTGCCCCGGTTCGGCTGCACTGGCGCCCGATGCCCCCATCCCCTCCGAGCTCGCCCAGTGGCCGTGCCAGATCAAGCTGGTGCCGGTGACCGCGCCGTTCTTCCAGGACGCCAAGCTGCTCATCGCCGCCGACTGCACCGCCTACGCCTACGCCAACTTCCACCGCGAGTTCATGGCGGGTCGCGTCACGCTCATCGGCTGCCCGAAACTGGACAACATCGACTACAGCGAGAAGCTCACGGCCATCATCGCCAACAACCCCATCGCCAGCGTGGAGGTGCTGCGCATGGACGTGCCCTGCTGCAGCGGTCTGGAGAACGCCACCATCAAGGCGCTCCAGCAAAGCGGGAAGTTCATCCCCTGGTCCGTGGTGACCATCGGCCGAGACGGCGCCATCCTGGACCGTCGCCCCTAGAGGCAGTGCGCATGGCCTCCTGCGGATGTAGCTGAGGGCTCCAGCAGCTCGTTTTCGCAGTCGGGAGGGGGGAGATCTTGGTTTTCGCATCTGCCCTTCCCGACAGGCTCACAACAGGCTCACAACAGGCTCAAAGTAGGCTCAAAAGTATATCGCACCAGGCTCATTTGAGCCTCATTTGAGCCCAAAGTGAGTCCGCTGCAAAAGCAAAAAAGCGAATTGTAGGCGCAAGATGGGTGAAGATGGGCGCGATCCCCCAGAGATGCTCGCGCTGAGCGTTGTGTCACCCGGCATTTGTGGCGATTGATTATCTTCAAACAAGATAGGATAAGTAGGATAAAACTATATCAATCATACGATTAGTATGATAATATACGCCCCATGGAGAGGGTGGGGTCTAGCTAGCCCTAGGTGCCCTTTTCTACGACATGTCGTTTTGCGCGGTTTACGAAACTCTGAGGGGGCGTCTGGCGGCTGCGTTCGCGGCGGCAGGCGTCCTCGGCGAAAGCACGGGGGACCTGGGCGCTGGGGGCGCAACGGTCGGAGGGTCCTTCCCGCGGAAGCTTGCGGATGCCTTGGTGCCGAACCGAAGGGGCTCGGCTTGTCGAGGCGTTCCGCCGGCGGAGGCGGGTGGGGCGTTCGGCGACGGCTTCGCGGCGTCGGAACGGTCTCCCGACGAAAGAGGAGGGACAATGGCGAAAGACGATGCAACGAGAACTCGCAGCTTCGGCCGCAGGGCGTTCCTGAAGGGCACGGCTGCGACGGCCGGCTTTGCCGCCCTGGCGGCGGTCGGCTGCTCGTCGGACAAGCCGGAGGAGCCGGCGCCCGCCGACGACGGTGCTGCCGACGTGAAGGCTGATGCAGAACCGAAGCCGGCGAAAGCCCCGGTCCAGGCTCCGCCCGAGGAGATCTACCAGGGCGTCTGCCGCGGCAACTGCTTTGGCGGCTGCTCGCTGGACGTGAAGGTGCGTGACGGCAAGGTGGTTGCCACAACCGCCACCAAGCTGCCCGACCCCGCCTACAGCCGCATCTGCCAGCGCGGTCATTCTCATCTGCAGCGCATCTACGACCCCGACCGTCTGAAGGCGCCCATCCGTCGCGTGGGCGAGCGCGGCGCCGGCGAGTGGGAGCAGATCACCTGGGACGAGGCTATTGACGAAATTACCACCAAGTGGAAGCAATACCAGAGCGAATCGGGTCCCGAGTCTATTGCCTTTATGGCGGGCTCTGGCAACTTCGGCGTGTCTGCCACTAACTATGCGGGCCGCTTGCGCGATGCCATGGGCGGCACTCTGGTGCAGTTCTGCTACGACAACTGCTACTTCCATGCGGGTCTTCATGCCGAGGGCATCGGCGAGTGCTTCCTGGGCAACGAGATCGCCGACATCGTGAACGCGAAGTACGTGTTCCTGTGGGGCACGAACCCTTCGGTGGCCCAGCCTCAGAACTGGCATTTCATCATGGACGCCAAGGAGGCGGGCGCGAAGATCGTGGTGATCGACCCGAACTTCACGCTGTCCGCCGCCCGTGCCGATGTGTTCGTTCCCATCCGACCCGGCACCGATAATGCTCTGCTCATGGCCATGATCAACGAGATTGTGGACAACGGCTGGATCGATGCCGACTACATCAAGGCTTCCACCGTGGGGCCCTACCTGGTGAAGGCTTCCGACGGCAAGTTCCTGCGTGGCAGCGACATTGGCATTGAGCCCACTACGACCACCAACGCCGCAGGCAAAGAGGTCACGGTCGACCCGATCATGGTGCGCGACGCCGACGGCAACGTAGGCACTGTGGAAGAGATCGCCAACCCTGTGATCGAAGGCTCCTTTGAGATCGAGGGCAACGAGGTCACTTGCGCCTATACGATGCTGGTGGAGAGCTGCAAGCCTTGGACCGTGGCTCGCGCCGCCGAGCTGTGCGACATCCCCGAGAGCACGATCAAAGACCTGGCGAAGATGTATGCCGAAGGCCCCTCTACCATCTACCAGGGTTTCGGCCCCGACCATTACGTGAACGGCGAGCGCGTGTACTTCACCCAGTACGCCATGGCTGCCATCACTCACAACGTCGGGTGTCCCGGCGCCAGCTGCGGCTACGACTGGACTTACGCCGGCCTCATGAAGTACGTGAAGCCCGCGCTGCTCACCCCGCAGGGTGCCGCTGCATCCTTGACCACGGTCTCTCCGGCCATGCTCGAGCAGGTCAAGGCCAAGGAAGTGGAAGGCAAGCCCTTCGATCTGCGTAGCCTTTACATCTGGGTCAGCAACCCGCTGGGCAATCAGACCGATCGCAACTCCTGGATCGAGCTCTTCAATATGCTCGACCTGGTGGTAGTTGTGGATATGCGCCTGGGCGACACGGCCAACTACGCCGACATCGTGCTGCCCTGCGTTCACTGGTTCGAGTCAACGGAAATCATGCCTCAGACCTCGCCGTACCTGGTTTTGCAAGAGAAGGCCATCGACCCGCTCTATGAGAGCAAGACCGACGTCGAAATTGTCAACTTGCTGGCCCGGGGCATGGGCATCGAGAACTTCGAGATGACCATCGAGGACTACTTGGCCGGCACGCTGAACAACGACCTGGCCAAGGCTGACAACATCACCTGGGATCGCCTGAAGAAGGAGAAGGTCATCAAGATCCTCTCCGGCGAGCCGTACTACATCCATGGCGAGAGCGGCGTCTTCCGTACCGCTTCTACGCGCCTGAACCTGTACTACGAGTCGCCGACCCCCTACATCGTCTACGGCCAGTCCTTCGATGTGGAGAAGAATCGTTTGCCTTACTGGGAGCCGCCTTGCGAGGCATGGCCCGAGACTGTGGCCGAGTTCGAGGCGAACCCGCTAGCCGAGCGCTTCCCGCTCATATTCACTACCGAGCGCAACAAGATGAAGTGCCATACCCAGTGGGGCCATTCGCCGTGGCTGCTGGAGCTGTACAACGAGCCGGTTATCCGCATTCATCCGACCGATGCCGAGGCTCGCGGCATCAAGGAAGGCGACTACGTACGCGCCTTCAACGATCGCGGCGAGGCGGTGTTCAAGGCCAATATCCACCCGGGTGCTCGCCCCGGTATGGTAATTGCGCCGAAGGGCTGGGAGGAAGACCAGTTCAAGAAGGGTCATTACTCGAACTTGACCTCTCGTGCATTCAATCCGTTCACGCCGAACAACTGCTTCTTCGATGCCCTCATCGAGATCGAGAAAGCCTAAGGGGGACGTTATGAAATTCGGAATGGCTATTGATGTCGCCCGTTGCATCGGCTGCCACACCTGCTCGGTCGCTTGCAAGATGAGCAACAACCTGCCAGAAGAGGTGTGGTGGAACAACGTCCGCAGCGAAGGCGGCGAAGCGCCCGATACCGCCAGCGGCACCTATCCCAACAACCTTGAGATGAACTACTGGCCGGTCAACTGCCAGCATTGCGACAAGCCTGCCTGCGTGGACGTGTGCCCGACCGGCGCGTCGTTCAAACGGGAGGATGGAATCGTTACCGTTGACGCCGACACCTGCATCGGCTGTGGTTCCTGCATCGCCGCCTGCCCCTACGGCGTGCGTACGCTTTACGAGAGCGAGCCAACGTTCTCTATGGACTTTGCGGTGGGCGACTGGGACGCCCCGGCTCACAAGCAGGGTACCGTGGGGAAGTGCACCGGCTGCGCCAATCGCGTGGATCGCGGCGAAGCTCCGGCCTGCATGGACTTGTGCCCAGCCCGCGCTCGTTTCTGGGGCGACCTTGACGACCCCAACAGCGACGTGAGCAAATTCCTTGCTGGCAAGCAGGCGGTCCGTCTGCTCGAGGATGCTGGCACCGAGCCAAACGTGTACTATGTGAAGTAGCTTGAAACTGTAGTGGGGCCGCCCTGGGCGCGAACGAAATGCGCTCGGGCGGTCCCTTGCAGGGTGGGTGCGAGTGCGGCTGGCAGGCAAAAGGGGATGCCATGCTCTTCGACGAGCTCATAGTCTGGTATCTGTTCCTCGGCGGGGTGGGGTCGGGAACGTACTTCATGGGGACGCTCATGATGGCCCTTCTGCGACGTGCCCGCTTCCGCAACCTGCAGGTTTCCGCCCTGGTCGAGCGGCGCATGGCCATGCCGATGCTCCTGACGAGCCTGCTGTGCTCCCTTGCGGGCACTGCTTGCCTGCTCGGCGACCTTCCCAGCCTGGATCATGCCCATCTGCTGCTGTTCAGGCCGACGTTCTCGGCCATATCGGTGGGCGCTCTCACGTTGTCGGCGTTCATCGGCTGCGTGGCGTTTCTTGCCTGGAATCAGGGGAAGGGGGTGGCGCCGGGGTCTCGGGCGGTAAAGATCGCGGCTGCCGTGCGCTGGGTGTCCTTGGCCCTTTCGCTGGTGGTGATGGTGTACACGGGTGTGCTGCTGTGCCTTATGCCGTCGGTTCCCTTGTGGAACACCCCGCTGCTGCCGGTGCTTTTCGCCCTGTCGTCCTGCGCGACGGGCCTGGGCGCGGTGCTGCTCATCGGCGCGGTGGTGTTTTGGGATGCCCATCGGCTGGCGGTGCCGGTATCGCTGGCATTGCGCGCCGACTCGGCCATCGCCGCGGCCGAACTGTTCGTGGTAATCGCAATGGGTGTCGCCCTTGCGTTTTCCTCTGGCGAGGCGGCAACGGCTTCGCTTTACGAGCTTGTTTCCGGAACGTACGCCCCCATGTTCTGGGCCGGGTTCGTGGGCGTAGGTCTTGTCGCCCCTCCTGTTCTGGGGCTGGTGTTTTCGCTGGTGCCTCCGAAAAGCCTCGTCCCCTATGCTATTATCGGTGTCTGCATTCTGGTAGGCGGCCTGTCGCTTCGCTACTGCGTCATTGGCGCCGGCGTCCACCTGTCCGCGTTCATGTTTGCAGGCCTGTAGGGTCGGGCGGTTCCGATGAAAGGACTAGCAGCCGGTGGAGGATGCCTTCGAGATAGACGAAAGCAGTTCAACGCCCATCTGGCTGCAGCTGAAGAACCGCATCGTGTACCTGATCACGTCGGGCTACTACAGGCCCGGCGACAAGCTTCCCACGGTGCGCGAGCTGGCCATTTCTCTGAAGATCAACTACAACACCGTGAACAAGGTGTACTTGAGCCTGCTGCACGACGGCTACCTCATGTCGCGGAGGGGGAAGGGCACCTTCGTCAACGAGCTGGGGCGTCCCGAGACGCTGGTGGAGGACTCGCCGGCCGACGTGGTCATCGACCTCATGATCAACCAGTGCCTGGACTTGGGCGTACCCTTGGACGACGTGGTGAACCAGGTGACGAAGCGCGTGGAGCGGCGGCGCAGCCGCACGGATGCAACGGAGGACGGAGATGAGCAGGGATAAGGGCGGCCGCGCGTCGGCCAAGACGCAGAAGATGGCCGACGATTTGGGCGTGCAGACGTCCACCACCTCCCGCGCCGGGGCGCTGCTGTTCACCGCTGTCGTGTTCCTGGTGCCGGCCGTGGCCGTGCTGGCGGCCACCTGGGAGCACGTGAGCATCTTCACGATTGCCCTGGCCTGCGTGGCGGGCTTTCTGTGCGCGAACGCGGTGCACATCGCCTTCGAATGGGAGCGCGCCGTCATCATGCGCTTCGGTCGGTTCAACCGCATCGCGGGGCCGGGCATCTACCTGACCATCCCCATCGTTGAATCCGAAGCGGCCAAGGTGGACCAGCGTGTGCGCACCATATCCTTCGAGGCCGAGGAAACGCTTTCGTCCGACCTGGTGCCCGTGGACGTGGACACCGTGCTGTTCTGGGTGGTCATGGACGTGGAGCGCGCGTGCAAGGAAGTGCAGAACTACGAGGCCGTCATATCGCTGGCGGCCCAGACGGCCATGCGCGACGTGATCGGCCAGATCAGCCTGTCCGAGATCGCCATGCGCCGCACCTACCTGGACGAGGAGCTCAAGCGCATCATCTCCGAGAAGGTGGACGAGTGGGGCATCGCCGTGGTGTCCGTGGAGATCCGCGACATCGTGATTCCCAAGGAGCTGCAGGCATCCATGGCCCGGCAGGCCCAGGCGGAGCGGGAGCGCGACGCCCGCGTGATCCTGGCCGAGGTGGAGCGCGACATCTCCGAGCTGTACGTGGAGGCGGCCGAGGTCTACGGCCAGCCCGAGGCGGCGCTGAAGCTGCGTACGATGAACCTGGTCTACGACAGCGTGAAGGAGAACGGTTCCATGGTGGTGGTGCCTTCCGCCTACAGCGAGGGCTTCACCGACGTAGCTGCTCAGGCTGCCCGTGAGCTGGGACGATAGGGAAGGCTGGGGCATGGCATGAACACGGTGGTCTTGGGGAAGACGGGGATCGTAACGCCGCAGAACGCGTTCGGGGCGCTGCCTATCCAGCGCTGCACGGAGGCCGAGGCGGTGTCGCTGCTCGAGCGGGCCTTCGAGGGCGGCATGACGTTCTTCGACACGGCGCGCGCCTACACCACGAGCGAGGAGCGGGTGGGCAAGGCCCTGGGGCCTGTGCGCGATCAGGTGGCCATCGCCACGAAGACCATGGCGCTGACCCCCGACGGCTTCTGGCACGACCTGGAGACCTCGCTGCAAAAGCTGCAGACCGACTACGTGGACCTCTACCAGCTCCATTGCGTGCCCCGCTGCTACCGGCCCGGCGACGGCACGGGCATGTACGAGTGCCTGATGGAAGCCCGCGACCAGGGGCTCGTCCGCCATATCGGCATCACCGCGCACCTGATTGCCGTGGCCGAGGAGATCGCGGAGAGCGGCCTGTACGAGACGCTGCAGTTTCCCTTCAGCTATCTGGCCGACGTCCGCGAGATCGCCCTGGTGCAAAGCTGCGCCCGCAACGACGTGGGCTTCATCGCCATGAAGGGGCTGGCCGGCGGCCTCATCACCAACGCCGAGGCGGCCATGGCCTTCATGACTGGGTACCCGAACGTGCTCCCCATCTGGGGCGTGCAGCGGGCCTCCGAGCTGGAGCAGTGGCTGGCGTTCATGGGCGACACGCCGCAGGTCACCCCCGGGATGGAGGCGTTCTTCGCCGCCGAGCGCGCCCAGCTGGCGGGCGGCTTCTGCCGCGGCTGCGGCTACTGCGCCCCGTGCACCGTGGGCATTCCCATCAACCAGGCGGCCCGCATGTCCCTCATGATCCGCCGCGCCCCGTCCGAGGCATGGCTCTCGCCCGAATGGCAGGCGAACATGGAACTTGTGGGGGACTGCACCGAATGCGGCGTCTGCATGACCCGCTGCCCCTACGGCCTGGACATCCCCGCCCTGCTGCGCAAGAACCTGGCCGACTACCGAGCCGTCCTGGCAGGCAAGGTGCGGGTATAGGGCTGCTGCGCATCGTACATAATCGGTGGCCTTGTCGGGAAAGGTGCGCGAGGGAGCCGGTTATGCACGATTTCGCTTCGCGCGCTTATGTCGTGCGCGCCGATGGGCGGGGAATATGGGGGATTCGGGAACTGTGGGCCTTGCGCGCTTCCGTTTCGTATACACTTCATCGTTGCGCCTTCTGGCGCGGTGCGTGCGCTTGCGGCACCTTGGCGCGGCAGGCGCGGCCGCTGCGCCTTGGCGGTCGGTGCGTGCGCGGGGCGCTTCGGCGCGCGCCTGGGATGTCGGACGAATCTCTGCAGGGGAGTGATACGGAAAGGGGTGGTTCACCTTGTCTGTCGACGAGCAGCCTCCCGATGGGGCGGCAAAGCCCCCCGATGGAGCCACCAGCCTTTCCTTCGAAGCCTTCGAGGCTTCCGTAAGCGTTGCCGAAGCCCAGCTCGGCGCGCCCGACCCGTTTCCCCCGCATCCTCCGCACGGTTCCATAAGCAACCTGCGGAAGAGCAACATCAGCTCGCTGGGCATCGCGTTCATGCTGTTCTGCCTGGTGTCCGCCGGCGCCTTCGGCATCGAGGAGATCATCCCCTCGGCGGGACCCGGCCTTACCCTCATCATCCTCATCGTGCTGCCCTTCGTGTGGGCGCGCCCCATCAGCTCGCTTGTGGCC
>DBFAWQ010000102.1:0-3101 GCA_048242115.1 Eggerthellaceae bacterium
CGCCCATTCCGTCGCGCAGGTTCTTGACGGTCTTGCCGAGGGCGCTGCCGAGTTTGGGAAGGTTCTTCGGGCCGAAGATGAGCAGGATCACCACGAGGATGATGAGAAGTTCAGGAACGCCCATGCCCAAAAATTTCATGCCTTGTCCTCCAAGCACTCGCCGGGTAGAGGCGAACGTTAGCCCCTTCCCCCTCCGACCGGCCTATCCGATGCGGAGCCCTGATGCAGAAAGGGGATGCACTTCGCACACAAAGAACATCCCCTTTATTCCCTGGTCGGGATGACAGGATTTGAACCTGCGGCCTCTGCGTCCCGAACGCAGCGCTCTACCAAGCTGAGCCACATCCCGCTGGCCACCTTTCGGCAGCGCAGGCAATCATAGCACATCGCCTGCCGTGCGCAGGGAAAAACGACATCCTGCGCGCCGCTTCCACAACCTTCCCGCAACTTTGCGGCCTACCCCGCGTACCCCACGTAGCTCTTGGGCACGATCTTCGCCACGAACACGCCCTCCGAGAGCACCTCTCCCGCATCGTCCAAGGCCCGCACGTTCCAGAAGAGCTTGCGCCCCACCTTGGACGACGGCTCGATGCGGTCCAAGTCGGCCACGGCATGCAGTCGGCCGCTCTGCGCGCTGTGGCGATGGCGCACGTCGATGCCCACGCCGAAGGGGATCTCGTCCTCGGCGGCATATCCGTGGCTGCCCAAGCTGGCAGCCGATTCGATGAGGGCCAGCGTGGCCCCGCCGTGCACGTAGCCGAAGGCCTGGTAGATGGCGGGCGTTATGGGCATGGACATCTCCACGTGCTCGCGCTCGAGCGCATCCACCCGCATGTCGAGCGTATCCGCAAGGGTCATCGGGCTTCCTCCCCGTCGTCTCCGTCGGTCCCCTTCGCCCCGGCCCGGAACTTGCCCTTATCGGACGCCTTTGCGCCAGCCTGGGATTTTCCGCCGGCCGTCTCTTCTATGCGGGCCTGGGACCCATCGCCGTCTCCGGGCGCCTGCGCGCCGGACGCGGCCTCGGAGGAGGTCGACACCAGCACCAGGGCCTTCACCTGGCTGCTTGCCCTATCGCGCTCCTGGGACAGCTCCCGAGCGCGCCGTCCCACGTAGGCTGCCGCGGCCTTCACGTCCCGCTTCGGGGACGCCCCCGACTCGCCCCCCGAAAGCCCGCGACGGCCCGCAAGCGACTTCCACGCGGCCCGCACCCGCCCTGTCTGCTCCTGGTACTCCTCGGCGAAGCGCGGAGCCGACTCGCCGGGGACGATGGGACGGTCGAAAGCGCGGCGCTTCACGAACAGCCACACGGACAGAAGCGCCACGGCCACCCCGGCCTCCCAGGTGTTCTCGAACAGCAGCTCGCCGCCGGCTATCAGTACGAGCATGGTCTCGCAAACGGCCCAGGCCGTACGGTAGCGCAAGATCAGCCCCACGGCCACCACCAGAAGGAGCAGGCTGCCCACCACGGCCATGGGGCCAGCCACCAGCCCGCTCACGTTCACCCAGTCAGTAAGCACGGTGAAGGGGGTGAACGTCTGGGGGATGATGGCGATTCCCAGGTTCACCAGGGCCACGATCATGACCAGCGTGCCCAGAAGCCACGCGGTGTCCTTGTCCTTCTTCTCCCGGGATGCGTCCTTCTTCTCGGCGAAGAAGCCCGACTGGGAAAGCAGCAGCGCGCCGATGCAGAAGGGCACCCAGAACATGATGCCGCGGTACACGAGCGCGATTGCCGCGGCCGTGGCCACCGAGCAGCCGGCGGCCGTGAGGATGGCCGTGATGGCGGCCTCCACCACGCCCACGCCCTGGGGGGTGGGGCTTAAGATGACCGAGATGGCCGCCACGGAGAAGGCGGCGATGAGAGCCGAGACGTTGTCGAAACCGAAGGCGTAGCCGATGGCCACCAGGCAGGCCATGTTCAGGATGGCCGAGAACGCCGCGTAGGCGATGCAGACGACGGTGCCCTTGGGGTTGCTGGCAAGGATGTTCGCGGACTCCTTGAACGACGTGGCCGTCTTCTCGCCCCAGCCCGGCGAAAGCGAGCGCTTCGCCACGCGCAGCACCTTGTTGACCGCGCGCTCCACGAAGCCGAACAGCTTGTACAGCACGCTCGGGCGGCGGTGCCCCACCACGAACAAGCTGGACAGCCCCACCAGCACCCCCGCCAGCGCTAGGCCGCCTATGAGGAACAGCGTGTTCATGTCGCCGGAGATGAGCATGGTGAGAAAGCCGATGACCGAGATGACGAACACCGCGGCGAAGTAGCCGATCTGCGAGAGGATGGCGCCGGAGGTGGACTGGCCCGCGTCGCAGCCCCGCCGATGGGCGTCGTCGATGATGAAGGCCACGCCGGTGGCCCCGGAGAACAGGCAGAAGGTGTTGATGAACACCAGCGAGAAGATGAGCACCACGTTGTGCCAGAAGCCGGTGGCGTGCCCCACGGCCTCGAAGGCGGCGTCGTAGGAGGCGGCCTGCACCAGGTGGCGGGCGAGCATGAGCACCACCGAGACGACGAGCGGGATGAGCGCGCCGGTCTGCAGCGTGTCCACGAAGCTGTTCAGGTAGTCCATGTTGGCCAAGAGGAAGCACATGGCCACGATGGCCAGCACCAAAAGAAGCGCCTTCTTCACGACCCGCCCCTCCTTTCGCGGCTTCCGCATGCCTTCGCCCGCAGCGACCGGCCAGCCGGCGCGAACCGGCCCTCCTCGCCGGCGCGCGGCGCGCAGGCGCCCCAGTATACCATCACGCCTTCCCGCCGCCTCCGAAGCTGCCGCCCGCGGCGCGCCACTGGCCGTAAGTGCTTTTCACGTTACTGTAGTCGAACAGCGCGGCGAACAAGAACGCCAGGAGCAGCGCTCCCGTGAGCGCTCCGTCGCGCGGGGCGATGAGGAAGATGAGCGGCGCGCCGAACAGGGCGAGCGGGATGGCCACGTAGAACAGGCACCCGCCGAAGCGCTTCCACAGGCCCCACAGCACCGACGCCACAACGTAGACGAACAGCCCCGTGGCAAGCGACCCCGCCGCCGCCATGAGCGCCACCACGGCCAGCTTCCCCGCGATGACCGCCCCCTCCAGCTTCAGCGTGCGCGCGGCCTCGGCGC
>DBFAWQ010000103.1:0-22958 GCA_048242115.1 Eggerthellaceae bacterium
CCCTTCTACTGCCCCGACCCCGCTCTTCCCCCCTTCTCCACACTTCAACGCTTCGACCGCCATCTGACGGTTTCCCTCCGAGCGGCTCAATTCCCCCTTCCAAGATTCAGCAGGTTGGTTTATAGTGTTTCGTTACGCGCCCGGGTGGCGGAATGGCAGACGCGTCGGTCTCAAAAACCGATACCGCAAGGTGTGTGGGTTCGAGTCCCACTCCGGGTACCATAAACTCGCAAGCTCCCCGCCGGGGAGCTTTTCGTTTTCCGCCTCCCACCCAAACTCCGCGTACCCGGCCACCACACCGGGAGCTTTTCGTCCCCGCGTCTCCTCGGGGCTTCTCTCCCTTGCGCGCCGCACCAGGGGCTTCGCGTCCCTGCGTCTCCTCGAGGACCTCGCACCCCCTCCTCTTCGCAACGAAAAAGTGCAAATTGTCTCTTAAATCCCCCTTTGTGGAATGCGGGGAGGCGCAGGGCTACTTTCCGATTTCCCCTCCGTTTTGGAAAAAATTTCAGCTTGGGAAC
The DNA here is from genome assembly GCA_048242115.1 of Eggerthellaceae bacterium. Lineage (GTDB taxonomy): Bacteria > Actinomycetota > Coriobacteriia > Coriobacteriales > Eggerthellaceae > Xiamenia. The sequence continues at coordinate 519 of DBFAWQ010000103.1, forward strand.
CGGCTTCGCCCCCCGAGCGGCGCCGCGGGGAGGCGCTCGGGGGGGAAGGGCCAGGTGGTGGTTCGCCGCGGCGAGCTTATGCGGTTTGGGATGGCGCTCGCCCTATTACAGTATGAGCCGGCCCGATCGAACCATGGTCGCAAGGGTGCGGCAAGTCCTCCTCACTCCCCTCCTTGAAGCATCTCGGGGAAATTCTCTGCACAAGCGCGCCCACAGTTAAATGCAACCTGAAAGAATTATGAGCTTTCGGCTCTAAATAACCAGTATGCGAAAAAACGAATAGCCATATTGTTGCGCAACATATTACAATGCGCGGACAAAAGCTCTCGTTTTGCCGAGCCGGCGTGCTGCGAGGTACGCCCGAGAGCCCAATCAGTTTAGCGCCGTGGAGGCATCCGAGGATGCGACGCGCGAAGGCACCCAACGCCGAAGCGTGAAACGTCCGACGATGCGGAAGGTGCAGAAGCGCTTGAAGGCGCCGGCGTCTCCAGACGATGGAACGCCAGGCCACCCGACGATGCGGAAGCGTCCGAGGGTATCGCCCTGCCGCAAGCGCCGAAGCCTTCGACCCAGGTGCATCGGCAGCCCCCACCAGGCTGCCGTTTCGACCCGTTGGACTTGAGCGAAGCGGAGGGACAGGCGATGACGGCCAATTCGCAGGCAAAGCTGAAGCTGCTGTGCATCATGCAGATGCTGCAGGACGAAACCGACGCCACATGTGGCCTCTCCATGAACGACATCATCCAGCGCCTGGGCGAGCAAGGCATCCAAGCGGAGCGCAAGAGCGTCTACCGCGACATCGACCTGCTGCGCCAATTCGGCTTGGACGTTCGGACGTTCCAGCGCAATCCCGTGCAGTACGCCATCGTAAAGCGCAATTTCACCATGGCCGAGCTGGAGCTGATGGCCGATGTCGTGCAGTCGTGCCGTCATATCACGCAGCGACAGGCCGACGCGCTGATCAGAGGCCTCAAAGGTCTGGCGCCGAAGCCGCAGCGCGCCATGCTCTCCCGGCGCATCCACGTGGCCGAGCGCGTGCAGCGGAAAAGCGAAAGCGTGCTGAATAACGTCGATGCGGTCCATCGGGCCTTCGCTGCGAAGCGAAAGCTGGTGTTCGACTACGACCCGTCGGCCCAGAATGACGCGGACTACGAGCGCTGCCGGCGCAACGCCGGGCACAACGGCCATTGCGTGCTGACGCCGGTAGCCATCGTCTGCTGCGGAGACAGCTACTTCCTCACCTGCTGGGACGACGATACGGAATCGTTCGTCGATTTCCGCATGGAGCACATGGCCAACGTCGCCCTAGACGAGCATGCCGCTACGCGCAACGATGCCATCCGCGACTACCAAGCGCAGGCACGCGGATACGACGACTAAAACACCTAGCACAGGCAGCTTGCCCACTCAACCAGCGAAACCCGGAGACACCTTCTGCGGGGAAATGTACACTACGACCGTACATTTCCCACTGACGCAAGATGACGTTTTTCCGTTGTCCCAGGTAAAAATCGGGTAACAATACGAAAGTGCGGGGAAATGTACACTTCCGCATCCCCAAAGTGTACATTTCCTTGCGTGTCTTCGGGCAAAGAAAAGACCGAGGGAGGGGGGTCGGTCGCAGACTCCGCCGTCTCCCTTAGGCCACGAACTCGCCGTCCTTTATGACCAGCTTGTCGTCCAGGTACAGCGTGGGCTTCAGGATGATGCCGTCGTAGTGGCAGTCGGCATGGGTGACGCCGCCGAACGAGGCGTTGGTGCCGAAGGCCAGGTGAACCGTGCCGTAGAGCTTCTCGTCCTCCAGGATGATCCCCGACAGCCGCGCCCGTTCGTTGGTGCCGATGCCCAGCTCGGCGATGGTCCCGTTCTCCGGCTTCGCGAACAGCACCTGCAGCCGGTCGACGTAAGGCCCCAGGTTGTCGCCGCCTTCGATGGAGGTAAGCCGGCCGTTTTCCACCGTGAGCGTGAGCGGGCAGCCGGGAGCGAGGGCGCCGATGCCCACCATGGAGCCGTCCACAACCATGGTTCCGTTCGCGCCGTCCTCAACTGGGGCGATGTAAGCCTCGCCGGAGGGGAAGTTGCCCGAGGCGCCGGGAGTGCGGTAGATGCCAGGGCTGGAGACGCCGGGACGGCCGGCCAGCGACAGCACCATCTGGTGGCCGTCCTTCAGGATGCGGGCGGTGCTGGCTTCGGAAAGCATGGCGGTAACTCGGGCGGTTCTGGCTTCCACCTGGGCATAGTCGGCGCAGGAGGCCCCCTCGCGCAGCATGTCCATGGTCACGCCGGGCATGGTGACCACGCGGGTCCCCTGGGCTGCGGCGTTGATGCGGGCCTGGGTGTGCGTGATGGACTTGCTGGTAGGGCACAGCGCCACGTCGGCCGCGGCCATGGCGGCCGCCACCACGGCAGGAGGCTCCTCGCCGGCCACCTTGCCCTCGCGCATGATAATCAGCTGCACGTCGCGACCCATGGCCTCCGCCGCGTCGTAGAACAGCTTGCCGATCTCACGCGTGATGTCGTCGGCCACCACCAGCAGCGACTCCTGTGGCTGCAACGCCAGGTTGACGGCGATAATCCGCTGCGCCCGGTTCAACAATCCCTGGTCCATCCGATTCCTTCCTTTTCGCAAACCTCATGGTTTGGCAGAATCGTCGTTTTCGGCGCGGAAAATTGGTAGGATCGTCGTTTTCAAAACCGTTTCCCCAGGTCGGCTGAAAAAGTTGACGATTCTACCAAATCTGGGGCGCGGAAACGTCGATTCTACCAATTTCCCCTGCTTCAAACGACGATTCTACCAAACGGCGACTCCTGCCGCTGCAAGCGTCCTTCCCTAGGCGTCGGGGTTCTCCGCCGGGAGAGCGCCCATGCCCTGCAGCACGGTAAACTGGCCGTAACGCTCGTGGAACAGGGCCAGCTCGTCGGGGTCGTAGAAGCGGCAGTCGCCCGCGCCGAAGGCTTTCGCCACCTCGATCATGAACGTGCCTGCCTCGGCCACGTCCTCGAAGTGCGTGGCCCCCGTGGCGCATCCGGGCACCGTGGACTCGGTGGTGACGGCCACGCCCACCACCGGCGCGTAGGTGGCCGTCGCCGGCTGCAGGATGGAGTTCAGGTGGTACAGCCCGTTTCCGTAGGGCGTGATGTCGAACAGGGACAGCGGGAAGGTGCGCGCCGGGCGACCGGAGACGATTTCCATGAGCGTGACCAGGTCGTCCGCCACGGGCAGGATGACGCCGCCCTTCACCGTGGGCGAGATCATGAAGCCGCGATGGTTCATGATGCGGTTGCCCTTGGTGGTGTCCACGGACAGCACGGCGTCCAGCGGCCACTGGCCCTTCGCGTCGGCGACGGCGTCGGCCGCGGCGACTTCGGCGGCGTTGGCAGTTGCGGCCACAGCGCTGCCAGCCACCTCCTCGCGGTTCACCTCGGCCATGGAGACCGGCGAGCCCATGAACGGAACGGGCTTGTGGGGCGCGGTGGGCGCATGGGGGCACACGTGGGTGGACACGAACACGTCGCCGGGAAGCACATCGCCCTTCACCCGCATGTCCAGCAGCTTCGCGGCGCAGGCCAGCGCGCACAAGGCGCCGTCGCCGTCGGACACGAAGCCGATGCGTTCGGGACGCGCGCCCAAACCGCCCAGCCGCCCCAACAACCCGATGGTAGGGGCGTCGCCGCCGGTCGCACGGCCGCGCGATCCGGGGATGCGCACGCGCACCATGTCCGTGGACCCCTTGTGGCCCTCCAGCCGGTAGGTCTCCGCGTCGCATTCGGGATCGATGGCGCGGAAGTAGTCGACCACCGCCTGCCCGCTAGCCGCCGGGCTGTCAAGAATGTCGAACAAATCGAGCAACTGCCGGTAAATCATAGGTTCCGTCCTTTCCCAACCAGGCATCGCGCACCTTCGCGCGTGCTCAACGCTGCAATTCAGCGCCGCATGTCCGCTCTGCATGCTACAGCCCAGCGTCACACGCCCGCGTCTCGCGCTGCAAGCCGTTTTCACTGCCTGCCATTATGACGCTTCAGCTTACCGAACGCCCATTCCGCCCACAAATTCAGAAAGCCGCCACCCTTCGCCACCGAAGCCGCCTCAGCCTTCCAGCATGGAAAGGCGCTCCTTCTCGATCAGGTCGATGAGCTCTTGCTGGGTGTGGACGAACAGCTTGCGGTAGATGTTGCCCATGTGCGTTTTCACGGTTTCCTCGGACAGGTTGAGCCCCTGGCTGATATGGCGCTTGTTGCGACCGCGCGCCAGCAGCTGGGTGACCTCGAGCTCGCGGGGCGTAAGGCGATACTCGCTTGCAATCTGGGAAAACAGTGCCTCGTCGTTCGAGGGGCGCTCGCTTGGCGCAATGGCTCCCCAACCGGATATCATGTTGCTTCCGCTTACGAACAGCAGCGCAACGGTGGGCATGACGAACGCGACAACCTCCGACAGCGGAAGGGCAGCGGGCGCCACCATTCCCGCGAGAATACCCAGAAGCTGCCCCGCCATAAGCGCCAGCGTCGTCAGAGACACGATCCAACCCGGCGCGCATTTCAGGTCGTGGGTGAAATGGGCGTTTATGCAGGTCATGATCGTGTAGACGAAGCAATGGGCCACCGAGAACAGAAACGGGCCCACATACAGATCGCCCGGAAGCGTAGCATTCGCCAAGAAACCCAGCCCCATGAGCGGAAACCCAATCTGATACATCAGGTGGTTGAAGTCCAGATGCATCCAAGTGGCAGTCGCGAACAGCAGGAAGGAACCGATGAGGAAGGCCGCCGCCTGGACCGCTAGCCCCGAATCCGAGCTCGAGGACGCGAACAGACTGGTCATCAGTCCCAGTCCCAAACCTTGGGCCGCGCTGGTCAGCAGCAGCTTCCGCGGCGTTTTCAGATGCTTGTCCAGCCCCCACGAGTAGAAGCGCGGCGTCATGCATCGTTTCTTTGACACTGCGAACACGCCGATGAAGGCAAGCGGCAAAGCGCATATCAGGCAGTCCCTCCACGCGTTCGGAAGCAAAGAAGCCAATCCGAAAAGCACGGTACCGACGATGGTGCCCACAATGCCGCAGGATAGCGCAAAGGCAGTTCCCAACTGGGAGAAGATACGTCCGAGCTCCACAATGAACAACGCGGAGAACAGCCCCATGGCCCCCGATGAAACGAACCCTACGACCGGGGTCACGTCGCGTGCCAGGATGTCGGCTCCCATGGAGCTGACGCCCAACGTGCTCGCCGCCATTCCCAGCGCAAGCAGCACCAAATAACCGGAGTGGCTGGCCGCTTTCGCGAACCAAGACCGTGCGACGCAGGCAACCCCGTAAGTCACGATGCCCGCCGCCAAAAGCACGCATTGGGGAAACAGAAAGTCGCTGCGCGCAATCGGCGCAGAAGTGCTCTGGAAGAAGGATATCTGCCAAGTCCAGTACAAACCGACCACAAGGCACACCAAGGGGTACTCGAGCACGGTTCGGCGGAATTGGTCGAGCCCGCGGATGCGTTTGCGCGGGGAAATGCAGCCGCCAGCACGGTCGCTGACGCCGGCACGAGCGCTGGCGCGGTCACAACCTTTGTTGGATGCGTTCCCCATAGCTCGCCTTCCTTCCGCCCGCCGCGTACGGGTAGCCCTTTTACCGCCCCGTCGCATTCGCGTAGCCCTCCCGCGCCCCGCAACGCTTCTCGTGGCGCATGCGTAGCCCTCCTCCTACCCCTTCATGAACATTTTCCGAAAATCCCTGATGAAAGCCATCCCCCTAGAAGGGCCATTTTGGGTTCGGAAGCGAAATGGCGACGAGCGGGTGTTGGAAATCGCCAGGTTTCGGGGGATGGTGGGGATGCGGCCATCGGGGCCGCGCGGAACTTCGGAGAATGGCGGCCATGCAATCTTCGGCGAATGCACCGCCTTCGGAGGAAGGAAGCCGCGCATCTGCCAAAGCACCTGGGCATCGTCGGAGAAGACGGCAGATGCATAGCGGCCGCGAGGCAACATGGTTCTTCGGAGCCGCAAGTTTTTCGGAGGGCGCGGACCTCCCTTCGGGGTTGGGCAGCTCGGGCATCCCCTCGGGGTTGGGCAGCTCTTCGGGAAAAGCATTCGAACGAGAGGAAGGGAAGTTGGCTATGAGCGAAGATATGAACAGGCGGTCGTTCCTGAAAGGCGCGCTCGCATCCGGAGCATTGGCTGCGATGGGAATAGCGAGCGGGTGCGCTTCGGCAGGCGGCACGGGCGCAAGCGGCGCAGATGACAAGGACGGCACAAGTGGCAACGGCAGTGGGAACAACGCTGCCCAACCCTCCACCGGCACGGCGGCAACCGCCGAAACCTACCAGACGGCCGACACTTCCGAGAAGCCCTGGTCCTTCGAGATAGCGCCCGACCCCATTCCGGAAGACCAGATCGCCGAAACCGTGGAAGCCGACGTGGTGGTCGTGGGTGCTGGTACGTCTGGCCTGATCACTGCTGTATCGGCGGCCGAAGAGGGCTTGAAGGTGGCGGTGGTTTCCGCCTCGACGAAACCGGTGGCACGCGGCGGTTCGAACAACGCCGTCTACTGCCGCGCCATGGAGCAGGCCAACATCGACAAGCTGACGCCCTTCATGTTCCAGAAGGAGATCTTCTACGCCGGAAACCAGGTGGACGAGCGCAAATGGTACGCCCACTACAATAACAGCGAAACGGCCATGAACTGGGTCAGCGACATCATGGAGAACGCGGGCTACAAGGTGAAGGTGGAGGTGGGCACGCCGGGCAGCCCAACCAGCCTGTACTACGAGACCTGCTCGGTGGGCTGGGATTACGGCGAGGGCATGGAGCCCGACCCCGACATCCCCGCGGGCACGGGCATGATGCAGCCGCTGCTGGTGAAGGAGCTCGCTCGCGTGCTCACCGAGGATCTGGGGCAGCAGATCTACTTCCAGAACAAGGGCGAGCAGCTGGTGCGCGAGAACAACGGCACCGGTCGCGTGGACGCGGTCATCTGCAGCCGCTCGGACGGGACCTTCGCGAAGTACGTGGGGAAGAAGGCCGTCGTGCTTGCCACCGGCGACTTCTCCGCCAACCGCGACATGATGTACCGCTACGCCCCCAACTACGCGCCCTACATCGACGATGTCGTCTACGACACCGAGCCCGACTATGACGCCGGGTTCCGCTACGGCGGCCTGTTCAAGGGCGACGGCCAGCGCATGGGCCTGTGGGTGGGCGCCGGCTGGCAGAAGATCTTCCCGAACTGCGTCATGGGCGGCTTCTTCGGCCCCGGACCGCGCAACCTGTACAGCAACTTCCTGGGGCTGCTGGTCAACCAGAACGGCGAGCGCTTCATGAACGAGAACTGCCTGTCGCCCTGCGCCGGCATGAACAACTACGGGCAGCCGGGCAAAACGGTGTACGCCATCTGGGGTAAGGATTACGCGAGCCAGGAGAAGGTGTCAGGCAGCTGGAACAACGACACCATGCTGGAGGGCGACCTGTCCGCCGTTGCGCCCCAGGTCATCGCCTCGTGGGACGAGCAGGTGGAGACGGGTGCCATGGTGAAGGGCGACACGCTTGAGGACGTCATCTCCCAGCTGGGGCTTCCCCCAGAGACCATCGAGACGACCACCCGCTATAATCAGCTGTGCCTCGACGGCTACGACGCCGACTTCCACAAGGAGGCCAGCCTCATGCACCCCTTCGGCGAAGGCCCCTACTACGGCCAGAGCTCGGGCGGCATGCTCATCTTCCTGACGGTCCTGGGCGGCCTTTCCACCGACGCGCACTTCCGCGTGTGCGACAAAGAGGACAAGCCCATCCCCGGCCTGTTCAACGTAGGCACCATGGTGGGTGACATGTTCGCCACGAACTACACGTTCATGGTGGAGGGCGCGAACTACGGCGCAAACTGCATCACCTTCGGCTACCTGACCGGCAAGTACATCGCCGAGAACGAGTAGGCTACTCGAGGGACAGCTCGCGCAAAGGGCGCGCAGCCGGGCACAAGCTTGGCTGCGCGCCCTGCGCACACGCGATTTCGCCGCCTTCCCCTACAGCTCGTCCAGCAGCTCGGCTCGATGTTCATTGAGGTAGCGGTCCAGATAGGGGATGGTGAAGCTCACTTCCCCGCGCGCCTTCGACTCGATCACGTTCTCGCGCAGAAGGCGGCTGCGGTACGAGCTCAGCTCCGACAGGTCCTTGTCCAGCCGCTTCGCCACCACACCCGTGCGACTGGGTTTCCCCTCGTCTTCCGCCATGGCCATTGCGTAATACACCAGCGAGGGCGGCAGATTCTGCAGCGCCGGCTCGATGACGGTGCGGTCGAACTGCAGCCGCGCCCGCGCTTCCCCGGCCCGCGCGTCTTCGATCTCTATGGCATCCGAACCCCGCTTGTGGGCAGCCTGCCAGGTGCAATAGCCGACGAGTTGCATCATGAAGGGGTAGCCCGCCGACGCTTCGACCATAAGATCGAGCGCCTCGTCGCTGACGGAAAGACCCGACTTCGCAATGGTTTCCGCGAAAGATTCGCGCACATCGCCATCGTCGAGCGCCGTCAGATGCTCGGGGACGGCCCGCCGCAGAAACGTGAGCGTCTTCGCGTTCACGATGCGATCGATCATGGACGGCAGACCGGCAAAGACGAAAGCGACGCTCAGGTCGTCGCTGATGGTTTGCTGGATAGCCACGGCCAGCGCCCGCACCTCGTCGAGGTTGGCATCCTGCACCTCATCGAGGGTGATGAGCAGCCCTTCCTTGTTCGTTTTAAGCCGCTCGGCTATAGCCTCCCGAAGCGATGGCGAGGCACGGTCCACGTCCACCGACCCCAAGCTGATTCCGAAAACCGAGGGGCTGATCTGCACGGAATCAACCGCATTCCTTGCGCACAGGCGGTCGAGGATGCGTTCGCAAAACCCCTTGCTGGCGATTTCGTCGATGACGATCCACCCGCGGTCTCGCGCAACCCGGCCAAGCTGGTTGAGAATGACGGTCTTCCCCATTCCGCGCGCGCCGCTGATGCGCATCAGCCGCTCCATAGCGCCCGGGCCGTTCTCGATGCCGTCGAGGAAGGAGTCGACGATGGCTTCGCGTCCGATGAGCTCCGGCGGCATCTTCCCCGCCGTCGGCTTGAAAGGATTCATTGCCACCGTTTTCGCCCCCCTTCGGCCCTTCGATTGATGAGATGTTCCTGCCTCTTCTTCACTATTATATAGCAAAGTATAGCGAATTATAGGGAGATATCTTAGATACCGAAAGCGCAAGCGAATTATGGCCCACCTCGCTTGGGCCAGCTTCTTTGGCTCCGCTTCGATCATCCGGTTAGGGTGCACTCGCCTGAAAAAGCACAGCGAATGCCCCCTAACTTGCTAAATTCACTGCTAAAGGAAGGCGTCTCGGCCTCTCCCCCACGCAAGACTTACAACCCTAAGGCGCGGCGGTTGAGGTCTTGGAAGCGGGGATTCACGAGGGGCTTCATGGCGGTTTGCAGCTCGGATGCCGTGAAGGGGAGCAGGCCCGCGGCGGCCGCTTTGCCCAACAGCACCATGTTGAGGGCCTTGCGCGTCCCCAGCTCGTCGCAGAGCTGCTTGTCGGGCACCACGATCAGGCGGGTGGGATTCGCAGGGGTGGCAACAGACGGGGAGACCGGGGCAGTGGCAGCGAGAGCCGTGGGGGCAGCGGAAGCTTCTTCGCCGGCAGCGTCCAACTGTTTTCGCAGGTAGTCGCAGGCTTCGGCGGCTCGGTAGGGGGTTGGGGACAGGGCCGCGGTCACCGGCTGCACCGCCGTACTGGCCGTGACCACCGCGCCGTTCGGGGCCAGATAGGGCAGCACGCGCACCGCTTCGGCCGGCTCGAAGGCAATAATGAGATCGGCGCATCCCCGAGCGATGAGCGGCCCGAAGACTGGCTCGCCCGCATCTCCCATGCGCACGTGGGAGACGACGCTGCCGCCGCGCTGAGCCATCCCGATGGTCTCGGCCGTCCGCACGTTCCAGCCCCGGGCCAGCGCCGCCTGAGCCAGCACTTTCGCCGCCAGCACCGTGCCCTGGCCGCCCACGCCGGTGAGCATGACCTCCCTCATCGGACTCCCCCTTCCCGCGCTTCGGAACCGACCTTGGCGCCGTCGCTGCCGCCTGCCGCCGCTTCCGCCTGCGGCCTCAGCGCGCTTGTGGGGCACAGGGGCGCGCACAGGCCGCAGCCGTTGCATAGCGAGTCGTCCACGAAGGCCTGCCCGCGGGTACCGCTTCGGGAACCGACCAGGTCACGGTCGAATCCGATGGCCGGGCAGCCGATGGTGGTGATGCAGCGCTTGCATCCGGTGCACCGCTCGGTGTCCACGCGGAAGGGTGCTTCCGGCGCCACCAGCTGCACGCACGGGGACACGTACAGGACCGCCGACGGCCCTTCGAAGTCCAGCGCCTGCTTGGCTGCCGCTACGGCCGCGTCCAGATTGAGCGGATCGGCCTCCACGACGCACTGCACCCCGATGGCTTCGAGCACCCAGCGAATCTGCACCGGGTCGTGCTGCTGTCCCATGAGCGTGACGCCGGTACCCGGGTGGGGCTGGCTGCCGGTCATGGCCGTGGTGGCATTGTCCAGCACCACCAGCGTGATGTCGTGGTCGTTGTACACGGCGTTCACCATGCCGGGCAGGCCGCTGGCGAAGAACGTGGAGTCGCCCACGAAGGCGACGGCCTTCTTCTGCGGCTCGGCCACGGAAAAACCCTGGGCCATGGTGATGCCGGCGCCCATGCACAGGCACGTGTCCACCGCGTCCAGGGGCTGCGCGTTGCCTAAGGTGTAGCAGCCGATATCGCCGCAGAGCACCGCCTCGCGCCGCCCGAGGGCCCGCTTCACCGCATAGAAGCTCCCGCGATGGGGGCAACCGGGGCACAGCACCGGAGGACGAACGGGAGCGTCGAACGCGGGGGCGTCTGGGAAGCCCTCAGCGATAGCAGAGCTGGGGCACTCGCCTTGTTCCCCAAAGCGTTTCGCCTGTTCATCTCCATGGTTGACGCCTTTCGCACCCACGATATCCGTCGCCGCCGCAGAGCTTCTGGCGTCGCAATCGACCTGCGACGCAGGTTTGGGGATAGCCGCCGAACGGGCGCTTTCGGCATCGAGCACCATGCTGCCTGCGGCTTCCGCATTCGACATTCCGAAGAACGCGGCAATCCGCTCAAGGATGTCGTCCACGTCGTTCTCGCCGCGGTCCCGAGCGTCGCCGGTCAGCTTGCCGCGCACCGTCACGGCCCGGCCGGTCTGGCCGACGCGCACGAGCAATGCGTCCTCCAACACGTGATCAAGCTCCTCCAGCACCAGCACCTGGTCAAGGCCGTCCAGGAACCGGTCGGCCAGCTTGTTCGGGAACGGATAGGGAGTCCCCACCTGCCAGAACCGGTAGGGCGGCAGCGACGAGCCCGCTTCGGCCGCACGCTTTCGCAACATCCGCAGCGCCTCCCGAGCGTAAGCCGCCGAAACGCCCCCAGCCACGATGCCCAGTCGTGGGTCCGACGACACCTCCAGCCCGGCACCCGGGCGGAATCGTGTCACAGGGAACGGGGATAATGGCATATTCCCCATGATAGGGGGCGCCCCAAACGCCGTATCCGATTCGATTCCTTCGCCGCTCTTGCCTTCTGCAACGGTTAATGCGACATTTGGGCCATTCCCCGCCACAGCCATGCCATTATCCCCGTCCCCCCGACATGCCCCGTCTCCCAGCATGACATCTTCTATGGGGTTGAAGGCGGCCAGGGTCGGGTCGTCGGCGAACAGGACCGCCATCTGGCGCAACCGCTCGTTGATCTCGCCGTGGGCCTGGTACGCGCGCTTCGGGAAGATCACCCAACGCGGGTCCTTCCGGAAGCCCTCCTCGGGCACCGGCAGCGCAAGGGTGGCGTCCGCAACGTCGAAGAACGTGGAGGCATGGCAGACGCGGGTGGTTGGGCGCACGATCACCGGAGTGCCGAAGCGCTCGGACAGCTCGAAGGCAGCCTGCATCATAGAAAATCCCTGCTCAGGGGTAGCGGGGTCCAGCACCGGCACCTTCGCGAAGGCGGCGAAGCGGCGGGTGTCCTGCTCGGTCTGGGACGAGATGGGGCCCGGGTCGTCGGCGACGAACAGTACCATGCCGCCCTTCACGCCCACGTAGTTCAGGCTCATGAGCGCATCGCTTGCCACGTTCAGACCCACTTGCTTGCAGGTGAACAACGTCCGCGCGCCGGTGTAGGATGCTCCAGCCAGCAGTTCCAGGGCGCACTTCTCGTTCGTGGACCATTCCACGTACACGCCCTCGGCGCGCCCGGCAGCCCGCAACTTCGCCACGGTCTCGATAACCTCCGACGACGGCGTCCCCGGATAGCCGGCCACCACGGCCACGCCCGCCTGCAACGCCGCATGGGCGAACGCCTCGTTCCCCATCAGCAGTTTCTTCGTCATCCGCACCTCTTCACCCTGCGACATGCCCGGCCCCCGGCCGCGCACGTGCTCCTACGCTTCGGCCATGGCCTGCTTGAACTCGACGATCTTCTGGCGCGCCTCGTCGCAGCCGGTGCCCAGCATCTGCACGGCCAGGATGGCGGCGTTCTTCGCGCCGTTGATGGCCACGCAGGCCACGGGCACGCCGCTGGGCATCTGCACCATGGACAGCAGCGAGTCCAGGCCACCCAGGTCGCTCGTCTTCATGGGCACCGCGATAACTGGGCACGGCGTGTAGGCCGCCACCACGCCTCCCAGGTGAGCCGCCTTTCCCGCCGCCGCGACGATGACGCGAATGCCACGATCAACTGCCGTGGAAGCCCACTCGTGCACCTCGGCCGGCTTGCGGTGGGCGCTGGCCACCACCACCTCGTAAGGGACGCCGAACTCGTCGAGCTGCGCCATGCACGGCTCCATCGCCGCCATGTCGGACTGCGACCCCATAATGATTCCCACAACCGGTTTGCCGTCATGCACCATGATGATTCCTTTCCGAGCTTTTCGAACTTTCCGAAGGGATGTTCGCACTGCGTTTCGGCAACAGTCTACCCTTCCCCGCCCCCGCCGAGAACCGCCCGCGCCCGTTCCCCGTGAAACCTCCCGTCGGTGGCAACACCAGCGGCACCTTCGCAACCCGAGCGCGCCTTCCCGATAGGCGCCGAGTAGTAGCCTTCCCCGGAATCGTCGTGCACGACGCGCAGAACTTTCCACCCTCCGAAATACACGACGCGCAGAACTTTCCACCTTCGCTCGACGCCGACCTGCCGCACTTCGGTCGGTTCTGGCACAAAACAGGCCTCAAAAACGCACGAACGACGGTTATGGCACTCCTTCCCACATTTCGGTCGGTTTTGGCAATGACCGAACAAACACCACAAGACCGTGACCTGGGAATTCCCAAAATGAGCGAGAACTAGGCAGTCAAACGGCCCCCTACCATCTGCCAAAACCGTCGCTTGCGTAATTCGGGATGCGAAATCGTGCCATATCCGAAAGAAGTGCGGACTTCCTTGCCAAAACCGGAAAAGATGTTGCTGCGTTAGACCACCGTCGACATCCGCCGCGCCGAACGCTCTCCCAGGCGGTGGGAAACCATGCATAACCGGATTCCTTGTCCCAAAACCCGCACGAGGCCGTCGGCTATGCGTGGTGGGTGGCGAGTGTCAGCAGTGGTCCAACGCCGAAAAAGATGCAAGACTGCGCCTCAATTTCTGCCATACCCTCACGAATTTCACGAACCGCATGGCGCATGAGTTTATTGTTTGACTTTGCTGGGCGAGCGACGGGGCAAACGCGAGCGAGCCGTCAGCCCTCGTCCAGAGAGCGCAGGCGTTTGCTGGCGGCGGACAGGGCCATGGCGACTACCAGGATGGCGCCGGCCACCACGAACCAGCGGTTGACGCCCAGGACTTCGGCGGCCGGCCCCGCGATGAACAGCCCGACCGGCGAGGCCAGCGTGGTCATCGACCCGAACAGTCCCATCACGCGCCCGAAGCGCTCGGGGTCCACGCGCTTCTGCATGAGCGGGATGACCGGTGCGTTGAACAGGGCCGTCGCCGCGAAGATGAAACCGATGAGCCCTACGAACGCCGGGAAAGCGCCCTTCGGCAGCAGACCGCAGACGATGCACCCCGCGCCGATAGCCATGCCCGCTCCCACCAACACCGGCACGAGCCGCTTGCCACCGCCCCATACGAGCATCCCCACGGAGCCCACGAGCAGCCCGATGCCGGCTGCCGCCTCCACCGCCGAGGCCGCGAAACCGTCGCCTCCGAACCAATCGTAGGTCATGAGCGGGCTCAGCGTTCCCAAAGGAAGGAACAGCAGCATGGCCACTGCCACCATGACCAGCAACGACCGCACCGCCTTGTCGCCTGCGATAACCGCAAGCCCCTCGCGCAAATCGCCCATCACCGTGCCCGTGGATTGCCGCAGCGTACGCGCGTAGGGAAGGCGCACCACCGCCAGGCACAGGCAGGCGACCAGGGCGCACAGGGCGTCGGCCACCAGCACTATCGTGAAGCCGAAGGCCGTGTACAGCGCGATGCCCAGCACCGGTCCCACGATGGCCGACGCACTGGAAAGCACTTGGTCAAGAGTGTTGATGCGCACCATGTCGCGCTCAGGAACCAGCTCGGGCATAAGCGCCATGAGCGACGTGCCGTGAAACGCCTGTGCCGCCGAGCGCACCGCCAGGAGCAGCAGGAACAGCGGCGGTTCGGCGAAGCCTGCAGCCACCACGGCCGCCAGCACCAGGGACATGGCGCCAGCGCTTCCGTCGGCTGCAATCATCACCGCCTTCTTGTTCGCGCGGTCGGCCACCACCCCGCCGAAGGGGGACAGCAGCGCCGTGGGCAGAAGCGCCGCCACCCCGGCCGCCGCCAGCATCAACGCCGAATCGGCCGTGGTGGTCAGGTACCACAACACGGCGAAGGTGGCTGCGCACGTAGCCAGGATGGAAACCGCTTGCCCCGTCCAGATGATGGCGATCGTCCGCTTCCAATGGGTCGGCAGCTCGTGTCCGTTGGCGTTCGTCTCCGTCCCGATGCTTTCGCCGATTCCCTTGTTCCTACCTGTGGATTCATGCTCTTCCATCGGTTCTCCTTCCATCCGTCTGGCTCATCAAAACCCATGCTAAACTATGGGGTAACCACACGGTCAAGGAGCCTTATGCAAGATTTCGAATCATTCCTGGATAACCCCGCCACCTCCGCGCTCATCCGCAGCGGGCAGTTCGCCGAACTGTGCCAGACCACCAAGGAGACCCTGCGCCACTACCGCTCCATAGGGCTTCTGGAGCCGGTGGCCGTGGGCGAGAACGGCTACGCGCTGTACTCGCCGCTGCAGCTGAGCGACTTTCTGCTGATCTCGGCGCTGAAAACCGCTGGCTGCTCGCTGGACGAGGTGCGCAGCTACCTGGCCGACCCGGCGGCCGAGAACCTGCGCCCCGTCATCGAGGAGCGCATCGCCGCCATCGAGGAGCAGCGACGGGCCCTGCTTCACCAGCAGCGATTCCTGCAGAACACCCTTTCCCGCGCTCAGGCGCTGAGCTCCTGGTCGGGTGCCGAATCGCCCTTCCGACTGCATCAGTGCGCCGAGGCCTGGTTTTTGGACACCGACATCTCGGACCTGTTCCTAAGCCCAGACACGATTGCCCCCGGCGGCGAATTGACGCTGGTGCAGCGGCTCATGGAGCAGTGGAACCTGTGCCAGCGCCGCGGCATGGGCGGCGAGCTGCAGGGTTGCTACCGCGTGGGCCTGCAAGCGCTGCTAGATGGCGTACCCGAGCAGGACTTCCACCTGTGCATGGCCGTGCCGAACCGCCCTAAAGGCTGCCAGTCGGGCCGGCGGAAGGCCGCGCGCGACGAAGCAGCCAGCGACGTCTCCTCGCTCGGCCCCGCCGCTTCAACCCTCAGCGACAGCGCACCTCCCGGCTCTGCCGCTTCAGTCGACACGCTGACCTACCTTGACAATTCGACCCGCACAGTTGTTTCAGCCGACACCGGCAATTCGGAATGCCCCGCCGCTTCGACTTCCGACCGCTCCGCCGCACTGGACGGTTCTTCAGCCCGCAGCAACATGGCCGGCGCCAGCTCGACAAGCAACTCGACAGGTCCCACCTACGTGGCGAAGCCCGAAGGCGAGTACTTCCAGTGGCTGCGCCGGGCGAACATCGGCGAGATGCTGCAGGATGATGCCCTCATCTTCGGCGCCTACCACGACTTCACGGACGAGCTGCGAAAGCGCCGGCTGCGTCCCGTCGGCGACCTCTTCGAGCAGGAGCTCTCCCTTTACGCCGGCAACTTCGCCGAAACCACCTACTCGGAGCTCAGCATGCGGGTAGAGCGAGCGTAGCGCCTCGCAGCTTTCAATGCGGCGACCTAGTGGTAGAATCGCCGTTTTCAAAACCGTTTCCCCAGGTCGGCTGAAAAAAGTCGACGATTCTACCAATCGGGAGATGCGGAAACTGCGATTCTACCAATCCGAGGCGAGAGCTGTGCCCTGACGGTCGCGCGGACGTAGCTATGGGTTGCAGCGTTTGCAGGGGACCATGCCGGCGTTGATGGCCTCGTCGCGGGAGTCGAAGTAGACGCGGTTGTGCTCGGCGGGCAGGGTGGAGCAAGTGGGCAGGTGGAACTTCTTCGAGTTCTTGTTGCCGATGTAGTTGCCCGCGGTGCTGGAATCTGCGTTGGCCGACCCCTGGCCAGAGACAGATTCCGAACCGTTTGCACTGCCTGCCGCGCTTGCGCCCGAAGCCCCTGCGCCCAAGCCGCCACCCGGGCCGGCTACCAGCGTGTCGGCATCGGCGTTGCGCGCGGGAGTCACCGTGACCGTGGCGCCATCGCTTTCCGCCACGATGTCGCCCTGCATGTCGGTGCGGTAGACGACAGCGCCGCAGTCGCGCAGGCTGGAAAGGGCCGCGTCGGTGGGATGACCGTAGGAATTGTCCGCGCTGCAGCTGATCACGGCGTTCTTCGGCAGAGCGGCCCGCAGGAACGCGTAGCAGCTGGAGCCGGCAGACCCGTGATGAGCCACCTTCAGCACATCGCAGCCGTCCAGGTACGCGGCCGCGCCCTTCTCCTCGTTGGAATCCGCATCGCCGGCGAACACGAATACCGTGGTGCCATAGGTGATCTTGAGCATGATGGAGTCGTTGTTGGCGTCCCCGTCGTCGGTGCGCTCAACCGGCCCGATGACCTGCACGAGCGCACTGCCCAGCTGGAAGGAATCGCCCACCTCGGGCACTTCCAAAGCAACGTCTTGGCTGTTCAGACGCTCGACCATAGCGTTGAAGGAGCGCTGGTCCGCCTGGGTGACCGAGCAGAACGCCCGGCCGGCCGTGGCTGCTTCCAATGCGCCAGCCACGCCTCCGGAATGGTCGGTGTCGGGATGGGTCACAACTACGTAGTTAAGGAAATCAATGCCCTCACGAGTGAGCGCCGAGTACAGCAGGCTGGAGGCCTCGGGCGGCCCGCCGTCGATGAGCAGGTAGGCGCCATCGCACTGCACCAACGCGGAATCCCCCTGGCCCACGTCGAAGTAGGTGATGCCGAAGGACGACCCCTCGGGAATCTCCGGCACCGTCGCAGCAGCCGCGCTCGAAGCGTTGTCGGAAGCCGAACCAGCAGCAGCGCCTTCGCCGACTGAGCCACCATTGTCGGCCCCGCTCCCCTCACCGTCCCGCGCGCCTGCATCGGTCGCCGCCGCGCCAGCCGACGAAGCTTTCCCCTGCTCAGCGGCCTGGGCTCCCGGCTTCCCCGCAGCATCCTTCCCCGAAGCCGCATCAGACGCCCCCTGGGCCTGGGCCACCACCGAAGGGCCGTCACCAGTCCCTTCCCCGGCCGACGAGCCCGAGCAAGCCGCCAGCCCAACCGCCAAGGCCGCCGCTACTGCCAAAGCAACTGCCCAGCTCAGCGCCGAAACAGTCTTGCGTTCCAACCGGCTCATCACCCACCCCCCGAAACCTCAATTAGCAAAAGCAATTCTGTCCTTCTCCATTCGGTCCATGATACCGACGAACCTCGAAAAACTCAATTACCGCCGAACCCGACAGTGCCTCAAAAAGCCAAATCAGAAAACGAAATCGCGCCAAATCAGAGAATTGCTTGTTCACGTGCTCGCGCCTGATGGGCGCTGGGGAGCAGTGGAGGTGAAACTGGGCGAAGGGCGCGTCAACGAAGCTGCGAAGCATCTCGTCGCGCTGCGGGACAAGGCGGACGCCAAGAAGAGCGGCACCCCGGCCTTCCTCGTGGTGCTCACCGGCGGCACCTACGCCCTCACCCGCCCCGACGGCATCCACATGGTCCCCCTCGGGCGTCTGGCGCATTGGCCATCAAAAGTTAGCCTAAGTTAAAAGATGCCAAGTTGCCGAAACTAAGTTGACCAAGGTCCCGGTTTTATTTCGGCCAAATACCCGAAGTTAAGTTTGCCAAATACCCGAAATTACTTTATACTCCCTGATGAAGGAGGTTATATGAAAACCTATTATCCGCGTATTCTCGACTCCGTTCTCGACTTCGCTCTTCAATCATCCGGCGCTGTGCTCATCCGCGGTCCGAAATGGTGCGGCAAATCGACGACCGCTGAGCAGAAAGCCAAAAGCGCCGTCTTCTTGCAGGATCGCGAAACCAGCGCGCAGAATATCGAATTGGCAAAGAACGCGCCGTCGTTGCTTCTCGCTGGTCCCACGCCGCGCCTCATCGACGAATGGCAAGTCGTTCCCCTTCTCTGGGACCAGGTCCGCCATGAAGTTGACCAGCGCGACGAAAACGGCCAATTCATCCTCACTGGCTCAGCCACCCCCCTTGCGGATCCGGAAAACAACGAAGGCAATCACTACGAGCACAGCGGAATCGGAAGAATCAACCCGATTTTGATGAGACCTATGACCTTGCTTGAATCCAAGGATGGTACCGGCGCGGTATCTCTTACCTCCCTTTTCGAAGGGAAGGGGATCCAGCCCTCCCAGTGCGCCCTTTCCCTGCAAGACTACTCTTACCTCGTATGCAGAGGAGGTTGGCCGCGAGCACTAGGGCTTGACCGCGAGCTTGCCCTTGAGCAGGCGTTCATCTTCTACAACGGCCTAGTGCACGACGACATAAACCACGTTTTCAAACGAGCGAAGAACCCTGAGCGCATCAAACGGTTCATGCGCTCCTATGCCCGAGCGGTAGCCACCGAAACGTCACTTGCTGAAATCCGCAAGGACATGGCGGTCAACGACGAATCCCTGCTTAGCGAGGAAACCGTTGCCTCGTACGTTTCCGCGCTCGAAAGGCTCTTCGTCATCGAGAACCTTCCCGCATGGAACCCCAACCTTCGGTCGAAAACAGCCGTTCGAACGTCGGACACGAAGCACTTCGTCGATCCGTCAATCGCCACCGCCGCCCTCGGCCTCGGCCCTGACGACCTAATCGGCGACCTTAGGACGTTCGGCTTGCTTTTCGAATCTCTTTGCGTACGCGACCTGAGGGTTTACGCGGAAAGCCTTAAGGGGCAGGTCTACCATTACCGCGATAAGAAGGGCCGTGAAGCCGACGCCGTCATCCACTTGCGCAACGGAAGCTGGGCCCCCGTGGAAGTGAAGCTTGCAAGCCAGGAGCGAATTAACGAGGCAGCCGAGAACCTGCTGAATTTCGCGAACGACATCGACACTACCAGGATGAAAGCTCCCAGCTTCCTTATGATTGTAACCGCCACTGAATACGCCTACCGCCGCGAAGACGGCGTCTACGTGGTTCCCATCGGCTGCCTTCGTCCGTAAGCGGCATCGAGCAAAGCCTCGGAACCACTCTCAAGGCGGCAGGTTAGGAAAAATGACCCGCCGCCTTTGGTTTCCTTTTCTTCAATCGCTGCGTGGGCCGTCAACCCTTTACTTCGCAGCCAGGGCCTTTCCGAGCATGCGGCCGAAAGTGATGGAGCGACCGCAGCAATTGCCCGTAGACAGGTTGGGATAGGTGCCGGCGTAGTACGATCCGGAATCGACGCCCGCCATGTACAGGCCCTCGACAGGCGCGCCGTCGGCTTTCATAGCCTGGAACTGCTCGTTGATGGTGATGCCGTCCAGCGTGCACAGCATGTAGCCCGAGGATCGCACGCCGAAGAAGGGCGCCTTGCGGATGGGCGACAGGCGGAACGGCTCCTTGCCGAAGTCGGGATCGACCTGCTTATCGTAGTTCTCGTTCTGGCGGTTGACGGTCGCAACCAGGTTCTCCGCCGGAATGCCCAGACCCTCGGCCAACTCCTCGACGGTGTCGGCCTGCACCACGAAGCCGCTCTCCACAAGCCCCTGGTTCATGGCCAGCAACGTATCCAGATCGATGTTCGTGGGAGCGCCGTTGTCGAAGGGGACCACGCGGGCGCAGCCATGCACGTCGAACTGCTTGATGTAGTCGACGTAGTCCGAATCCCAGATGTTGACCACAGTGTCGTTGGGCTGGGTCAGCACGGCGTTCAGCACGTAGTCGTAAGGGGCCGACTCGAAGAACAGCTGGAAGCCAGCTTCCTCCAAACGATCCTGATACCAATCCACAGCCTCGCCGGAGTTCTGCGCCCAGACGTGATAGAGGCGCGGGTTGACGTAGCCGGTGGCATAGCGCGTCAGGTCGTTGCAGATCTCGTTCTCGTCGATAACGCAGCCAGCCTCCCGCTGCAAACGGCTGTTTATCGAGCCCAGGTTGTCACGGACGCCGCCGCCCTTGACGCTCTTCTCGACGCAAAGGACCTTCGCGCCCTCCTCGGCTGCCGCACAAACGGTGAACAGACCCGACGTGCCGCCACCGCACACCAGAATCTCGGTGTCGATGGTCTCCACAATGTCGCTCTCGGCAATCTCGGGCAGCTCGCCCAGCGTGGACGCCGACAAGCTGCGCCACACCGGCACGGGCCGGATCGCCCGGCTCACCATGGGGCCCATGACGCTCGAGGAATCAGGCGACAGCAGCGGCGAGGTATCGCTGGCAAAGCTTTTCGAAGGCGAAGCCGTTTCCGGGATGAGCAGGCTTTCTGTGGAAGACTACGCACGACTCATATGCCGAGGAGGCTGGCCGGCAGTGGTCACGGGCAGGGCTTCCGGCAATCTTGCCGGCGACTACATCGACGCCCTGTGCGAATCGGACATGGCGGAGGCGTCCGGCATAGCGCTCGATCCCGACCGGGCCCGGGCGCTCATCCGCTCGCTCGCGCGCACAACGGCCCAGGAGGCGAACAACTCCACGCTGCTGGAGGACGTTCGCAACACGGGCACCGGCATGAGCGAGCCGACGCTGCGCACCTACCTGAATGCGCTGCGCCGCCTCTTCGTGCTGGAAGAGCTGAAAGCTTGGGCGCCCACGCTACGCTCGCGCACCCCCTTGCGCTCGACGCCGGTTCGGCACCTCTGCGACCCCTCGTTGGCAGCAGCCGCTTTGGAGGCCACTCCCGAGGACCTTCTGGACGACTTGGAAACCATGGGCTTCCTGTTCGAGTCGCTCTGCATTCGTGACCTGCGGGTATATGCGCAGTTGATGGGGGGCGAGGTCTATCATTACCGCGACAAGAGCGGCTTGGAGGCCGACGCCATCGTGCGCTTGCCCGACGGGCGCTGGGGGGCGGTGGAGGTGAAGCTGGGCGAAGGGCGCGTCGAAGAGGCTGCGGAGCACCTTATCGCACTGCGGGACAAGGTGGACGCCAAGAAAAGCGGCGCGCCGTCTTTCCTCATGGTTCTCACCGGCGGCACCTACGCCCTCACCCGCCCCGACGGCGTCCACGTGGTTCCCCTCGGGTGCCTGGCGCATTAGCCATCAAAAGCTGACCTTGGCTAAACCCTGCCAACTTACCGAATGAAGTCGACCATGTGCCCGGTTTTATTTCTGCCAAATCCGAAAGCAGGTTCGCTCCAAATCAGAAAATTACCTGTTCGCAGCCATGTGCCCATGCTTCTTTTCGCGCGGATCAACATCCAGCGTGGCAGAAAGGCGTGGACGCGTTCCCGCAAAGCACCCGAAACGCGAAGTGCGACCGTGGCAACCATAGCCGCCGTTTGTGCACGTGAGTAACGGCTGTGGCTGCCACAGCCGCAATTCGCATTCGGAGAATCCACGCCACCTTCCCAATCTCAAGCCTCGCTGGATTCCGCCGCACCATCCATGCTCTCGAACATTTTCGTCCAGTATACTGAGTAAGACTGCTCGGCAGATTTCGTCAATGCACTCTGGAAGAAATCTTAACCGACCAGGAGTTCATGCTCTGGCCGAGACAAGGGACAGAAGAGCAGCAACCCGAACATCGCCCTTGGCGGCTATACTTACCGAAAGCACTTCGAACAGCTCTGCCCGACGGCGGAAGGACCCCTTATGGATGCGCAGAACCTAAAGACGTTCCTTGAGTGGATTCGGCACCATTACCGCGGCCTGTGCCCTGACCGGTACCGTGACCATACCCATAGCCGCGTCCGCTACTAGCGCTTTCACCATTGCCAGTAACAGTACCCTGACCGCCCCCAGCGCCGTTGCCGTTGCCCATCCCTTGGC
>DBFAWQ010000104.1:0-3137 GCA_048242115.1 Eggerthellaceae bacterium
GAAACATCCAGCGATTTGATGCCCTTGACCTGCTGCAGCTTCGAGCAACCGTCGAACAGGCGCGCGAGGGAGGTGGTCCGGGAGGTGTCGAAGGCGGACAGGTCCGCCGATCTCAGGGACTCGAACCCCAGAAACCAGCTCCCCATGTCCTCCGGCGTGACGCGGGTCAGCGCGACGACCTTGACGATGCCCCTCACGGATACGCCGTCCTCGAACGGTGAGCGATCCGGGGAGTGCGTGCGGCGCACCCCGCCGACGTCGGCGTAGGTGCGGATAACCCGCCCCCGTTCGGTGTCGTCCCCGTGGCGGGGGAGTTCGTCGGCGGCGCAGAACACGAGCGTCGCTGCGTCCGGTGTTCCCGCCAGGTAGGCGGATGCGCCGCAAGGACGACCGGCCACGCCTCTCACCGCCCCTCGCCGACTGCGGCCGTCTGGTCGGCCGCGTCGCGCACGCCGCCCTGTCGGCGCTTCCTGGGCGCCGGGGGGAACACGATGGTCAATGCGAACAGCGCCGCCGTGAGGGCGACGAGCACGGCTACGCAGGCGAGCTTGTTGTCCTGGTAGAACATGAGGGGGCCGCCCATCAGGGCGATGGATCCCTTCGTCTCGCCGAACACCTTCTCGAAGGGCACCGGGGCGGCGTCCTGCTGCGATACGGCATCGCCCTTCGTCTGGATCGTGCGGGCCTGCGCGTCCACCGCCACCACCCTGTGCCCGCATACCTTGCCGTTGCCGAGGTGGAAGGCCGCCACGTCGCCTACCGACAGGTCCTCGGCCGCGACGCTGCGGTCGACGAATGCGAGGTCGCCCTTCCACATCGTGGGAGCCATGGAGTCGGACACGACCCCGTAGGTTTGCCAGCCGGCAAGCACCGGCACCCAGGTAAGCGCCGCGAACAGCATCAATGCGACCGTCATCGCGGTAAGGAGGACGGATGCGGCCCGGCCCACCGGGCGTCCCTTGCGCCTCCATCCGGCGATGTCCTGCGCTTGCTCCTTATCTGTATGGGCATCCTGCTCGGGACGGCCCATCGCATCCTGCGTGCAACCTATCCGCTCATCCATTGCGTACCTCCTATCTTGCTCGGGTGTTGCAGGGCGACGCGTCCGGCGCCGGCAGCGAGCGCCCCATCGCGGGGGACTTGTTCCCTCGGTCCATCTGCTTGTCCATGCTCTTGCGCGCCGGCTTGAGCCACTTGCCGAAGGGCGCCGGGTCGGCGGATGCGGGAATCCAGAAGCGCCGCGACTTCGGGTCGTAGTCGGCGCCAAGGCGCTTAGCCTCCTCGCCGTCGCCGCCAAAAGGCACGTAGAGGTAACGCCGCGCGCAGGGGTCCCGTCTCACGTCGCCGCCCGTTCCCGGTCGGAAAGCCTCCTGCCTGTCCGGAGCCCCCCACCCTTCAAGGTCGTCGGCATGAGGATCATCCCGGCGCCGAGGAGGCCTGTCCGCGTCCCGGCCCTCCTCCCCGGAAATGTCCCACGGCGCCCCTTCGGAGATTTCAGAGGGCACGCCGGCGTCCTCGGGCATCGGGGCGCCCACCCCCTGCGTCTGGGCGGTGTCCTTGGGCTTCAGCCGCTCTCGGGCGGCTTCGAGGGTCTGCTCCGAGCGCACCGTCCACTTTTCGAAGGGCGCCATGTCGGAGCCGCTGCGGACGTACCACGACTTCGCCGCCGGATCCCATGCAGCGCCGGCGGCCTTCGCCTCTGCGCGGTCCTCGTAGGGGACCGTGAGGTACAGCTTGGCCACGGGGCGCACGAACCCCTCCATCTCAGGGGGGACCTTCGTGGCTTCAAAGTAGAACCTCTTCTCCGCCGGGTCGTACCTCGCGCCGGCTGCCTTCGCAGCATCGCGCTCGGCCTTCCCGAGCAGATTCAGGTACGTTCGGCTGTCCGGCTTGGCGGATGCCCCTTCCTCCTTGGGGCGCGGGTGCGACCACGCGGCGAAGCGGTCAGGGTCGTTGCCGAGCGGTATGAACCAGGCTTTGGCCGCTGGGTCGAACACCGCGCCGGCCGCCTTCGCAGCGTCCTTCTCCTCGAAGGGGACGAAGAGTTGCTGCGGGCGCTGGGATCGCTGGGGATGGTCGGCCGGCAGCCATACGCCCAACGGGGCGAGGTCCGCGCCGCCGTCGGCGTACCATGCGCGCTCCGCGGCGTCCCACCGGGCGCCGGCCTCCTTTGCGGCGTTTCGCTCCTGGAAGGGGACGGACAGGTACACGCGCTCGTCCATGGGGGCGAAGCGCTGCGGGTCGGGCGCAGGCGGCTGGGGCGGCCGCTGGCGCCAGCGCGCAGTGGGCTCGGCCCATTGGCTGAAGCGGTGCAGCTCGGCTGCGGAGCAGGCCCAGCATTTGCGCTCGGAATCCCATACCGCCCCGAGCGCGGCCGCCTTGCCGGCGTCCGGCTGCGGCACGAACAGGGCGACCTGCCGCGGGGAGGGGCCGCCTATGCTCTCCGGCGAGGGGGCGGACCACTTCGTATGGTGCGCCTCGGACCACACCGCCGCCTCGTGCTCGGTCGGCTCTGCGACGGCGTACTTGGCGAACTGCTCGTAGTCCGACAGGGAGCAGCACCACATCCCCCGTTCCTCGGAGAAGTAGCCGCCCAGGTGGCGGGCCGCCACCTCGGCATCCTCGGTGCCTTTGAGCCACACGACTGGAAGGCCCGCATCCAGGTCAGACTTCGCCGCGAGGGCCGTGTCGTCCGCGAAGGGGGACACCTCGATCTGGGATGCCCGCTTGAACGCCCGTTCCAGGCGGTTCTTCCATTTGTCCGCCTCGTCCAGGCTCGGCGCGCGCTTCGCGAGCGTCTGGACGCCCCCGGTGTTCGAGAGGTAGTCCGCGATCGAGCAGCGCCATGTCTGCGTTGCCGGGTCGTAGGCGGCGATGGATGCGTACGCCTCCATCTGCTCGGGCGAGGGGAGCGCCAGCTCGACGGTGGGCCGACCGGCGGCCAGGTCGCGCCCTATGCGCTTCGCTGCAAGCTGGGGCGGCCACTTCCCGTCAACCTGCCGCCATTCCTCGAACGTGTAGTCTTCCATGCTCCTTCTCCTTTCCCTTGCGGGGCTTGTCTCTGATGCTCCTCGCCGCGTCCCTACCTCGCGCCCAAGCCGCGCGCGACCGCACGCGCCTGGGTGGCGGCTGCGGTC
>DBFAWQ010000105.1:0-5432 GCA_048242115.1 Eggerthellaceae bacterium
CGCTGTCCGTAGCGGTGTACAACCACTACAAGCGCATCAGCATGGGGGCCGACGCCCAGGAGGGCGATGTGGAGCTGGCCAAGAGCAACATCATGCTTTTGGGCCCCACGGGCTCGGGCAAGACGCTTCTGGCCCAGACCCTGGCCCGCACCCTGCGCGTGCCCTTCGCCATCGCCGACGCCACCACGCTCACCGAGGCGGGATATGTGGGCGAGGACGTGGAATCCATCCTGCTGAAGCTGCTGACGGCCGCCGACTTCGACGTGCCGCGGGCCCAGATCGGCATCATCTACGTGGACGAGATCGACAAGATCGCCCGCAAGGCCGAGAACGTGTCCATCACCCGCGACGTGTCCGGCGAGGGCGTGCAGCAGGCGCTGCTGAAGATCGTGGAGGGGACCGAGGCCACGGTGCCCCCCCAGGGGGGCCGCAAGCACCCCCAGCAGGAGCTCATCCACATCGACACCACGAACATCCTGTTCATCCTGGGCGGCGCCTTCGTGGGGCTGGCCGACATCATCGCCCAGCGCGTGGGCAAGTCCGGGGTGGGATTCAACGCCGACATGCCGGAGTCGAAGAAGCACGAGGAGGCCGAGCTGCTCTCGCGCGTGCTTCCCGAGGACCTGAACAAGTACGGCATGATCCCCGAGTTCGTCGGGCGCATCCCCGTCATCACGTCGCTTCAGGAGCTTTCCGAGGACGATTTGGTGCGCATCCTCACGGAGCCGAAGAACGCCCTGGTCAAGCAATACGTTCGCATGTTCGAGTTCGAGGACTCGCGGCTGACCTTCGAACCGGAGGCGCTGCGGGCCATCGCGCGGGAGGCTTTGGACCACGGCACCGGTGCCCGCGGCCTGCGGTCGATCTGCGAGCGGGTGCTGCAGGACACCATGTACGATTTGCCGGAGACGGAGGGCCCGTCGAAGGTGGCGGTGAAGGCGACGGACATCACGGGCGAGACCGCTCCGGCGATCGAGCCGAGGGAGGCGTAAAAGCATGGCAGAGCAGGGAAACGCCGTCGACTACGATTTCCAGGCCCACGAGCGGCTGCTGTTCCAGGCGTGGAAGGACGCCGGGTACTTCCAACGTACCCCGGGCACGCCGGAGCAGAAGGACCATCCCTACACCATCGTCATCCCGCCGCCGAACATCACCGGCGTGCTGCACATGGGGCATGCCTTGAACGACACCATCCAGGACGCCTGCATCCGCCGCGCGCGCATGCAGGGGCGCCCCACCCGGTGGGTGCTGGGCACCGACCATGCGGGCATCGCCACCCAGACGAAGGTGGACAAGAAGCTGGCCGACGAGGGCATCAGCCGCCTGCAGATCGGGCGCGAGGCTTTCGTGGAGGCCTGCTACGACTGGTACCGCGAGTACGGCACCACCATCGTGAACCAGATCTCGGGCATGGGCTGCTCCTGCGACTACGCCAACGAGCACTTCACGCTGGAGCCGGCCTACGTACGCGCCGTGCGCCAGCTGTTCTGCGACTGGTACCACAACGACCTCATCTACCGGGGCAAGCGCATCGTGAACTGGTGCCCCCACTGCACCACCGCCATCGCCGACGACGAGGCGGAGTACGTGGACGAATCCGGGCACCTGTGGTACCTGCGCTACCCGCTGACCGAGCCGGTGGACGGCCTGGAGTACCTGGTGGTGGCCACCACGCGCCCCGAGACCATGCTGGGCGACACCGGCGTGGCCGTGAACCCCAAGGACGAGCGCTTCGCCCACTTGGTGGGCAAGACCGTGCGCCTGCCGCTGGTGGACCGCGAGATCCCCATCTTCGCCGACTGGCACGTGGACACCGAGTTCGGCACCGGCTGCGTGAAAGTGACCCCCTCCCACGACCCCAACGACTGGGCCATGGGCCAGGCCGCGGGCCTTCCGCGCATCAACATCTTCGACGAGACGGCCCACGTGGTGGAGGGCTTCGGGCGCTTCAGCGGCATGGACCGCGACGAGGCCCGGGAAGCGGTGGTGGCCGCCTTCGACGAGCTGGGGCTTTTGGAGCGCGTGGAGGACCACGACCATTCGGTCATGACCTGCTACCGCTGCCATACGAAGCTTGAGCCCTGGGAGTCCGAGCAGTGGTTCGTGCGCGTGGACGGGCTGAAGGCCGATGCGGCGCGCGTGGTGGAGGACGGCTCGGTGCAGTTCCACCCGGCCCGCTGGAAGCAGGTGTACCTGGACTGGCTGGCCAACCTCAAGGACTGGTGCATCTCGCGGCAGCTGTGGTGGGGGCACCGCATCCCCATGTTCTACTGCGATGCTTGCGGCTGGCAGGACGCCAGCGTGGAGGACGTGGAGGTCTGCCCGTCCTGCGGCGCTGTGGTGCGCCAGGACGACGACGTGCTGGACACCTGGTTCTCCAGCCAGATGTGGCCCTACGCCACCATGGGCTGGGCCGAGCAGGGCAACGAAGCCCCTGAGCTGCGCGCATGCTATCCCACCCAGGTGCTCTCCACGGCCCGAGACATCATGGGGCTGTGGGTGGCGCGCATGGTCATGTCGTCGATGTACTGCACGGGGCAGATTCCCTTCGAGCATGTGATCATCCACCCCACGGTCATGGGCTCCGACGGCAAGCCCATGTCGAAGAGCCGCGGCAACGGCGTGGACCCGCTTAAGCTCATGCAGGACTACGGCGCCGACGGCATGCGCTTCGGGCTGCTTTTGCAGGTGACGGGCGCCCAGGATTTGCGCTTCGACGAGAACAAGCTGGTGAGCAGCCGAAACTTCGCCAACAAGATCCGCAACGCGGCCCGCTTCGTGGGGCTTAACCTGGAGGGCTACACCCCCGGCGAGCCCGCGGCCGCCACTCCGGCCGACCGCTGGATCTTCAGCCGGTTGGCGGGGCTCGTGAAGTCGGTGGATGCGGCCTTCGAAGCCTTCGAGTTCGGCGAGGCCACCCGCCTTCTGTACGGCTTCTTCTGGAACGAGTTCTGCGACTGGTACATCGAGTTCTCCAAGGCACGCCTTGCCGGCAGCCCCGAGGACCGCTTGGCCTGCCAGCGCAACCTCATGTTCGTGCTGGACCAGTCGCTTAGACTGCTGCATCCCATCATGCCCTTCGTCACCGAGGAGATCTACCAGGAACTGCCCTTCCAGCGCGACTGCGAGCTGCTCATCGGCGCCGCATGGCCCAAGGCGGCCGACCTGGCCCGCTTCAGCGACGAGCAGGCCGAACGGGCCATCCAGATGGTGTGCGACGTGGTCTCGGCCATCCGCAGCACTCGCAGCCGCTATGGCATCTCGCCGCGCGCGGAGCTGTCGGTTGCGGTGAAGGCCGATGCGGCCGATGCGGTGCTGCTGGAGGCGCAGCGGGCGCTCATCGAGGGCATGGCGGCAACGTCGTCGCTGGTCATAGCGCCGGATGCCGTCAAGCCGGCCCAGGCGAGCGTTTCCCTGGCTCCGGGGCTTGAGGTGTACGTGGAGCTTTCCGGCCTGGTGGACTTCGACGCCGAGCGGGCGCGCCTGGCCAAGGAGCGCGACAAGCTTGCCAAGGATGCCGAGAAACTGCGCAAGAAGCTCTCCAACCCGGGATTCCTGGCCAAGGCCGCACGCGAGATCATCGACAAGGACGCCGCCAAGCTCGCCGAGCTCGACGAAGCCCTTGCCAAGGTGGAGGGCCAGCTGGCCGACTTGGGCTAACAGTCCGATATTCCAAGGGGCGGCTATGCTGCGAAGGCAGCGCGGCCGCCCCTTTTGCGTGCTTTGCGGTGATTTGCCAGCTCCCGCGCTAACTTTGCTATAATGCCGTACCATATGCGCATGCCGTAGGGCTTCGCCGTGCTTTCCCGGGCGCCGCGAAGGGAACCGACCGTTTCGAGAGGTTGATATGAGCGAGCTTCTTTCCCAGCTTTGGACGCCCGAACTCCAGATGGCGTTTACCGTGGTCATCGTGCTGATCGTGGTTCTGTACGTGCTGTCGGTCATCTGGGTGGCCCGCGACGCCTACCTGCGCGGAGGCGCCTGGTACGTGTGGGTCATCATCGCGCTCGTGCCCTTCATCGGCGTCATCGCCTACTGCCTGCTGCGGCCGCCTCTGCTGCAGATCGACCGCGACGAGCAGGAGCTGGAGATCGCCATCAAGCAGCGCGAGCTCATGAAGTACGGCGAGTGCGCGAACTGCGGCTACCCCGTGGAGTCGGACTACGTGCTGTGCCCGAACTGCCATCAGCGCCTGAAGAACCTCTGCAACGTGTGCAACCATGCGCTGGACCCCACCTGGACCGTGTGCCCCTACTGCGCTACGCCCGTGGGCGCCCGCGGCTCGGCTCGGGGCGCGGTGTCCCGCAGCGCCCGAACTGCTCAGCCGCAGCAAGCGGCTCCCCGCCAGCGCTAGGCTCTGTCCAGCTTAGCCCTTACGTTTGGGAACAAAGCCGCCTCGCGCTTCGTCGGGGCGGCTTTTCATTTCAACCGGCGCAGGTGCTTTGTGCGCACCCGGCGCCAAGAAAGGAACCGCTATGATCGTGAACCTCCCCGACGGCTCGCAGAAGGAAGTGGCCGCCGGCGCCACCGTGGCCGACGTGGCCGCCTCCATCGGGTCGGGCCTGGCCAAGGCCGCCCTGGCCGGCATCGTCAACGACGCCCCCGTCGATTTGGATACCCCCGTCTCCGAAGGGGATTCGGTCGCCATCGTCACCGCCAAGAGCCCCGAGGGCCTAGATCTCATGCGCCACTCCACGGCGCATCTGCTGGCGGCGGCGCTCACCGAGCTGTACCCGGGCGTGAAGTTCGGCGTGGGGCCGGCCATCGAGAACGGCTTCTACTACGACGTAGAGCTGCCCGAGGGCGTCACCCTCTCGCCGGAGGACTTCGCCGCCATCGAGGAGCGCATGGACCAGATCGCCAAGAGCGGCGCGAAGATCGTCCGCCGCGAGGTGACCTGCGACGAGGCCCGCGAGCTGTTCGCCGACCAGCCGCTGAAGCTGGAGCTCATCGAGGAGCTGCCCGAGGGGGAGACCATCTCCGTCTACCAGCTGGGCGGCTTCACCGATTTGTGCCGCGGACCCCACGTGCCCGACGCCGGCAAGATCGGCTCCTACAAGCTGACGAAGGTGGCCGGCGCCTACTGGAAGGGCGATTCGGAGCGCGACATGCTCACCCGCATCTACGGCACCGCGTTCTTCAAGAAATCCGAGCTGGAGGAGCACCTGCACAACCTGGCCGAGGCCGAGAAGCGCGACCACCGCAAGCTGGGACGGGAGTTGGGCATCTACATGATGGACCCCATGGCCGGCGTGGGGCTGCCCATGTACCTGCCCAAGGGGGCGCGGGTCATCCGCACGCTGCAGGAGTGGCTGCGTCGCGATCTATACGACCGCGGCTACGAGGAGGTCATCACCCCGCACATCTACAACGCCGACGTGTGGAAGACCTCGGGCCATTACGGCTTCTACCATGACAACATGTACTTCTTC
>DBFAWQ010000106.1:0-3674 GCA_048242115.1 Eggerthellaceae bacterium
CTCCAGAGGCGAGGATGGAGATTGGAGGCCTATTTTCAGCCGACAGCGCCCTCCAAGAACTCCTTTATCAGGTGGTTCACGGTTTCGGGGGCGTCGGTGTTCGAGTTGTGGCCGGCGCCTTCGATCCAGTTGACGGGGATGCCGGCGCGCTTCTCCCACTCCCGGTTGTAGCGTTTGGCCGAGCCCGCCATGTCCTTCTCGCCGCAGATGAGCAGAATCGGGCAGGGAATCGGGTAGGTGCGGTCGGGGCCGATGGCGCCGGCGAGCGTCCGGAAACCGTGGGCCGCGAGTTCGCAATACTCGCGCTTGCCGTAGCTTTCCAACATGGTCCGCATGATTCGGCGCCCTTCCTCGCTGGTGGCGCAGCCGTTCTCGCCGAAGCTCTTCAGCGCGTTCCAGGGGATGGACAGGTACATGAGCTTCGTGTGCCTGAGCGCGAGAAGCTCCCAACCCGCGTAGTACTCGTGGTCCAGGGGGCACGAGTCAATGGAGACGAAGCCGGCTGCGTCGTCGGGGAAGAGCCGCAGGTAGGCTTGGGCCGTATAGCCGCCCATGGACTGACCGACCAGCACCGGGCGGCCTGCGCCCTCGACCAGCAGGATGCCGTGGAGCCACCGCGCCAGGTCGTCCAGCGTCCAGGAAAGAGCGAACGGGCGCGACTGCCCGTGGGAGGGCGGGTCCCACGCAAGCACGTTCGCCTTCCCCGCGAAGTGCTCGAGCTGGGCGCCGAAGAGCCGGTGGTCGGCCGTGAGGCCCGGGAGGAAGACGAGCCAGGGCGCCTCGGGGTCGGCGGCCTCCGACACCCAGTAGGAAATCTTGCCGCCCTCGGTTTCGTAGCTTTTCCTGCGCAGCCCATCGACTTCCATGGCGCCCTCCTTCTCCATCCCCCGATAATAGCAGATAGCGGGTGAATTCTCGAAAAGTTGGGAAAAGCGCTTGCTCGCGACGCGACGTCGCGTTGTAGAAACCGTAGGCGAAAGGAGGTGCGCCATGGCCGAAACCAACGAAAATGAAGCGCGGGAAGCGGCGCCCCGGTACGCGACCGGCGAGCTCGCCGAGGCCTGCGGCACGACGGTGCGCACGGTGCAGTACTACGACGGCAAAGGGCTGCTGTCGCCTCCAGGATACTCCGAAGGGCGCCTCTTGCCGTTTCGCGCCGACTGTCGCCGGAGGTTTTCCCAGGCAATGCGAAAGAGACGCCCCCGGGGCGTCTCTTTCGCGGCTTGCGGCGTGTTTCGCGGGTGCTACCAGGTGCGCGAGGCCATGGCTCGGAACTGGGCCACGGTGGGAACGTGGGCGTTCAGACCGCCGTCCACGGTGACCACCTGGCCGGTGAAGTAGGCGCTCTCGTCGGAGGCCAGGTACACGCACATGGCCGCGATGTCCTCGGGCGTGCCGTAGCGGGTGACCTCGATGTTGTCCAGGAAGATCTGCTTCAGGGCGTCGGGGACGCGCGCGGCGTTCTCGGGGGTGACGATGAGGCCGGGGCGCACGCAGTTGCAGCGGATGTTCTGCTTGCCGTACTGCAGGGCCGTGTACTGGGTGAGCATGTCCACCCCCGCCTTGGCGCAGGCGTAGGCCGTGGAGCCCAGGTCGCCCGAGCATGCGGCCATCGACCCGATGTTGATGATGGAGCCGCCGCCGTTTTCCTGCATGGCAGGCAGCACCGTCTTGGTGCAGTAGAAGGTGCTGCGGATGTCGCTGGCGAACACGGCGTCCCAGTCCTCCAGCGAACTCTCGTCGACGCGGCCGTCGTGCAGGGCCATGCCGGCAGCGTTGTTCACCATGACGTCCACCTTGCCCCATTCCGCGACGGTGTCGGCCACCAGGGCGTCCACCGATTCGGGCTTGGTCACGTCCATGTAATGGTACATGGCGGTGCCCCCGGCCTGGGCGATGTCGTCCACGACCGCCTGGCCGCGCTCCTCGCGTCTGCCGCATACCACCACCTTCGCGCCCTCGGCGGCGAACATCTTCGCGATGCCGGTGCCGATGCCGCTGGTCGATCCGGTGACGATGGCCACCTTGCCCTTCAAACGGTCCATGATGCCTCCTGGTTTCGAAACGAACGGTCCGGGCCATTGTAAGCCAACCGGGGCGATGCGGTGGCGCCGGGTTCGGCGAAGCGGCCCGCGCGGTCCGAATCCGACGCTAGGCGCGCTTGGCGGGGAAGGGACGCTGCGCGGGATGGAAGACCTGGTCGTCAGGGCCCAGGGCGCCCAGCAGGAGCGGGGAGGAGGGGTCGTGGCGGGCGGCGTTCTCCGCGGCCCGCTGCGGAGATGGGCTCGCGTAGCAGTACCTGCAGCCGCTCGGGCAGCTGCCGTTGGCGCCGATGTCGCGGCTTTCGATGCGCTCGCAGCCCGCGCGCGTGCCCTTGTGCCGGCGCGGGGCGAACTCCACGCCGTTGGCGCGCCCGACGATCTCGAGCGTCACGCAGCCGGAGGAGCGCACGCCGTAGCGGGCGAAGTCCCCCTGGGCGCCGCAGGCCTGGACGGCCATGGCGTGCTTCGCCGCGATCAGGCCGAACCCGCGGGCTAGCTCGTCCCTGTCGCCGTCCGCGAGCGGGACGAGCTCGGGCATGTTGCGACGGAGCGCCCGATGCTCCTCGACGAACCCGAACAGGCATCGGTCCACAAAGGGCGCCAGCCGCTGCGCCATGCGGTCGAAGGCGTCCAGGTGGTAGTCGACCGTGTACTTCGAAGTCAGGAGCACCGGCTCGTAGCGCCATGCGACGCGCTGCCGCCCTACAAGCTGCGAGAGCTCGGCGAGCGTCTCCGCGCTCTGCCCGAAGGAGGGGGTGCTCGGCTCCACGTCCGTGCCGTAGGGGGTGATTGTGTAGTGGAAGTAGGTGTCGAAGCGGCCCGTCACCTCGTGCAGGCGCGCGAGGATGGGCGCGTAGTCCTTCGAGCAGAACACCACGCAGTCCACCTTGTCCGGGTCGAGCTCAAGCCGGCTCACCCTCTTCGGCGACAGCGGGTTGCGCACGAGGACGTAGCCCTCCTCGAAGCGCCGGAGAAGCCAGTCGCTGTAATGCCGGACGGTGTCGGTCCGTCCGCCGGTGCTGATGATCACGGCGCCCTCCTGTCGGTTCCGCTGGCGGGAAGGCTCTCAGCCTGGGCCGGCCGCCGACGGCGCTTTGACGAATGCTGGAAGCGGAGGCGGCAGGGTAGCACAATCCCGCATGGGCCGCCAGCTCCCCACGGCTTCCCCATCCTTCGCTGCTTTCGATTGCCGCCGGTTTGCGCTTTGCGGGCTCGGTGCTGCTGTCGGCTCCTCGGCGGCGCGCTCGCATCGCGGACGAGGTCTCCGCGATGTTTTGCGAACGGGTCACCTATGGGAAACGGTCGCGTGTCCGTTTGGGCGTTTCCGCCCTGGAACGGCTAGGCTGTCTGCGACGGGAAACTCGCAGAAGGAGATGCAGGCCGTGGGACGGAAGGCCAGGATACTGGTGGTAGGGTGCGGCAGCTTCGGCGCCGCCGCGGCCCGGTCGCTGTCCGCAGGCGGCAGCGACGTGACCGTGGTGGACATGCGCGAGGAGGCTTTCGGGCGCCTGGGCGACGACTTCGACGGCGAGACCGTCACCGGCGACGGGGGCAGCGCGCTCCTCTTGCGGGAGTGCGGCGCCGAGCGCGCCACGCACCTCGTGGCGGCCACGGACCGCGATACCGTCAACC
>DBFAWQ010000107.1:0-21615 GCA_048242115.1 Eggerthellaceae bacterium
CGCACCAGGGTGCAGTCGGGCACGCGGTTCGGGAAGTAATCCAGGCAGTCGCCCTCGCGGTAAACGTCGGCCGTGGAGCAGTGCAGGCCGCCGCCGAACGGGTAGGCGTCGCGCAGGTCCACCGGGATAACGTTCATGCCCAGCTCATCCATCTGCTGCTGCTGGTAGACCTCGGAGGCCTCCACGATGACCGTCTTCGGATCCAGCACCAGGCAGTTCATGGACAGCCACACGCTGGAGTAGCACAGCGCCGGCGGCTCGTCGTGGGCAGGCTGGGCGGCGTCGACCACTTCCCAGTCGTTGGCCAGGAAGATGTCCAGCTGGCCCTCGGCCGGATGGCGGTGCGGGTTGTTGATGATCAGGCCCGGACGCAGCGGCACGAAGGTGGCGTCGATATGGATGGGGTACGGGTCGCCCGGGAAGTTCATGGCATGAATGCGGATGTCGGGATAGTAGCGCTGGAACCAGTCCATGGCCGTGCGGTTGGTGGTCAGGCCGTGCTGGATGAAGAAGTCCTTGCCCATACGCATGACGTCGGCGGCGTCCCACATGGGCTCCACCTCGGTGGTCACGAAGTCCTTGTTGGCCGTGCGCACCAGGCGCTCTTCCAGGGTGATCTTCTCATCGTAATAGTTGTGCTTGTAGGACTTGTCCGTCAGACGCGGGCGCGGGGCCTGGGTCCACAGGAAGTCGGGGTCCTCCTCGAAGTACTCCATCATCAGCGGCCAGTAAGCCAGGTACTCGAAGTAGCGGCAACGGAAGGAGTTGGCGGCAGCCATGATCTCGGGGCCAACGGTCAGCAGGATGTCGCGCGGAGGCATGCAGGTCATCATGGAGTCGTTGCGGAAGTCCGGCGTGCCGATGGCCTGGTTCCACTGCAGCGGCGTGGGGCGGTCGACGACGATGTCGCGCTCCTCCAGCTCGCGCACAAGGTTCTCAAGGCACTCGTTGCCGCGCTCGACGGTGGCAAGCGGGCGCAGACCCCACATGCCGCGCATCTCGGAGTCGATCGGCACCTTCTCGGAGGTCGCGGGCTCCTCGGGAGGAATCACCGAGTTGTCGCAACGGCCGACGATGACTCGCTTCAGCGGATCCCAGTCGTTCCATGAATTGACAATCTTCGCCATGCTATCTCCTTTCCACCGGCGGCCCGACGCCGCCTATCGAAACGCCCGCGCAATCCGGGTTCTATGGCGCGCGCACAATAATACCGCATCCAGCCGCCAGCCGCCCCCTCTGCGCCGAATCAGCGCGAAGAATCACTGAGCCTCTTCTCCACCGCCCGTTCGCCTCATCCACGCTAGAGGCGAATCGCGCACCGCCGCCCTAGTAGTACCGGTAGTACGCGGCGCAGCTGCCTTCGCTGGAGACCATGCAAGGGCCCACGGGGTTCTCCGGCGTGCACACCTTGCGGAACAGGGGGCATTCGTTGGGCGCCATGATGCCGCGCAGCACATCTCCGCAGCGGCAGCCCTTCGGCTCCACGGTGGGCTCCACGACGGGTTGGAAGCGGCGTACCGCGTCGAACTGGGCGAACTCCGGGCGGATGCGGTAGCCCGACCCCTCGATGGGCCCCAACCCCCGCCAGGTGGCGGTGCAGGTCTCGAACACCTCGTCGATGGCGGCCAGCGCCACGGGGTTGCCCTCGGGCATGACGCCGCGGGCGTAGGCGATCTCGATATCGGCGCGCCCCTCGTGCAGCTGCCGCATGATCATGGCGATGCCCTGCAGCACATCTACCGGCTCGAACCCGGTGATGACCCCGGGGATGCCGTACTTCTGCGCCAGGAACCGGTAAGGCTCGGCGCCGATGATGGTGCTCACGTGCCCCGGCAGGATGAGCGCGTCCACCTTCAGCTGCGGGTCGGACACGATGGCCTCCAAGGCGCCAGGCATGTTCTTGTGGGCCGCGAACACGGAGAAGTTCGAAAGCCCCATGGCCCGCGCCCGCTTGATAGCCATGGCCACAAGGGGCGTCGTGGTCTCGAAGCCCACTCCCACGAAAACCACCTGCTTATCAGGATTGGCCTGGGCCAACGTCAGCGCGTCCAGCGGCGAGTAGACGATCTGCACGCTGCGCCCGGCCGCCTGCTCGGCCAGAAGGCTGGAGGTGGAGCCGGGCACGCGGGTCATGTCCCCGAAGGTGGCGATGATGACGTCTGGCACGCGGGAGAGCGCGATCACCGTGTCGATGTCGGCGTTCGACGTGACGCACACCGGGCAGCCCGGGCCGCTGGCAAGGCGGCACCCCTCGGGCATGAGGTTGCGGATGCCGTTGCGGGCAATGGCCACCGTATGGGTGCCGCACACCTCCATGAGCGTGGCCCCGCCGGCCGGCGCCAGCTTCTGTATAGACTCGATGAGCCCCCGCGCCAGAACCGGGTCGCGGAACGCCTTCAGCTCCTCTTCCATGGAATTCGCCATTGCGAAAGCACCTTCCCTCGTGTAGAATGCAGGCAGGCGGTTAGCCCGTGGCCGCGGGCCGGCTGCTTCACAATATGTGATGGATATTGTGGTGAAGAGCCGTTCCTCTATGTCAGGGGCGGCTTTTTCATTGCCGCCGCGCGTACGTACATAGCTGCTCCTTCCTCTGAAGGAAGCAGTCCGCCTGCCTAGGCGGCCAGTGTACTGTAATACATGATACTTATCAAAATGCTACTGTTTCTGCTCGTCGGCTTCCAAGGCGGCGGCCAGCTGCACCATGGTGGAGGCCACCGGTGCCGTCGCGGTGCTCACCTCGTCGGCCGCCAGGTCCGGAAACTCCCGGATGAGGTCCAGCGTCTCCTGGGCGAACTGCTCGTCCACCACCTCGATGGCGAAGCCGGCGTGCACCAGCACGTAGTCGCCCACCTTGGCCTGCGGCGTCAAATCGACGGAGATATCCCTGGTCACCCCCAGGATATCCACGGTTGCCAGCCCGTTTTCCCCAAGGGATTGGATGCTGGCGGGAATAGCTAAGCACATGGTTGCTCCTTACACGACAGGGGAAAGGCGCGGCGTCCTCGAACGCGACGCCCCCTTCCCCGCTTGCGCACCTACGCGGTTGCGTCTTCGGGTTTCGCCGCCCATGCTACCACAGCCTGGCCGAAAGAGACGCATCCATCGTTGGGCGGCAAATCCTGGTTGATGGCCACCGTGAAGCCCAGCTCGCGCAGTTGCGTCACCGATTGCTCCACCAGGAAGCGGTTCATGAACACGCCGCCGGAAAGCGCCACGACGTCGATGCCGTACAGACCCTGGACCAGCTGCGCCACCGTGACGACCGCCTGCACCATGGCCCATTGGAAGCGGCTGGCGATGACGGGCACCTCCACGCCGGCTTCCAGATCGTCCAGAAGCGCACGGAACGTCGGAGCCGCGTCCAACAGCAGCACCGAGGTGTCGTGGGCAGTGCTGGTCTCGGTGGCGGTGTTCTTCACCACGTCGACGGCGTAGGCTCGCCCGCGCTCGTCGGTGGGACACGTGGCGGCCGCGGCATCTAGCAGGATGGCCGCCTCGCCCTCGTAGGCCGGTTCCACGCACAGGCTCAGAAGCGCGCTGGCGGCGTCGAACAGGCGCCCGACCGACGAGGTCATCGGCGTGTTCAGCCCGCTTTCGATCATCTTGTCGCAGATGGCGGCTTGGGGGCCCAACGCTTCCAGAGCTGCCGCGGCACCGGGGTAGTCCAGCAGGTCGAAGGCCCACAGCGCCCCGTAGGCCATGCGCAGCGGATGCTTCACGCAGGCCGCGCCCCCGGGCATGGGGACGTAGGCGAAGTTCGCGAAGCGCTCGTAATCGGCGGTGTTCGCCAGCAGCACCTCGCCGCCCCAGATGGCCCCGTCGGCGCCGTAGCCCGTCCCATCGAAGGCGAACCCGCACACCGGCCCGAACAGCCCGTGCTCCCCCAAAACCGACGCGATATGGGCGTGGTGGTGCTGCACCCGGGTCAGGGGAAGCCCCTGCTCAATCGCCCACTTCGTGGACAGGTACTCCGGATGGGCGTCGCAGGCCAGCCGCCGCGGCTTTATGTCGAACAGCGCCTCGAAGCGATCCTTCGCCGCCAGCCACGCGTCGAAGGTGTCGGCGTTCTCCATGTCGCCGATATGCTGGCTCACGAACGCCTGACCGGGCCGGGCCAAGGCGAAGGTGTTCTTCTGCTCGGGGCCCACGGCCAGCAGGTCCTCCCCCGCCTGCGCTGCACCCTCCTCGCCGAACACGGCGTCCGCCAGCGGCAACGGCATCGGCGCGTAGCCCCGGGCCCGGCGGATGAACTGGATGGCCGTCTCGCGGGGGGCCGCCTCGCCCCCGTCGCCCGCGCCGGCCTCCCCGGCTGCAGCCCCGAAATCGAGCACGCGGACCACCGAGTCGTCGAAGCGCGTGAGCACGGCCCGGTTGTTCCCCAGAAAGCCGTCGGCCACCGAGGCCAGCTTCGTCCAGGCGTCCCCATCGTTCGTGCAGATGGGCTCGTCGTGCAGGTTCCCCGACGTCATGACCAGCATGGGTGCTTCCGCCCCCTCGCCCGCCCGCGCGCATGCTTCGGCGAAATCATGGATGAGCAGGTGCTGCACCGGGGTGGCCGGCAACATCACGCCCAGCTCGGGCAGCCGGTCGGCCAGCCCCGGGGCCAGCGCAACGTCGGGGCGTTTCCGCAGAAGCACGATGGGGCGCGCCGGCGATTCCAGCACCGCGGCCTCCGCGTCGCCCACCTGGCACACCTGGCGCACATCCTCTACCGACGCCATCATCACGGCGAACGCCTTGCCCTCGCGATGCTTGCGCTGGCGCAGCAATGCCACGGCCCGGGGGTTGCGCCCATCGCAGGCCAGATGGAAGCCGCCGAGCCCCTTCACCGCCACGATGCCCCCCGCCCGCAGCATCTCCGCGGCCCGGGCGAGCACGGCATCGCCCTGCTCCCGGTTCGCCGCCCGCACCACCGGCGTCAACGGCGCATCTACCCGGTCCAACGCCTCGGAAACTGGCACCGTCGGCAGCGATTCCGCCCCTTCGTCGCCCGCACCTTCCGCACCTTCCGCACCTGCCGCCCGATGCTCGCGCCAATCAACCTGGGGGCCGCAGGCGAAGCACGCGTCCGGCTGCGCATGGAAGCGGCGGTCGGCCGGGTCGGCGTACTCGGCCGCGCAGGTCGGGCACATGGGGAAGTCCTTCATGGACGTGTGGGGCCGGTCGTAGGGCAGCCCGTCGATGATGGTGAAGCGCGGCCCGCAGTTCGTGCAGTTGATGAACGGGTAGCGGAAGCGCCGATCTGCCGGGTCGAACAGCTCGCGCACGCAATCGTCGCAGGTGGCAAGCTCTGGAGACACCAGCGTGGTCTCCTCCACCTCGGAATCGTCGGAGAAGCGGATCTCGAAGGAGTCGAAGCCCTGAAGCGGCACCTCCTTCAGATCGATCTCGCGCACCTGCGAGGCCGCCGGCGGGTTCTGGGAAAGCTCCATCACGAACTCGTCCAGCAGGTCGCTTTCCGCCTCGGCATGGATATGCACCCCGTCCGCGGCGTTCAGCACCCAGCCGTTCACCAGGTACCGCTTAGCCAGCCGGTACACGAACGGCCGAAACCCCACCCCCTGGACGACGCCCTTCACCTGCATGTCCAGCGCTTCGATCATTGCGCGCTCCTAACCTTTCCCGTAAACCCAGCTGCGACGGTCGGCCTCAGCTGTGCACAGCCTAGCACACGCGCCAAAACCGATTCCCCCGGCACGCAGAAAGCCCACCAAAGCGAAGCGCCCGCCGCAACGTTCAGGTCGCGACGGGCGCTTCGGGAGGGTTCGCAGCGAAAAGCTACAGCAACGCGCTAGCCGCTGCTGCCTCTACTTCGATGGCCTCTATCTGCGCTTCGGGCACGCCGGCCACTTCGGCAGCCTCCTGCACCGCTAGCTCGTTCAGAAGCTCGCCTACGGTCTCGGCCAGAAGGCGCAGGGTCACGCCGGAGTTGTCCGGCAGATGCAGATGCACCACGCGCCGATCGCGCTCCGCCAGCGCCACCATATCGCCCACAGCCTGGGCTTTCGCCAGATGCCCCAGGCTTTCCGCCTCCTCGCGAAGCGGGATGTCCTTCAACTCGTCGGCGGACAGTACCAGGAATACGCCGCAGTTCGGACCGCCCTTCTGCAGCTGGCCCGTGGAGTGGAGGTAGCGCGGCCCCACCTCCAGGCACGACACGGCGCCGCGCTTGGCGGCAACCCCGTGGCGGATGGACTCCAGCGCCTCGCGCCTCCCTTCGCCCGTGAAGGGCAGAAACGCGTTCAGCGCGAAGTAGTCGCCCGGCTGGATGCTGGACAAAAGGGCCCGCAAGGCATCGCGCACCGTGCGCTGGTCCTTGAAGCAGGGGGCCAGGCGCACCTCGGCCTCGCCCATCTCGATATCGCCCAGGAAGTCCTCGACGAAGTCGGGTTCGGGCATGCCCTCGCGCAGGATGTCCAGCACGTTGGCCTTGGTGGAAGCCACATCGGGCTGGTCGAAGGGGCACAGCTTCATGAGGTAACCGCACATGGCGATGGCGTACTCCCACATGACGAAGTGCTCGGCCAGCTCGGCGGCGGATTCAATGCGGAAGTTCAACCGCGGGATGGCCTGGTCGATGTAGGACAGGCTCATCTCGAAGTTGCGGATCTCGTCCCACAGGTCGGTCTTGGTCTGGTACATGATGACGCTGCGGTCGCCGGGATCCTTGGCGAGCACCAGCGAGTCGATCTCGATGTTGGGGAGGATGCCCTGGCCGTTCTTGCCCAGGCTCTCGGCCACCAGCTGTTCGATCCAAAGCCCCAGCACGCGCCCGCGCTTCGGGGTCAGAAACGAGAACTTGTTGCGTCCCCGCAGGTAGTTGTCGTACAGGAAGGCAGCAAGCCCGATGGCCGGGTTGTCGATGGCGTCCTCGCTGCACTGCTGCTCCGCCCGCACCGCATGGGCCATGAACTCGTCCAGCGAAAGGCCCGCCAACGCCGCGGGCAGAAGCCCGAACACCGACAGCGCCGAGAAACGGCCGCCCACGGAAGGCTCGCCGTTGAACACCGCCGC
The DNA here is from genome assembly GCA_048242115.1 of Eggerthellaceae bacterium. Taxonomy (GTDB): domain Bacteria; phylum Actinomycetota; class Coriobacteriia; order Coriobacteriales; family Eggerthellaceae; genus Xiamenia. Next base: position 7,015 of record DBFAWQ010000107.1, read on the forward strand.
CCAGCCCTCGCGCTGGGCGAGCGCCTCCAGGTCGGAGCCGGGGTCGGTGATGGCCACCAGATGCTTCACCAGCTCTTCCTCGGGAATGCGGTCGGCGACCGCGTCACGCACCGCCCGCAGGGCCAGCCTAGGCTCGATGGTGCCGCCGCTCTTCGACGAGATGACGAACAGCGTGGTCCGGGGGTCCAGCTCGGCCAGCATCGCACGCACGCGCACCGGGGAATCGGAATCCAGCGTCTTGAACGACACGCGGGACTGGTCGGGCTTATGGTACTTCGTGATGGTCATGGGAGCCTGGGTGCTGCCGCCCTGACCGATGAGCATGACCGTCTTCAGCCCCTGGGCCAGCACAGAATCGGCGAAGTCCTGGATCTGCTGCAGCGGGAAGGGCGGGTTGCTGGCCAGGTCGGTCCAGCCCATGAAGCGCTCGGCGCACTGCATCGCCTCGTCGGAGTAGCTGAACAGCGTGGCGTCCTTGGCATGAAGGCGGCTGGCCACGCATTCCTTCACCAGCGTCTTCGCCGAAGGGTACAGCTTTTCCATATCGTTTGAAAGCATGAGGCCCCCTTACAGACCCAATGCCTTCTTCAGCGCCGAGACGCGCCGGCGGGAAACGGGCACCTTCTCGTCCACGCCGTTGAGCGTGAGCAGCAGCGTGCCGCCGGAGACTGACTCCACTTCCTCCACCATCTGCAGGTTCACCAGATAGCCGCGGTGCACGCGGAAGAACCCGTGGCCGTCCAGGCGCTTCTCCAGCTGGGCCAGGCTCACGGTGGAGAAGTAGCGGTCGGTGTCGGTGCGCAGGTAGGCGTAGTCGTCGCGCGCCATGACGAAGCGCACGGTGTCGATGCCGATGAGGATCTTCTTGCCGCCCTTGTCCACGGGGATGCGCTCGGACTTCTGAGCCTGGGCGTGCAGCGACACATGCTCGCGCACCCGGGCGATGGCCTGGGCAAGACGTTCGGTCTCCACCGGCTTCACCAGGTAGTCGATGGCGTTCACCTTGAAGGCGTCCAGAGCATGCTCGCTGTATGCGGTCACGAACACCACAGCCGGGGGGAACTTCAGGTGCTGCAGCGCGTCGGCCAGCTGCAGGCCGGTCGCCTCGGGCATGTTCACGTCCAGGAACATGACGTCGCAGGGGTATTCCTTCAGCTTCTCGATGGCCTCGCGAACGCTGGCCGCTTCGGCGACCACCTCCGTCTGCCCCAGCTCTTCCAACAGGTACTTCAGTTCAGAGCGTGCCGGTGCCTCGTCATCGACGACCATGGCCTTCAGCATCCGAACCTCCAATCTTCGCTCTCCTATGCCAACCGCAGGATCCGCTTCCGACCGCCGCTGCGTCCCCGAAGCTCCGCGAAGCCTTCGGATTCGAACGGATTCCGCAAAAACGCCCTGCAGATGTTTCCCCTACGCTGGATGCGTACGAAACGAACGCGCACGAAATCAAAGGGCGCGTTCGCCGTTTAAGGCATTATACGGTACGTAAACCGAAATATTTCGAAAAGTGCCCGCAGGGTGCCCAACCCATAAAAGATGCGGAAATGACCAGGGAAAAGAACGGGCGTCCCTTTCGACATGCCTGCGTTCCGGCAGAAACGGCGCTTCTGCGACCACAGCGTGCTAGAATTGCGAACCGCGATAGAGCCGATCGAAAAAGCTGTCGGCGGTACGATTCCGAAGGAGGCGAGGAGCAGCAATGCCGCATATCACAATCGAATCGGGACGGCTTTCGGACGACCAGAAACGCGCCCTCGTCGATCGTCTCACGGCCGTATCCTCCGAGATAATGCAGATACCCCCGGAGTTCTACAGCGTCACCATTCACGAGATAGACGACACCAGCTACGGAATCGGCGGCAAATGCATCGACATCGTCAAACAGGAGTACCTGGAAAGGCACTCGAAGTCGTAACGGAACGCAAAATACCGTAGCTGGTGTATGGCGTGGGCGCAGGCGTTGCCCTACCATGGGGGTATGGAAAAACACAACGAACAGACCCCTGCGCCCAGCGCGAAACGCGACGAGGCGCCCACCCCGGCCGACTTCACCCATGCGGTGCGCCGCTGGCTGGTGGATTTGGCCGTGGCCGCGGGCGCCTTCCTGTTCGGATGGGGCCAGCTCATGGTCACGTCCTCCAGCATCATCATCCAGGACGTGGCCCTGCGCCAGTACCTGGGCACCTTAAGCGTGACGCCCACCCCCCAGGTGGTGGTGGCGCTGGCCGTAACGGTGCTACCGCTTCTGTTCCGCCGGCGCTTCCCGTGGGGCGCCTTCGCTTTAAGCACCGCCGCCTTCCTGGTGGCCCAGTCCTACTTCGCAGGCATCTCGTACCTGGCGGTGGGGCCGACCGTGGCCCTGTACACCGTGGCGTTCCAGAAGGGGCTGCCCAAGGCGGTTGCGGCCGGCGCGATGGCGGCGGTGGGCATCTTCGTCCTGCAGGACCCCGACCAGGCCCTCACCCTGGCCTTCTTCACCCGGTTCCAGAACATCGCGCTTTTGGCGGCGGCCGTGTTCGCCGGCTACGCGCTGCGCATCCACGACGCCTACGTGAAGGCCGTGGAGGAGCGCGCCGAGGCGGCCGCGCGCCCCCGCGAGGAGGAGGCGGCCAAGCGCGTGGAGGCCGAGCGGGTGCTCATCGCGCGGGAGGTGCACGACATCACCGCCCACTCGCTGTCGGCCGTGAGCATCCAGGCGGCCGCAGCCGAGCGGCTCATCGACACCAACCCCCAGGCGGCCAAGGAGGCCATCGCCACGGTGCGGGCCACGTCGCGCCAGGCCCTGGGCGACATCCGCTCCATGATCGGGGTGCTGCGCCACGGCGACGAGCCCGCCGAGCGCACGCCCGCCCAAGGCACCGACCAACTAGAGGAGATCGCCGACTACCTGCGCCGCGCCGACCTCTCCGTGAGCTTCGACGAGAGCGGCTACCATCGCGACCAGGTACCGGCCCACGTGGACATGGCGCTGTTCGGCATCGCCCGGGAGGCCTCCACCAACATCGTGAAGCACGGGCGTGCGCACCAGGTGAGCCTCGTACTGGAGTCCGGCCGCGACAGCGCCACCCTGGTCATCCACGACGACGGCCTGGGCACCGGTGTTCCCCTGGACAGCGACCAGCTGCCCGAGGCGACCGACGGCCACGGCCACGGCGTGCAGGGCATGGCCGAGCGGGTGAAGGTGCTCGGCGGCCTCTTCCGAGCCGGCGACGACGCCGATGGCTTCACCGTGGAAGCCACCATCCCCTTCGAACGGGAGTAAGCGCGGGGCAGCGCGACCCCTCACGCGAGCCGCAACAAAGGCCGCACCGGCTCCGTCGGTTTGCAAACGATTGGGCGGGCGGCCTTGCAATCATGAGCGGCTTCGGGCAAGCTAGGTGGAGAGAAGAAGCGCGATCCGAGAGGTGCCCCATGGCCGCTGCAGCAGACAACCTGACAACCGCGTCGGGAACTCCCCTTCGAAACGCCATGTCGCAAAACGACCCGGCGACCGCCGTGACCACGCCCGACCCCCTACCCCGCAGTGCGCCGAATGCGAACGGCCCTTCCGCGGGAAGCGACGGGGGCGACATCACCGTGCTGGTGGCCGACGACCAGGACATGGTGCGCAGCGGGTTTCGGCTGGTGCTCATGAGCTACCCCGGCATCGACGTCGTGGGCGAGGCGCGCGACGGGCGCGAGGCCGTTGAGAAGGTGCGGCTGCTGCGCCCGGACGTGGTGCTCATGGACATCCGCATGCCCCACGAAAACGGCATCGAGGCCACCCGCGCCATCCGCGAGGACCCGCAGCTCTCCGGCACCCACGTGCTCATCCTCACGACGTTCGACCAGGACGAGTACGTCTACGACGCCCTGGCCGCCGGGGCCAGCGGCTTCCTGCTGAAGGACTCCGACCCCGACGAGATAGCCCGCGCGGTGCGGGTGGTGGCCGCCGGGGACGCGCTCATCCAGCCCTCGGTCACGCGCCGGCTCATCGAGACATTCGTGCAGGCGCGGCCGCACCGGTCCTTCGGCATCAGCTCGGGTTTGGTCCTCAGCTCGCTCACCGACCGAGAGCGCGAGATCCTGCGCCTGGTGGCCCGCGGCCTGTCCAACGAGGAGATCGGCGCCGAGCTGTTCATCAGCCCCGCCACCGTGAAGACGCACCTGGCCCGCATCATGGCCAAGACCGACGCCCACGACCGAGCCCAGCTGGTGGTCACAGCCTACGAGAGCGGCCTGGTGAAGCCGGCCGGGAAGTAGCCACGACCAAGCACCGCCATCCCGAAGCCGCACTCGCCGCTTAGCCGCTAGTCTTCCCCGCCAACTCGCCAGCGATGGCCTGGCCCACCAGCATGCCGAAGGCGCCGTTCGATGCCAAGTCTCCGCCGCCCTGGGCCGCGCTGCCGCAGGCGTACAGGTTCGCCAGCGGCGCACCCACGCTGCTCACCACCTGCCCCTGCTCGTTGGTCTTCGCCCCGCCGCGCGTGCGCGCCCGCACCGGCAGCTGTTTGAAGGCGTAGAAGGGGCCTTCCAGCTCCTGCAGATACAGCTTGCGGCCGAACGTCGAGTCCTTTCCGCCCTCTGATGCCGCTTTCATCTGGGAGAGCGCCTCGTCGAGCGCCCCCTTCGCCAACCCCATGGCCTGGGCAAGGTCATCCGCCGTGTCGCATGGCCCCACCAGGCGCTGCTTGTTCTTGGCGATGGTCTCGGCCACGCTTCGGCCCTGGCTGCCCTGCATGAGATTGTTGTCGTAGATGGTCCACCAGTACCCTAGCCCCCCGGCGAAGCAGGCTTCGGCCGCCGCGGAGGGCACGTCCTCGGCTGCCATGCGCCGCCCCAGGGCGTCCACGATCAGCACCGGCCCGAACAGGCCCCACGCACTGGCCACCGGCACGTCCCCCAGCAGCCCGACCGCCTCCTGCATCCCCCCCAAGGCCGCGCCGTAGGCCGAGCACAGCTGCTGGCCCTGGCCCATGGACGCGGTGCTGTAGCTTCCCAGACGCTCGTAGGACGACGCGTGCTGGTGGACGAGCGGCTGGCTGCTGCAGAAACCGCCCGTGGCGACCACCACCCGCTTCGCCCCGATATCTTCCACATCGCCGCTCTTCACGTGCAGGAAACGCGCACCGCAGGCAGCACCCGACCCGTCCACCACCAGCGCCTCGGCCCGGCAGCTCGTGATGGTCTGCACCTGCAGCGCCGTCAGCCGGTCGCGGATGGGGGACATCACGTCCGCCATGTCCCCCAGCCCCAGCTTCGGCAGCAGCAGCCCCTGGGCCAAGCCCTGCTCGTCGTATTTGGACGGATCCGCGAACAGCGAGCCGCAATCCTGCGCCACCAGGTCCACCCAATCGGTGGCGGCCTCGTAAAGTTTCTTTGAGAAGTCCAGGTCGGACACGCCGGCCGCGCGCAGCAGCTCCTCGCGCGCTTTCCACGCATCGGCCCGAGCCACCTGGTCGGCCGCAACACCGGCGGCCTGCTGCACCGAGGTCCCCGCCACATACATGAGCCCCATGGCGTTCACGCTGTCGCCACCGAGCATGTCCTGCTTCTCCACCATGATGACGGAAAGCCCTGCCTTCGCCGCCACCAGCGCCGCAGAGAGTCCAGCGATACCACTGCCAATGATCAGCACGTCGGCAGTGGAATGGAAGCGTATCTGGGCCGGCTGACCCACGGCATAGTCGGGGGCCGGCACGCCCGCTCCCCCATTGGAGTCCGTGCTAGAGCCGTCACCACCGCCCGTAGCGTCCTGACCGCCCGATGCCGCACCTGTGCCCGAGCAACCCGAAAGCCCAGGTGCGGCCGTCGCGGCCACAGCCCCCAAGGCCAATGCCGCCGTGGAGCCGCCCACCAACCTGAAGAATTCCCGCCGCTGCACGAATGCGCTCCTTCGCCCGTTTCCGTTGCCTGCCTCCGGCGCCCGTCTCCACGGGCCGGCTCCGTCGCCCGTTTCCATGGGCCAGCTCGGCCGTCCGCTTCGGCTGCCCGTCTCAGATAGCCGTCCGTGCCCGTCTCCACACGACTTCAGCGAATCTCTCTTGCTGGGCGGAATAGTAGCACGCACACAACGAACGAGCCCCCAAAACAGCAAGCCTACGCCATGTCTTCCCAAACACCCCAGACCGCCCCCGCCGCCAAAAGCACCCACCCATCCGAAACGAGCCTCATCCGAGCAAACCCCACCCAAAAACCCGCCATCTGGATACCCACCCATCTAAAGCAGATATGAAGCAAACGACCGCCCAGCGAAACGATTTTGGAACTCCCCTTTCCCCCGCCATGCCCCAGCTCGACGGTTTTGGAACTCTTTCCTCGCTTCGAAGTTCCAAAACCGTCGGGTTGGGGCCTTGAGGCCAACAGAAAGTTCCAAAAGCGTTGCATTGGGAGTCGGTCCAGCGAACATTGTGAAATCCAAGCAAGCGCCGACCGCAGTTGGGAGATGCCCCGAAAGGACGGTTTTGGAACTTCCCCAGCTTCCATCACTCCCCGCTGCGTCGGTTTTGGAACTATTCCGCGGCAGTGAAGTTCCAAAACCGCCACGATTGGGTTGTCCTGGTTCCAAAACCGTTCTTCCGGGGCACGCGTGACGCAAGCCGACATACGGGCAAGCAGGTTTGTACTCGCTGCATCCATTTGCGTATGGTTTTCTACGTGGGTCTGGATTTGCACATGGTTCCCTAGGTGGGTCTGGTGGCATGCCTCCACCGGGCATAGGGCGACCGTCGCGCGTTATCGATAGAGGACGGCCTCCACCGAGGGGATTCCGCCGTGCGCTACCGGTAGAGAACCGCTTCCGGCGAGGGGGGCTCCAGGGCGCGCTTGAACGCCGTGGCTTGGACCGTGGCCAGGATACGGTCCACCAGCGTCTCCGAGAAACCTTCCGCCACCAGGTCGTCTCGGGCCGCGCCCTCTTCCACATGACGCCGCAGCAGCCGATCGAGCGTGGGATAGTCGACCCCCAGCGACGCCTCGTCGGACTGGTCGGGCGACAGTTCGGCGCTCGGGGCTTTGGTCAGCACGCCGTCGGGGATGGGAACCAGCTGCTCCTGGCGCGCCGCCTGGTCGTTGCGCCAGCGGGCAAGCGCGTACACGTCGGTCTTGTACAGGCTGCCCAACGGCGCGAATGCCCCGACCATGTCGCCGTAGAGCGTGGAGTAGCCCATCATGGACTCCGACTTGTTCCCCGTGTTCAGCACCATCCAGCCGTAGGTGTTCGAGAGGGCCATCAGGCACACCATGCGGCAGCGCGCCTGGGCGTTCTCCGCCGCCAACCCTTTCAGCTTGCCGCCGCAGGCCTTGGCAAGCACGCGCTCGAAAGATTCGAAGGGCTCGCAAATCGAGACAACTTGGGTGCTTACGCCCAGGTTGTCGGCCAGCTCCTGCGCATCAGCCACGGAATGCTGGCTGGAATAGGGGCCAGGCAGCAGCACCCCGTGCACGTGCTCGGCGCCCAGGGCGTCCACTGCCATCGTGGCCACCAGCGAGGAGTCGATGCCCCCGGACAGCCCGACCACCACGTCGGTGAACCCGGCCTCTTCCGTGAAGGCCGCCAAACCGTCAACGCATACGCGGTACTGCTCGCCAACCTGCATGGGGATTCCTTCCCTCGTCGCCTTGTCCACCCGCTCGATTCCGAAGCGCTTCGGACCGCATGCCGCCATTTTCGCTTACCGGCCTTCGATTCGCCATGTCCCCAGTATGGTCGTCCATTGTTTCGGCCCTATAACGAAAGAGGCCGTATCGCTGCGCAATGACGTCACCGACGCGCCCATCCCCCTGCCGAGGGGAAAGTCGTGCAGGACCGATGGGCGCAAATGGCCCCGCCACGCCCGCCACTCGGTTCAGAACCGCGTCCGGAATGGCAGACGCCAGCAACGCTTCGGCACGGCAAGCCGCAAAAACAAGCGCTTCTCGTGTGCCTAAGCGCCCTTCTGCACCGAACGCACCTGGTCGGCAAGCCATTCGGTCCACTCGCTCACCCCTTGGCCCGCGGTGGCCGAAATCGGGAAGATGGGGGCCGCCGGGTTCAGACGCCGCACCGATTCCACGAAGGCGTCGTTGTCGAAGTTGAACACGGGCATCGTGTCCACCTTGTTCAGCACCACGGCTTGCGCACATTGGAAGATGCCGGGATACTTCAGCGGCTTGTCGTCGCCCTCGGGCACCGACAAGATGGTGACCTTGGCGTTCTCCCCCAAATCGAAGTCAGTGGGGCACACCAGGTTGCCCACGTTCTCGATGATGATGAGGTCCAGCCGATCAAGGTCCAGCACGTCCACGGCCCGCTTGATCATGGCGCTTTCCAGATGGCATGCGCCGCCCGTGTTGATCTGCACCGCCGGCGTTCCCTGGGCCTTGATGCGCTCGGCATCCACGCTGCTGGCGATGTCGCCCTCGATGACCGCGATGTTGAACTCGTCGCGCAATGCGTCGATGGTGGCAAGGATGGTGGAGGTCTTGCCCGAGCCGGGGCTAGCCAGAAGGTCCAGCACGTAAACGCCCGCATCGGCGAAGCGCCGGCGCAAATCGGCCGCCATCTGGTCGTTCTTCTGCAGGATGGGCTGCTTGATGTCGATATGCATGGTTGCTCCTTGCCCTCGTCGCCGCCGGCCCCCACGTTCCGTGCCGCCGCAGCCGACGCTTCGTTTTGCCTGGATTATCTCACAGGATGCAAGCCCTGCGCGGCTTTCCGCAAATCCTTTCGGCGGAACAGCGACGACTCCCCGTCGCGAACCACCGCTGCCAATGGCCGTGAGCCGCCGTACCCAGCTGCAACCGTCAGGCGCCCGGGGCATCCTTTTCGTCGGGAATATCCACCTCGATGGAGTCGATCTGCAGCTCGCGACCGCACAGGAGCTCGGTGGCGAAGCTGTCGCATTGCGGGCAGAAACGGTGGAAGCGGTCGTGCTCGAACTCCGCGCCGCATTCCAGACAACGGCTTTTCGGCTTGATCATACGCACTTCCAACTGGGCGTTCGCGCATAGCTCGTTCTGCTCGCACAGCACTTCGAAGGCGAACTGCAGCGCATCCTGGATGGCCTCGGTCATCTCGCCGACGGAAAGCACCACGCGGGTGACGCTGGTGGCCCCTGCCTGGCGCGCCGACGTTTCCACGGCATCCATGACGCCGGTCATAATGCCCAGTTCATGCATGGCGAACTCCTGAAACGAAAAGGCGGCCGCACGCCTTCCGCAGACCGCGCCGAAGCACCTCTCAGTTGGAAGGAACGGCCGAACCGCCCCCACTCCGCTTCCAGCGCGCGCTGCCGAAAAGATCGCAACCGCCCGCGAACAGCAACTACTTCGAAACCTTCTTCAGGCCTTTGGAGGCCGCGCCTTTGCTCTTCTTCGCCTCGGCCTTCGCGGCTTCCTCGGCCGCGGCGCGCTCCTCGGCATCGAGCTCGGCGTTCTGCTTCCTGATGCGCTTAGCCAGCACAACGCGCGAAATGAGCAGGCTTCCCTCGTACAGGGCCACCATGGCCGCGAACATGAGCAGCATGGTGATGGGCGAGGCGTCCGGTGTGGTGATGGCCGAGATGACCATGAGCACCACGTACACGGTTCGCCAGCTGCCGCGGAGCTTCTTGTAGGGCACCACGTCGAAGATGACCAGGTAGAAGATGATGAGCGGCAACTCGAAGGCGAAGCCGAAGCCAAGCTCGAACTTGATGATGATATCGATGTAGGAGCTCATGTTCGGCACGATGGAACCGAAGCCACCCGCCTGGTCGAGCAGCCACTGGAAGGCCGGCGGCAGGATGATGAAATAGCAGAAAACGGTTCCCAGCAGGAACAACGCTACCGCAGCGGAGAAGGTGGGGATGAACCACCGGCGCTCGCTGGGCTTCAGAGCCGGCAGGAAGAACGCTAGGATCTGCCAGATGATAATGGGCGAGCACGCTAGAAGCGACACCCAAAATGCCAGCTTGAAACGGACGGCGAAGGGCTCGAAGGGCGTGAAGGCCATAAGCTCGCTGGGCATGAACTCGCGCACCGGGGCGATCAGGATGTTCGCGACGGTGGGGGATGCGAAGTAGAACACGCAAACGGCAATGCCGAGACAGGCCACGATGCGCACGAGGCGCACGCGCAGCTCGCCCAGGTGGTCGAACAGGGGCATGCGTGCCGGTCCGATAGGCATGACTACTCACCTTCCTTCGCAGCGGCAGCTTGCTCGGCGGCCTTCTTGTTGGCCGCGCGGGTGGCGGCAGCCTTCTTCGCCGCAGCCGAGCGGGCGGCGGCCTTCCCGGCGTCGGTCTTGGCCTTGGGAGCTGCGGGTTTCTTGGCAGCCGCAGGCTTGGGGGCCGCAGGCTTCTTAGCAGGTTCGGCTTTCTTCGCTGGCGCCGCAGCGTTCGCGGATGCGGCAGGTTTGGCTGCTGCGGCAGGCTTGGCAGGTGCGGCGGCCTTCTTGTCGGCGGCAGCCTTCGCCGGCGCCGCTGCCTTAGGAGCCGCGGCCTTCGCAGGGGCGGCGGCCTTGGGGGCTTCCGGCTTCTTTTCGCTCGCAGCGGCCTTGGGGGCTTCCGCCTTGGCGGGTGCGGTCGGCTTGTCGCTCGCGGTAGCGGCCTTCTCATCCTTGGCCTCGGTCGCCTTCACCGCGGACGCCGCCTTGGCACCTGCGGCAACGGCGGCACCGGCCCCGGCGGCGCCGACGGCCTTCTTCTCGGCCACCTGCTTGGCGCCCGCCTCGCGCGCGGCCTCCTTCGCCGCTTCCTTCGCCGCCTTCTCTGCCTCGGCCTTGGCCTCCGCCTCCGCTGCCTTCTTCTCGGCGCGCTCGCGCTCGTAGCGGGCCTTGCGCTCCGAGAAGCTCTCGGCGCTCGTCTGGGCCTTCGGACGTGCGGCGCTCGGCTTGTCCTTGTCCGCCTCGTCCTCTTTCGCGGTCTCGGTCAGCTTCTCGACGGCCTTGGTGCCGCCGTCGCCGATCTTCTCCAAGGCGCTCAGCGGGTCCTTGAACGGCTCGTCGGAGTTGGGGTCGTACACCTCGGTCTTGATGACCTTGTTCATCTCGTCCTGAGCGCTTCGGAACTTGTTGATGCCCTTCCCCACGGTCTTCGCGATCTCGGGCAGCTTGTCGGGCCCGAAGATGAGAAAACCGAAGAGAAGGATGAGGACGAGCTCGAATCCACCTATGCCGAACAACGCAACTCTCCTTTGCGTAGCATGAATACATCGCCGCCGCCTTGCTTTGCGGTAGCGATTCATAATAACACATGGGAATTGCGGGGCTGCCCTTAGGGCACGTCCACAGAAAACGCACGTACCGAATGAGAGCTGAGCAGGCCATACCTAAGCAGGTCGCGCAGGGTTACCCACCGCCCGACGTGCTTCGCAGGCCTGAAGCTAAACGCCGGCGCACCGCCTTCCGCAACGGCCGCCACGACGTTCGACACTCCCCCCTACCGCTCGCATGCCCAATCTAGGCCCACGCGAAAGCGAGGCCGACACGCGACACGCTTGCCCTACGCCGCGCCGTCCCCTAGGCGCCGGTCCCCAGAAACGCCAAGGCGACAGTGGGAATGCCCAAGGCCAGCACCAAGATGACGCAGACGACCACGGTGAAAATCTTCTTTGAGCGCTCAGCAGCCGCGCGGCGCTCCTTCTCGCGGAGCTCCCGCTCCTCGGCAGCTCGAATACGCTCGGCCTTCTGTTTCTTCGTCAGCTTCTGGTTCGTTGCCATGAATCATACCCCTTGAACTATCGATCGGCGGTGCGGCCGCCACCTACGGCATGCCGCCCCCGCTTCCGTCCCTGCCTCTCCTTAAATTTACATGCGCAGTTTACTGCGAATCTCGATTACCCGCGCAATGCTTCGCGCCACTTCCACACCTACGTTCCAGCGATCCTTCTCGTACAGCACCCGGCCACCAACCATGGTCATGAGCACATCGGTGCCGCTGCACGTGTTCACCAGCACCGACACGGGGTCCGTCGTGGGCGTCTGGTGCGAGCCGGACAGGTCGACCGCGATGATGTCGGCGCACTTCCCGATCTCCAGCGAACCCACCTTGTCGTCGATCTTGAGTGCGCGGGCGCTTCCCAACGTTGCCAGTTCCAATGCCGTCTGGGAATCCAGAAAGTTGTTGGCGTTCAGGGCGCGCTGAAGCAGCATTCCCAAGCGCATCTCCTCGAACATGTCAGTGGAGTCCGTGGCGGCTGGGGAATCGGTACCCAGGCCCACGCGAAGCCCAGCTCGCAAAAACGAGCCCAGGGGGGCCACTCCCATGCCAAGCTGCGCGTTGCAGCGCGGGCACACGGCCACCGCCACATCGTAACGGCGCAAACGCTTGACGTCCTCGTCGTCCACGTGGACGCAATGGATGGCCAGCACGTTGTCCGCTTCGAAAGCGCCCCAGTTCAGCGCATAGCTCACGGGGGTCGTACCCGTAGGCAGCCAGGGTGGGACCTCCACGTAACCGCGCTTCTGGTCCATGGAATGCACCGCGAACGGCGAGCTTCCGTACTTGATGAACTTGTACTCCTCGCGATTACCCGCCAAGTGCATGGCGACGGGCAGCTGCTCGCGCTGAGCCAGCTCGCCTACCTGCCCGTAGACCGAGGGGTGGCACATGTACATGGCCGCCGGGGCGATGCCGAAGGTGATCCGGTCCGAATCCACCTCCTCGCGCCAGTGGTAGATATCGTTTTCCGCCTGGCGCATGGCAAAGGGTACGCGCAGCTTGTCCATGGCGCCCACCTCGCGGTAGATGATGCTGCGCATGCCCAGTTTCTGCGTGGCGGTGCAGGCGGCGCCGGTGGCCGTGATGTCGGCGACGCAGGTGATTCCGCTGGAAAGCGCCTCCAAGCCGCCCAGGATGGCCGAGTCGTACCAATCGGCCACATCCATCTTCGCCGAGTACTCCAGAAGCGAGGAAATCCAGGTCACGTAAGGTACGTCGTGCACGATGCCGCGCATGACGGCGTTCTCCAAGTGCGTGTGCAAGTCAACCAGGCCCGGCATGAGCGCCGCCTGGCCGAAGTCCTTCGCTTCCTCTTCGGGATAGCGCAGGCGCAACATGTCGGCGGTCCCCACATCGCGCACCAGCCCGTCGCGGACCAGTACCGCGCCTTTGTGGATTGGCTCGGACGATATGGGCAGCACGTACTGTGCGGTCAACAGCATATCAGCGTGTCCTCTCTTCCGGAAACGAACGCCGAGCAGGCAAGAACGCCATCTCGCATCCAGCGTAGCACTAAATCATAGCATGAGGGCGCCGAAAAGCGGACGCCGCGACGAACTCCTTCGGCAAACAAGCAGACCCCCGCATCGGCGATCCAAGAGCCCAATAGAACGCTTTTGGAACCTTCGGATCGTCGTAGTGCCTCCATCAAGCCCCTCTTGCACGGTTTTGGAACCTCCTGAGTTCCAAAACCGAAGGTTCAGGAAAAGCGAGAATTGGCAGGAAAAGGAAACGGCTGGAAACGCAATAGCGACCGTAGAGGCAGCGTCCGGCCGCAAGAGCGTGCCCCAACCGCAAAACAGCATGCGGCCAGAGGGATAAAATGCGACTGCAGGACATAGTGCGACCGCGCAGACAAGGCGCCGCTGAGAAGTAATCTATGGGACTCTTCGAAACGAAAAACAAGGTAGTACGGCATGCGCCGTTGGTGGAGCAGCGCAACGATGAGGGGAAGCGGCCCGCGTCGCTGCTTTGCGTTCACATGGCGAACAGCTCGTCGCGAAAGCCGTGCTCGCGACGCAATGCAGCCGTTTTACGCCGCGCGATTAGCCAGCCAGCATGGGCTGAACAGCCCGTCGAACGACCTCGGCATCTCCATCAGAAGGCGATGGCTTCTCTCGAAAGCACTGCTTTTGATGTGCAGGGGCGCCCCTATATGCTTGCAAATCTCTTCGGCGACATCGCGTATCTTGCTGGTCAGGGCCAGCTGCCTCGTGGTCACGGTGACGACCTTGAACCCCAGCGACTCCAAGACCATCCTCTTCGTGGCATCCTGCATCCTTCTTTGCGCGGACGCGTGGGTGACGTCGGCATCGTATTCGACCACAACTTTACGCGCCGTGTTCAGCAAATCGGGAATCACCCGGCGCCGCCCTGCCACCTTCGCCTCCTTCTTTCCCAGGTCGATCGGCTGGTTCGCAAGAAATCCCGACAGCGAGAAGCCGCCCTTGGCATGTGGGAGCGTCAGAACCATGGTAAGGCGAATCTCCGCCGGCGACGCGCATCCGTCCACCACATACTTGAGCGCCCTACGCGCCCGCTTCGCCCCGGCAATCCCCCTGTTGGCCTCCAGGTACTTCGCGATTTCGGCCTTGGTGGTAAGCGGCCGCCTGGATGAGAGCCCGAACTGCGCCCGAGGGTTGACGGCGAACGTCCCACACAGAGCGCAGCCGGCCTTTACGGCCTGGTGGAACGGAAAATGCCTGGCTACCTGAACGAAACAGAGCTCCGGCGAGCATGCGCCCACCACCTCGTCGATGGGGCAGAACGACCCAGCCCCGAACGAGCGGCTCGAGCGATGACACACGACGCCCTTCGCGTTCACCTTCGCCGGGTTCGGCACAAGCAGGTGCAATGGCATGCTCACATGGGGAAACAGAGCGAACGCCCGAGACGCCGCTCCGGCCGCCGACGGCCGTGACGCCAAATGGCGGCTTTCTCC
>DBFAWQ010000108.1:0-2584 GCA_048242115.1 Eggerthellaceae bacterium
TCAACGAGGTGTACTGGGGGCGCTTCATCGCGAACTTCGCCACTGCGGCGCTGCTGGTGGCGATCTTCCTGCTGCGCGGGGCCATGAGCCCGCTCGGGCTGCTCAAGGCGCTGCTTCCGGTCACGGCCACGGGGCTGTTCCTGCAGATACTGGATCCGAGCGTGCTCAGCTTGGCCCCCATCGTCATCCTGCTCGTGGGCAACAAGCTCTTCGACGTGCTGATCCTCGTGCTGCTCATCAAGCTCTCCCAACGGGGGCTGGTGAACCCGGCGGTCAGCTTCAGCCTGTTCGTGGCCGGCAAGAACATCGGCTCGGCCCTCGGTTCCGCCGTCGGCGACACCATGGTCTCCGCCATGGGCACCGACCCCACCTCCCTTTCCCTGTTCATCGGCATCCTGGAGGTGCTGCTGCTCGTCTCGTTCCTCTGGATGTTCTCGCTCAAGCAGATGAACCCCGCCCGCGACGACGCCCAAAACGGGGGCGCCGTCGACGGGGACGGGAAGGCCGCGCAGAAGGACGGCGACTCCGAGCTGCGGATGAGCGGGCGCGCCGCCGCCGTCGCCGAGCGCTTCGGGCTCACCCCCAAGGAGGCCGAGGTCCTCCAGATGCTCGCCCGCGGGAAGAACCGCGAGACCATCGCCTGCGACCTGCACCTGTCGAAGAGCACCGTCCACACCCACATGATCCATATCTACCAGAAGACCGGCGTGCACGGCCAACAGGAGCTCATCAAGCTTGTCGAGAACGTCTCCGCTGATGAGAGCCTATCAACCAAACAGGTCTAGAAGCAAAATCAACCAGCCGAAACGATGACTCCCCTTTCCCGCTGCTCCATAGTGGGCCTCGTCGCATCGCGCGACTGAGAGGGGCGCGAACGGCCCGCGGGATGCCGCCGGCCGACCGACGCCGCAAGAGGAAAGAAGGAGGAAGGGTATGAAGAAGAGCACGGTAAGCCGTCGCGACTTCCTGAAGGGAGGCTCGATCCTGGGCCTCGGAGCCGCTGGAGCTGCCTTGGGCATGGCCGGATGCAGCAGCCAGCCGGAGAAACCCGCCGACCCGAAGGCCGACGCCGAGGAGCCGAAGGCGCCCGAGCAGGAGCCCGAGCCCGCCAGCCGCGGCGTCGTGGACGCCCAGGCCGTTCATAAGGGATACGCCGGGGACGTGACCGTGGAGCTGTCCGTCGACACCGACACCGGCAAGGTGACCTCCGCCACGGTCGAGGGCATGATGGAGACGCCTTCGAAGGGCGGTCGCGCCGTGCAGCTGATGCAGCAGGCCATGCTCGACGGCCAGACGGTCGACGTCGACACCGTGGCCGGCGCCACCATCACCTCGAGCGCCGTGCTGTCCGCCGCCAAGGAGGCCTACGGCAAGGCGATGGTCGGCGAGGAGCTGGCGCAGAAGAAGATGAAGCCGGGCACCTACACGGCAAGCGCGAAGAGCGGGTACTGGCGCATCATCGACCTGCCGGTCACGGTGACCGTCAACGAGGACGCCATCCTGGACATCGCCACGCCCGAGGACCGCTTCGCCCACGGCGACACCGAGATCATCATGGAGTCCGTGAAGGAGCGGTTCTTCCCGCGCGTGCTGGCCAACCAGTCGCTCAACGTCGACGTGGTCTCCGGCGCCACCCAGTCGTGCCTGGGCGTGCGCAACGCCATGCGCAAGGCGCTCGAGCAGGCCTTCGAAGCGGCCGGAGAGCCCGCCTGCGCCGAGGCGAAGTTCGAGGAGCCCGTGGACCTGAAAGTGGAAGCGGGTCAGAACGAGGACATCGACTGCGACGTGCTGGTGGTCGGCCTGGGCACCGGCGGCGTCATCGCGCTGCGCAACGCCTGCGAGGAGATGCAGAAGCGCACGAACGGCGAGCTGGTGCGCATCGTGGGCATCGACCGCGCCGGCAAGGTGGGCGGCAAGTCGGCCCTCACCCACGAGGCGTTCTCCATCGACCCGACGAACTACGCCGCCATGTTCAACAACGGCGAGCACTACATCGACCGCGAGGACATCCGCGCCCGCTGGAAGGAGTTCAACACCACCGACGGCCAGATGATGGCCAAGGAGGACGTGCTGGACATGTTCGTCGACAACTCCGGCGACACTGTGGACTGGCTGTTCGATCACGGCTGGCGCTACGGCACCATCGGCAAGGGCGCCGGTTTCGCGCTGACGGGCGGCATCGCCTGCTTCAACTCGCTGCTCACGTCCCGCGCCGATCCGGGCACCTATGAGGACCGCCGCAAGTACGTGCAGCTGTGGCTGAACAACATGGTGGACGACGTGGTGTCCCAGGGCGGCCGCATCCTGCTGGAGACCGAGGGCTACGAGCTTATGACCGACGGCGGCGCGGTCAAGGGCGTGAAGGCGCGCGACCTGGTCAGCGGCAAGGAGTACACCATCACCGCCAAGGCCGTCATCATGAACACCGGCGGTTTCTCGCACAACTACGAGATGATGAACACGCTTCTGGGCGAGGAGTACCGCGGCTTCTACAAGACCATCGGCACCGGCATGGACACCGGCGCCATGTTCCAGGCGGCCCTGGACGCGGGTGCCGGCACCTACAACATCGAGATGCCCCCCA
>DBFAWQ010000109.1:0-11707 GCA_048242115.1 Eggerthellaceae bacterium
CCAGAACCGTGGCCCCCAGCGCGATGTCCCGTATGTCCCGGGTGCTGATCGTCCTGCTCATGGCGTCGAAACCACCTTTCCCAACCCACACCTTCCTACCGTGCCCCCAAGGGTCAGCCCCCCGCCAACCCTGCGGCCCGCGCAACCTCGCCATCGCACTGCCAACCGCCTCTGTCACCCCAATCGCCGCACAGCACCATCCTGGCCACTGCTATCGATTGCCGCAGGCACATACCGCTTTAGCGTACTGTAGCACTGCATTATCCGCCATATCGCGCGCCTTCCCCGCGCGCATCCGCCGAATGTCCGGGATTTCACGGGAAGGAAACATAGGCCCGCGCGAAAAACCCGGCATACGCCCATCGCAACCAGTCATAAAGACACTCGTCGGAAGAATAGCGCAAGGCACAGAGAGGCCGCTCCGACCCAAACAGTCGGTTTTGGAACCCCCTTGACGAAAACTGACGGTTTTGGAACCACGAAGAGCGCTCGCTTGCCCTGGTAAGTTCCAAAACCGTTTCAACGAGACGAAAGGACAGAAAGCGGAATCACAGCAACCAGGCCTCCATCACTCAAAGTTCCGAAACCGCTTCAGGGCGTCGAAAACCAACGAGGTCTAAGGGGTGCTGAGCGCATTGCCTTATCAAGACGGTTTTGGAACTTACCGCATACGGTATCCACCCCCCCCCACTGAAACGGTTTTGGAACCATTCTCGACATAGATGAACGGTTTTGGAACCATAGAGAGAGTCGTCCAATTGTCCGAAGTTCCAAAACCGTTTCAATACGCCGAAAGACCCAAGACCGAGGTGCGATGTCCGCATTAGACGGTTTTGGAACTCGTTGTTATCAGCGGTGACGGTTTTGGAACTCCTCGCGACGGAAACAAGCGGCTTTGGAACTCCGAAGCCAAGCCACTCGATGAGTAAAGTTCCAAAACCGTTTCACGGAGGACGGGGGGCGATTCGTCGCAACCGCAGTCCAAGGACGTCGGAGATTAAGCCCTTCATTCACCAGGGGATTCCAAGTTTTATGGGAAGCGGCGAAAAAAGTATCCAGTTTCCATGGGAAGCGAGGCAACGGACAAGCAGGCACACTTTCCTTGCTCGGAAAACGCGCCGGATCCCTAGGGAATCGAATCTCGCGCATACCGAGAAAAGAGAAGCAGAGAAGAGACGGAGGAAAGGATACGCACTATGGCAAACGTCGATCGCAGGGGATTTCTGAAGGGCAGCGCGTTGCTGGCAGCCGGAGCTGCGGGGGCGGCGCTCGCGGGGGCAACGGGATGCACGGGCCAGCCGAAGGGACAGAGCGCGCCAGCAGCCCAAGCGCAAGCCGAAGCCACACCGCTGCCCATGGACCTGAAGGAGAGCGACTTCGAATTCAGCGTGGTGGAACGCCAGCCTATCACCGAGTTCGCCGCCGAGGAGACCTACGACATCGTGGTAGTGGGCGCCGGGTGCGCGGGCGTGCCGGCCGTGCTCACCGCCGTGGAAGAGGGCGCGAGCGTCGCCTGCCTGCAGAAGGAGCCGAGCGTCTCGGCCAACGGCAACGGCGTGTCGTTCGTGGTGAAGGCCGAGTCCAACGACGCGGGCGTCATGCGCTGGCGCAGCCAGTGGGCCAAGCTAAACGACTGGCGCATCAACAACGAGCTGTTCGACTACTACGTGCAGTACGCCGAGGAAGCGGTGCCGTGGGTCATCCAGCAGGGCATAGGCGAGGGCATAGCCCCCATCGACTTCAAGACCACTTCCACCATCTCTTACGACGACGGCGGCTTGGCGGCTGTGTGTGACGCCACCCAGGCCTCCAACCAGGACCTTATGACGGCGCTGGCCGCAAAGGCCGAAGCCCAGGGCGCCACCTTCTACTACTCCACCCCCTGCGTGCAGCTTGTGCAGGAGGACGACGGCACCGTGACCGGGGCCATCGGCAAGCAGAAGGACGGCTCCTACGTGAAGCTGAACGCCACCAAGGGCGTGGTACTGGCTGCGGGCGACTACATGAACAATGAGTCCATGGTCAACCGGAACATGCACGATGCCAGCATGTTCCCCGTGTGCCTGGTGAACCACACCGGGGACGGCCACATCCTGGGGATCCTCGCCGGCGGCCGCATGGCGCCGCTGGGACATGCGCGGCAGATTCACTCCAACTACATCGGACCCTTCATGTTCTATCCCTTCCTGGCGCTGGACGTGCACGGCAAGCGGTTCTGCAACGAGGGTATCCCCATGTCCAGCCTGAACATCGCCATGTCGGCCACGTACAAGCCCGAAGACGGCGGCGTGCACTACCGCATCTTCGACTCGAAGGTGGAGGGCGGCTTCAAGGGAATCCCCGGGCTTCCGGCCGTGGCGCTGGTCGGCGAGGGATCGGCGTGGATGGACCCCGAGATCGTGGTTTCCGGCAACACCCTGGAGGAGCTGTGCGAGGCGGCGGGCATGCCCGTGAAGGAGGGTGTGGCGTCCATCGAGCGCTACAACCAGATGTGCGCCCAGGGCCGCGACGACGATTTCGGCGTGGCGGGCGAGGACATGTCGGCCATCGACACGCCGCCGTTTTTCTGCATCAAGGGCGACGTGGGCATGTCCGGCATCAACGCCGGCGTCATGGTGGACGCCAACTACCGCGTGACCGACGCCGAAGGCCAGCCTATCCCGCATCTGTACGCAGCGGGCATCCAAGCGGGCAACCCCTGCGGCGGCATCAACTGGAACATGCCCGGCGGGTTCTCGAACGCGAGCATGTTCACCTCGGGACGCTACACAGTCATCCATGCGCTCACCGGCGACATGAAGCCGAAGAACGCGAGCGGCTTTGCCCAAGTGGCGGACATGTTCAAGGACGAAGCCGGCGCCTTCGCCTGGCAGGACCCCGACAGCTGCGATCACGAGATCACCGTCTGGTAGCTTGCTGGAGGCTTCGAGGAGGACGCGGGGCGGCCGACTCGAACGGCCCGCAAGATTCGAGCGATTTGAAAGATTGGAAGGGCCCGACCGGGATATTCCCACCCAGTTCGGGCCCTTCTGCGTTCGGAATTACACGCCCGCGCGCGAAGACCCTTAGGCGCTGCCCCGGTTCACCAGGTCGATGAGCTCCTGGCGCGAATGCACCCCCAGCTTGCGGTAGAGGGTCTTCGCGTAGGTCTGCACGCTGTTGAGCGACACCACCAGCTCCTCCGCGATCTTTTTCTGCGTGTTGCCCCGATACAGCAGCGCCAGCACCTCGGTCTCGCGCTCGCTCAGACCGTACTCGCGACGAAGAAGCGCCACGCGGGCCCGCTCCCACGATCCATCCGAAGCGCTCGGGGTGTCCGTGACCGCCGCCGCATCGGCCACCTCCGCGAACGCGACGCTCCCCTCGACCGTCTCGCCTTGGCCTGCATGGCCGCCCGCATCCTCCCCCTTCCGCAGCGCGCGAACCACCAGGAGGGCTATACCGACCGTCATGGCAAATGCGGTGACCAGGGTAATCGCGTTCATCACCAGTACCAACCGATCGGAGGGCAACCCCACCGACCCCAAAGTCCCCGCTGCGAAATCCACCGCGAAGATAGCAAGAGGGGCGATGGCGGCAATTGCCCAATAGGGCTTCCCGCGGCTTCTGCTCCAAGACGCCACGGAGGCCCACAGAAGCATGATGGCTAGAGGCCGCGACGGCAGTACAACCTCCTGGCAGAACGCCCACGCCTCGCCGTAAAGCAGCGAAGCGCAGTAGAGCACGCCGATGCACAGCAGGAAGAACTCGATCCACGGGTAGGGCTCGCGACCGCGCCGAGCGGCCCACAGGGCGTAGATGAAGGTGGCCGCATACAGCAGAAGGCCGATGGCGTAGTGGAGCCAGCCGTTCGAGAACCAGCCGGCCTCGTTGGAAATGGTGGACACGTTCATGAACACGCCGCTTCCCACCAGGAAGCACACCAAAACGAACGCCACCAGCGGCGATGCGGAAAGCGCGGAGACGTCGAACGCGGGACCAGGGCCAGCTGCGCGCACTGCCGCGCCTCCCCGGTTTCCCTCCTCTCTAGACGGCTCCCATCCATCATCGCCTCGCGCCTGCTTCCACGCGGAAGACGCGAACGGCCCCGCCGCAGCCTTTTCCGCGCAAGTTGCATTTCCCCCAGCCTGCGGTTTCACCGAGGGTGCCGAACCATCCGATGCGGCACGACACTGCACCAGAAGGCCCGCGCAGACGAACAGTCCGGAAAGCACGAGCATGGGATAGCTGGAACTCGTGTCGATACCGGCTATCTCCAACAGCGTGACAAGCCCTCCGAAGGCGATGGAGACCAGCAGCGAAAGGGCGAGCACCACGGCCATCGGCCCCGGCGCCAGGTCCTGCGACCAGCGACACAGCTGAAGGGTAAGGATCAATCCGTAGACCGCAAGCGTTGCGCCGTACACGTAGAGCACGGCGGAGGGCAGTTGCGCCGTCGTCAACTTCGCCACCAGACAGACCGCCACGACAGCAACAAACGCTGCGAACGCTGCGATGAACGTAGCCGGCGTGACCAACACATCAGCAACTTCGCGCCCGCCAGCCGCTAACAGCCCCGACAGAAGCGCAACGACAGCGAGGATGGTCAGGGAATAAGGGATGTCGGCCACCCGGACCGCGCCGACGTCGAACAGATCGGAAGGCTGCGGGAACAGCACGAACAACGCCCAGTAACCGGCAAAAGCCAAGGTGAGGAGGGCGAGATGGATTTTCGGCGACCCTGCGGCGAGTTTGTTCTGCGACGACGTTTCCACAATAAACCGATTATACCCGTGGACCTGGTTCGGCCGTTCAACAATCTTGAGCCAGCCGGAAGCGCAGGAGGCAGCTGCCGACATCCGTTTATTCGCAGCGTTCACCCAAAGGCGCTATCGAACGGTTTTGGAACCTCCATTGACGGCATGCTCCGATTTTGGAACCCCCTCCTTCCCTCTGCGAAGTTCCAAAACCGTTTTAATGAGCCAAGGGCCCCAGACCGAAACGCGGCAACCGCATCGGTCGGTTTTGGAACCCCCCGCCATGGAGGGTACCCGCCAGAACGGTTTTGGAACTTGCCGTGATTAGCACCCTCCTGGTTGAAACGGTTTTGGAACCCTCCTTGGCATGGGCGGCCGATTTTGGAACTCCGAAGAGGCCCCTGCCCCCTCCGCAGTTCCAAAACCGTTCATTCGGGACGCGAGGAAGGCGCGGAACTCGCAGCCCGACTTCAGACCGCAACACGATGGGCTGTCGGATGCGAAACCCTACCCCCGAACGCTCTCTATGTAGGCGGCAACCTCGGACTGCAGCTGGTCGAGACCTTCCAGCGTCTCGGTCCACTGGTGCGCGAAGGGGCCGTCCGGCATGGCGAATCCGGCTTCGCGCAACGCGGCGTCCACCTTCTTCGGGCCCAACGGCGCCCATCCGTAGGAACCGAAGGCCAGTCCCACCCGCTCCTTCGGCGCCAAACCGGTCAGATAGCACAGGAACTGGGCCACGGTCGGAAGCATGCTCGAATTCAGCGTAGGAGAGCCCACGGCCACGTAACGGCTGGTCAGAACGTCGGCCATGATGTCGGAGATGTGGTTCACCTTCAAATCCAGCAGTTTCGCTGGAATGCCCAGCTCCACGAAGGTCTCGCAGATCTGCTTGGCCATGGCCGCCGTGGTTCCCCACATGGAGTCGTAGACCACCAGCGCCTGCTCGCAGCTCTCGTTTCGGCTCCAGCGACCGTAGGCGTCCAAGATATCATCCACGTAGGAGCGCCAGATAACCCCGTGAGCTGGGGCGATCATGGCAAGATCCAGGCTGCACAACGCCTCCAAAGCCGCACGGACCTGACGCCCGTAGGGCATGACGATGTTCGCGTAGTACTTCCGCGCCTGGATCATGACTTCGGGCCGCCCCGCCTCGTCGTCGAACCGTCCGCTCGTGGCCAAATGCTGACCGAAAGCATCGTTGGAGAACAGGATGCGGTCGAAGGCGCTGTAGGTGACCATGGAATCCGGCCAGTGCACCATGGGCACCTGGGTGAACGACAGCGTGCGCTTGCCGATGTGCAGGGTGTCGCCCGTCTTCACGCCGGCAAACCCCAGGTCGCCGTAGAACGCCCCCAGGCTCTTCTGCCCTTGCGGGGCGCTGCAGATTATCCGGGCGTTCGGAGCCAGCCGGTGCAGACGCGGGAGCGCTCCGGAATGATCCATCTCGCCGTGGTTCGCAACCAGGTACTCGATGCGCCCGGGATCGACCACGCTGGAAATGCGCTGAATGAGCTCGTCGGCAAAGGGCGCCTTGCAACTGTCGACCAACGTCACACGCTCGTCCATGATGAGGTAGGCGTTGTAAGTAGTGCCGCGTTCAGTGGTGTACCCGTGGAAATTCCGCTCGTTCCAATCGACGACGCCCACCCAGTACACGTCCGGACTGATCTCGACCGCTTGAAGCATGCCCTCCTCCTTCTCCGCGAATTACCTTTCCGGACTATAGCCCCATTTCAGGCGCCGTACCGAAATCCGCGGAAGCCGTTTCCGACCCGTTGCGATGGGGTCGGTCGCCTCCTCGGCAGCCGCCGTCCGGCGGAATCGCACGATTTTGGAACCCCGCATGACGACATGAGACGGCTTTGGAACCTCAGAGGACGATTTCCCGTTGCGGCAAGTTCCAAAAGCGTTTCCTCCCGGCAAAACGTTTCGGGCATGGTCGGCCGAGTGCGAGCAGCCGAGGACACCCGACCGAATGCGACCGACCGGAGATATCTCAGCGCAAATTAGGCGGTTCTGAACTTAAGGCCGCCGGGATTGATGGTTTTGGAACTTGCGGCTGCCGTCATTGGCGGTTTTGGAGCTCGCTGCGGCAAGGACGTGCCACCATCGAACGGTTTTGGAACCGTCGAAAGGGGTTTCGTGCCATATGGAGTTCCAAAACCGACTTGCTAAGGTGGTGCGGTTCCAAAATCGATTCGTTGGGATGGTGCGGTTCCAAAACCGGTCCATTGGGGTTGGGTGAGTTCCAAAACTGATTTGTTGGGGTGGTGGGATCTGCGGGGTTTCCCTTTGCACCATTCGTGCGCCGCGTAAATGCACCGTATGAAGATAGAAACGGTTTTCCGACAAGGCGCACGGGGGCAGCGCGGTCGTGTCGCTTCGCGGTAGCATGGGGAAACGTTGGAAACCGGCGGCCGATGCGGAAACCCCTCGCTGGCCCCTCGTCGGCGCCTGCATAGAGTGGCGCCCGCATAGGGCACGCCCCGTTGAAAGGAACCGTCATGGAGAATCGCGTTGCTTGGCGCTGCACCGTCTGCGGCTACATCGAGACCGGCTACCCCGAGGGGCTGCCCGAGGACTACGTCTGCCCCGAATGCGGCGTGGGCCCGGACATGTTCGAGAAGGTGCTCATCGACGAGGCCGAAGAAGTCATCGAGGTCGTCGAAGAGGCATAGCATTCCGATATGGGCCGAAAGAAGGGGCTGCCAGCGCAACGTCCCGAAGCACCGGCAGTCCTTTTTGCGCAATGGGCGCACGTCGCAGACATGCGCCCCCCCTTGCCAACCCCCAGCATCTCGCCGAAACGAATGCGGCGGCTTGCGCCCTTCCCTACTTCGCAGCGGCGTGCTGGCCTGCAAGACGTCCCGTAGTGGCGGCGCGACCCAGGCTGAACGCGTCACACTCCAAGTCGTAGTCGGTGCCGCCGTAGAAGCCGCCGGAAGTGTTGCCCACGGCGTACAGGCCCTCGATCACCTTGCCGGACTCGTCCACCACCTGCATGTCCAAATCGGTCATAAGCCCGCCCATGGTCACGTCCATCGGGGTGTAGCAGCGGACGATGTAGAAGGGACCGGCCTCCACCGGCTGCATGTCGGCAGCGGGCTTCCCGAAGTCCAGGTCCACGCCGCCGGCGCACAGCTCGTTGTAGCGCTCGACCGTAGCCTTCAGCGCGTCGGCCGGAAGGTCGAACTTCTTCGCCGCCTCCTCCAACGTGTCGCCCACCGAGGCGTAACCCTTCTCCACCGCAGCGTCCAGCGCCGCCGGGTCGATGGCCCTGCCCGGGTTCCACATGGTCTCGAGGAACGTGTTGTAGTTGCTGTCGAAGACGATGTAGAACACGTCGTCGGGCTGCTCGCAGATGGTGTTGCAGATGATCCAGTACTTCATCTCCTCGTTCATGAAGCGCTTGCCGTTCTGGTTCACCCACAAAAACGGGTCCTTCTTGATGGGCGCGTCGGAAAGGTCCGTTCCGTCGATGCAGTTGTGCACATGGGCCATCTTCGTGTGAGGCGCCGTCTCCATCTGCGCGCCAACCCATACGCCCATCTTGTGGCCGTCACCAGTGTTGTAGTTCGGGTTGTAGTAGTTGTGGGTCCCCACCACCCAGGGGCACAAATCGGCGCACATCTCGTAGTCGCTGCCGTAGTCGCCCGTAGCCAGGATGACGCCCTTCTTCGCGTTGAACTGCACGTACTTGCCGTTCTGATTCGCGATGACGCCGGTAACCTTGCCCGACCCGTCGACCACCAGCTGCTCGCCGGGGGAGTTAAACACCAGCTCGGCGCTGTAGTCGGACACCGCTTTGTCCAGAATGACCTTGGAGAACCCGATGGCCATCATGTCGGCGGGGGTCAGATGCCCGGTCTCGAACACGGGGTTGTCCCAGCCGTACTCATTCTGAGGGGCGCGCTTGATGAGCGTGTACTCCACCCCGGTCTCGTCATGCAGCCACTCCAGGGTCTGCGCGGACTCCTCGAAGATGCGCAGGACGAAGTCCATCTTGGGGCGGCCGCCGTTGTAGCGGATATGCGCACTGGCGATTTCCATGATGTCGGTCTCGGGGCGCTCGGCCTCTTTCTGGAAGCGCGAGTTGATGGCGCCGTAGTTGCGGCCGTGGGACAGCACCATATCGCCCTTCTGGATGCAGATGGTCTTCGCACCGCCGGCGGCAGCGGCAAGCGTCGCCACGGACCCGGAAGCGCCGGCACCCACGACCACCACATCGGCCTCCACGGTCTCCGCGATG
Organism: Eggerthellaceae bacterium; assembly: GCA_048242115.1. Classification (GTDB taxonomy): domain Bacteria; phylum Actinomycetota; class Coriobacteriia; order Coriobacteriales; family Eggerthellaceae; genus Xiamenia. The sequence goes on from DBFAWQ010000109.1 coordinate 8,989, forward strand.
TCGGCGATGGCGGCGGGGACATCTCGCCAGCTCTTGGGCGCAGCGGGCTCGGCTGCCGCCTGAACCGGCTCTTTCGAGGACGCCTGCACCTGCTCCTCGGAAGCGGATTGCGCCGGTTCGGCCGAAGCGTTGCCGGTCTTCGGAGCCGCCGGAGAGCAGCCCACGACCCCCAGCGTCATCGCGGCGCCCATGCTCAAAGCGGCGCCCTTCAGAAAGTTCCTGCGATCGATTCCCTCCATAGGGTTCCTCCTTTTTCCCTGTTCCCGCGGATTTCCCTGTACCCGCGGCTCTCCCGTCGCGTCCCCCGCATCCCCCGCCGTCGGGCCGGGGAGAGAGGAGGCGGTCGGGTCGAAGCATAGGGCCGCACGGCCCCGGAGCGCTTCGCACAGCAGGGGTGAATCGGGTCGCATCTTTTGAGTGACCTTGTTTGAACTGGGGTTTTACGGGTACTTGTCCGCCGTTACGGTCGGTTCAGCCTCTCCACCGCGTCGATGAGCTCCTGTTTGGAGGCAACGCCCATCTTGCGGTAGACGGCCTTCGCATGGGTACGCACCGTGTTCATGGAGACGAACAGCTCGTCGGCGGTCTTCTGAAGCGTGTAGCCTCGGGCCAGGCAGTTCGCGATGTCGCTCTCGCGCGGGGTCAGGCCCCATCGCCGGGCCATTGCGGCGTCGATGTAGGGCTGCCCGTGGTCCTCCTGATCGCCGAAGCGCCGTCCCTCCCCGCCCGGCTTGCCGGCCCCATCCGCCCTCTTAAGCGTAAGCGACAGCAGCGCGATGGCCAGCACGAACAGCATAACGGGAGCGAAGAGGGAGGTGTAGTCGCCCAGTGCGGTCTCGAACTGGAACAGAAGGCTGCGCACCGTCGACGCCACAGCCTGCGGAAGCATGAACAGGATGCCCATGCCGAATAGCCTGTCCTCCATGTACCAGCGGCTGTACAGGCATGCGACCAGGAACAGCGCATAGGTGATGCCGGCCCGAGCTACTAGGCTGACCCCGTTGATGACGTCGGCATAGGGCGACGCTCCCAAGACGATAGACAGGCACAGCGCCGCGAACAGCCCTACCATAAGGAGGCGCGTGATGAGCAGCACGCAGGTTTGGACGCTTTTCATCCGCCAGCCCATAAGCGCGCATGCGCACCCGACAAGCGCCGTCGCAACGTTCACGAGCACCATCTCCAGCATAGGCGCCGAGGCCTCGAGCGGGGCCACGAGCCCGCGGATGGAGAAGCCCACCACACAGAAGACGGCCAGAACGACCACGAGCGAGTAGGACGCCTTCGCAGGCCTGGAGGGGAGCTCGGCCGCAAGGGCGTCCTCCGCGCCGGCGCCGCGGGAAGCATCCGTTTCCCGAATGCAGAGCAGGTACAGCCCCACCGAGGCCACGGGGAGCAACGCGAGCATAGCCAAATACACCATCTGGGGAAACAGCGAGATGAAGCTGATGGCGGAGGAAAGCGCGAAGGCAAGGCTGACGAGCACGACGATCCTGCGCGCGGGAAAGCCCGCAAGCAGCGAGCCCCAGCAGAGCACCGCCGTCACGATGTACATCCCGAGGAGCACCGACCCGGCGCAGCCCAAGGCGAGGGCCGGCGTCCCCTGCAGGAAGCAGCTGAGGAGCATCGCCAAGGCCCCCAGGGACGAGACGGCGGTCGTGCTGCGCAGGATCGCCCCCCGCCGCGGCGAGAACAGGCGCAGAAGCAGCGGGACCAGCGCCGCCGCTACCACCATGGTGCCGATGCACAGGTAGTAGCCCAGCATGCCGGCGCCCCCGGGCCCCGCATCGGTAAGGGCCAGCGCGCGGACGGCAAGGTCGCCGCGGAAGAACAGCCAGACGATGGAAAGGCCCAGAACGCAGGCGCAGAAAGCCGGCAGGCCCATATCCCGCTCGTCTGTCTCGGCCATAGGACGAACCCTTCCTGCCTGCATCTCGGTATCGTGGAACCCGGTTTCCTACAGCATAGCGCTTCGGCAGGCCCGAAAGGCCGCGCAGCTGCGGAATGCAAACGTTTTGCCAGCGCGCCGAAGCCCCCGCGCCTTCGCCGAATAGATTCCCCGCATGGCGCCGTCCGCGCCTATTCCCCGAAGATCAGGGTGCGCTCCTCGCCGGTGAGGGCGGCCCGGGCTTGGTCGCGCAGGTTGTTCACGCCGATGAAGAACTGGCGCATCATGACCACCATGAGGTAGCGGCCCTTGGGCGTGAGCGTCAGCTCGTCGGCGTTGTTGGTGGCGAAGGCGCCGTTCAGCGTCATGAACGCCATCTCGGCGGGCAGCCCCGTTTCCACGCTGCAGCCGAAATCGCGCTCGAACTGGCGCTTGTCAAGCCGCAGTCCGAACAGCTGCATCATGAAGCGGTAGCGCATGCGCTGCAGTTTCGAGAAGCGGGTCTTGCCCATCAGCGACATGCGCCCGCTCTCGATGGCGGCGTTGTAGTCCTTCACCGAGAAGGTGTTCACGAACAGCTCGTCGCCCAGGTAGGTGATGCCGCCGCTGCCGATGGCCGGGTATTCCTCGTAGTCCACCACGTACTCGTCGATCATCGCCCGCGGCTCTTCGGTCGCTGCAGCCGCCGGACCGGCTTCCGCCACGCCCGAACCCGGCTCCACCAGCACCTCGCCGCCGGCACGCGAGCCGGCGGCGTCCTTGCAACCATCGTCCTGGGGGCCTGGGGTGCCGACTCTCCTATTAAAAGTCCAGGCGCTCCCATGCTGGAAC
>DBFAWQ010000110.1:0-4840 GCA_048242115.1 Eggerthellaceae bacterium
GGTAGAGCTGCTCGGTCACCAGCTGCGTGGGAGAGCCCATGAAGTCGGATATGAGCGAGGCGTTGAGGCTGTCCTCCCCCAGCAAGCTCTCAAGGGCGCTCGCGGTCTGCAGGGCCGACACGTCGGTCTCGACGGCCTCCAGCTCGCCGAGCAGGGTGGAAAGCAGCGAATCGGTCTGCCCCAGGGCTTCGCTGCCGCTTTCCAACGTAGCCGCGAGCTGATCGAGCATGCCCTGCGCCTGGTCCACGAGCCTCGTCGCTCCCCCCACGGCGGCGGCCAGCGAGACGGAGAGCTCAGAGAGGTCCGAAAGCTGGTCCGCCATGGCGGGAAGCGTGCTCCCGTTGACGTCGGAGGAGGTGGCCTGCGCGGTTTCGAACAGCCCGCGCGCCGCGTCGGAAAGCGCCTGCCTGGCCGCCTCCGTCTCTTCAGCCCTGCTCTCGGATGCGGAAATCTGGGTCTCCAGGTCGTCCAACGCCGAGGAGGCGGCCTCGAGGGACGCCCTTTGCCGCTCGAGCCCTTCGACCAGCAGCTCCCGCTCCTGGGAGCCCTCGGGCAGCTGCGCTGCGAGGCCGTCCAGCTCGTCTAAGGTGGCAGATGCGTTTGCCAGCAGCGACCTCCCCTCCTGAACGCCCGCATCAAGTCCCGACCTGGCATCGCCGAGCAGCGTCTGTACCCGCGCGGCATCGTCGGCAGCGCGAGCACCGAGGTCGGCCACGTGCGAGAGGGACTGGGCCGTGGCGTCGGTGAGCCGCCCCGAGAGGGCCGACAGGGTCCGGGACAGCTGCGAGGTCAGGTGGGAGACGGTGCCCAGGCGCTCGGACGCGGACCCCATGGAGGCTCGCGCGCCGTCCAGCGCCGAGCGTGATTCCTCTGCTTGCTCGGCGGCCCCTGCAGCCTGCGCTTGCAGGGAGGAGACGGCCTCCTGCAGGGAAAGAAGCTTCGCCTTGGCGTCGGCCACGCTGGAGAGCGCCCCGTCTTTCGAAGCGCTCATCTGGCCTTCCGCCTTCGCAGAGGCTTCGTCGATGGAGGACGCCACTACGTTGCTCACCGTGGCCACGAACGTGGAGTTGATGGTCTCATCCAGGGTGTTGACGCCGGTGTCCGTGATCTTGGGCGCCACGGGTCCGGCCTTCTCGTTGACGTAGTACTGCAGCTTCGGTTGGACGAAGTCGCCGGTGACGAGGGTGAGCAGGTTGGCGGTGAAGGTCTTCGGGATGACGATGGCGGCGTAGGCCTGTCCGCTGCTCACCTGGGACAGCGCCGTCTCCTCGTCGGTGAAGTACCAATCCAGCTGGTCGTTCTCCTTAAGCTGCCCCACGATTTGCGACCCCAGGTCAAGGGATCCGGTGAGCTCGGAGGACCCCCCTTCGTCCTCGTTCACGATGCAGACGCGCACGCCTCCGGTGTTGTTGTAGGGGTCCCAGAAGCCCAGCACGTTGTACCAGGTGTACAGCGAGGGCAGCACCAGCAGGGCAACGCAGACCACGAGGGCCTGCGGGGTCCTGAGAAGCCTCAGGCCGTCGCGTTTCAGAACGCGCAGGATGTTGCCCATGGTTGCGTCGGCGCCTTTCTCGGTTCGTCGGACGGTATATAAGCCAAAGAGTATAGTGCTTGGCGCCCAACAGGCCAACAGCGGCCTTCGAAGCTTCCACGGGTTCTTTAAACACCAGGTTGCATCGGGAAAAGGTCGTTGGAAGATACTCCCCAATCCTGTTGGTTTTGCCCATGTTCCCCCTCCTGGGACGCAGGCGCCGCACGCAAAGGAAAGGCGCCCGGAATAGATCCGGGCGCCTTGATGCCGAGGCTATCCGAGCGAAAGCCCGACGCTACAGCAGCGTCTGAACGGCGATGAACAGCGGGCTGAAGGTGAGCGCCACGATGGTCATCAGGTTGATGAGGATGTTCATGGACGGGCCGGAGGTGTCTTTGAAGGGGTCGCCCACGGTATCGCCCACGACGGCGGCCTTGTGGGCGTCGGAGCCCTTGCCGCCGAAATGACCCTGCTCGATGTACTTCTTCGCGTTGTCCCACGCGCCGCCGGCGTTGGACATGAAGATGGCCATGAGCATGCCCGTGGCCACGGCGCCGGCCAAGAAGCCGCCCAGCATGGCGGGGTTGAAGCAGCCGATGACGATGGGGACGACGACGGCCAGAATGCCGGGGGTCATCATCTCCTTGAGGGCGCTGGAGGTGGAGATGGCGACGCACTTGTCGTACTCGGGCTCGGCCTCGTACTCCATGATGCCCTTGATCTCGCGGAACTGGCGGCGAACCTCCTCGACCATCGCGTGAGCCGCGCGGGAGACGGCGCCCATGGTCAGCGCCGCGAACATGAACGGCATCATGGCGCCGATGAAGATGCCGGCAACGATGAGCGGGTCGGTGAGGGTGAGCTCGAAGCTGTCGAAGGCGTGGTGCATGGTGGCCTGGTAGGACACGAACAACGAGATGGCGGACAGGCCTGCGGAGGCGATGGCGAAGCCCTTGGCGATAGCGGCGGTGGTGTTGCCCACTGCATCCAGCGCATCGGTGCGATCGCGCACCTCCTCGGGAAGGCCGGCCATCTCGGCGATGCCGCCGGCGTTGTCGGCCACGGGGCCGTAGGCGTCAACGCCGATGGTGATGGCGGTGTTGGAGAGCATGCCGGTGGCGGCAAGGCCTACGCCGAACAGGCCCACCGCGATGCCGCCCTGCTCGACCACGGCATTGGGGAAGGCCATGTTGCCGAAGGTGTAGGCTCCGATGATGGCCAGGGCCACTAGGATAATGGGGGCGATGGTGGAAAGCATGCCGGTGCCGATGCCCTCGATGACCACCGTGGCGGCGCCGGTCTCGGCGGCTTCGGCGATCTTGTGGACCGGCTTGTACTTGTCGGAGCAGAAGTACTCGGTGATCTTGCCGATAGCAAGGCCGGCTACCAGGCCGCAGATGACCGAGCCGAACAGCCAGATGGGCTGCGCGTCTTGCGACATGGAGTTCCAGACGAGGAACAGCGCCAGGATGATGCAGATCTCGATGCCGGCGGCGACGTAGGTGCCGCGGTTGAGGGCCTTGTGCAGCTCGGCGCCCTCCTTCGTGCGCACGGCGAACAGGCCGACGATGGAGGTGAGGATGCCGAAGGCGGCGATGGTGACGGGAATCACGACGGCCCAGATGGCGTCGACGATACCGCCGAAGTAACCCAAGGCCGCGAAGGTGGTGGCCAGGATCGTGGGGGCCAGAATGGAGCCGGTGTAGCTCTCGAACAGGTCGGCGCCCATGCCGGCCACGTCGCCCACGTTGTCGCCCACGTTGTCGGCGATGGTGGCGGGGTTGCGCGGGTCGTCCTCGGGGATGCCCGCCTCCACCTTGCCCACCAGGTCGGCGCCCACGTCGGCGGCCTTGGTGTAGATGCCGCCGCCCACACGGGCGAAGAGCGCCACCGCCGATGCGCCGGTGGCGAAGCCCTCCACCATGCCGATGTTCTCGTGCATGAGGTCGAAGGTGTCCACGCCGAAGACCAGCAGGATCAACCACAGCGACAGGCCCAGCAGCGCGAAGGAGGCCACGCACAGGCCCATGGTCAGGCCCGACTTGAAGCTGACGTTCAGGGCCGCCGCCACGCTGGTCTCCGCGGCGTAGGCCGTGCGGGTGTTGGCGCGGGTGGCCACATGCATGCCGACGTAGCCGGCTGCCGCGGACAGCACGCCGCCGGTGATGAAGGCAAGCGCCGTGATGGGCGACAGCGCCAGCGCCATGACGATGGCGACGACCACCATGAAGATGATGAGCAGCTTGTACTCGCTGAACAAAAACGCCTTCGCGCCCTGCTGGATCTTGAGCGAGATGTTGTTCATCTTGTCGGGGCCCGGGTTCTGCTTCAGAACCCAGCTTCCCAGGTAGGCAGCCACTGCGATGCCGATGACGGCGCAGATGGGAGCCAGCCATGCGATGGATGTACTCACGTATTCCTCCGTTCGTCCTTTGACCTGTTGCGGCCCCTTCTCCGACGGGCCGTGGGCTGCGGGCTTCGGGCCGGGCATCGTGGCGCGAAAACCGCAGTCGCCCAATTGTAGTGGATTCGCCGTGTTTGTGTGCATGAATTCCAGGAGAGTTCCGTTACGGGATACGCACGGGGCACAAGCGGATGGGGGCGGCAATGGGAAAGCCCGCCGCAAGGGCGGGCTCGGGAGGCTGCAGGGCTGCAGAACGGCCTAGTTTCGGGAATCGGCCAGGAAGAACAGGGCCAGGGTTCCCGGTCCGGAATGGGCGCCGATGACCGGGTCGACGTAGTTGATGGATATATCCTTCACGCCGAAGCGCTCGCGCACCAGGTCTGCGAGCAGCTCGGCGTCCTCGAGGCAATCGCCGTGGGTGATGAAGACCGTCTGCTCCGAGACCGGCTTGATGGCGGTCTTCTCCATATGGTCCAGCAGGCCCTTGATCGCCTTGCGGCGACCCCGCACCTTCTCCATCGGGATGAGGTGCCCTTCGTCGTCCACGTGGAGCACGGGCTTGATGTTGAGCAGCGTGCCCGCCCATGCGCTCGTGCGCGACACCCTGCCGCCGCGGAACAGGAACATGAGGTCGTCCACCGTGAACCAGTGGGCGAGGTTGAGCTTGTGCTCCTCGAGCCAGTTGCGCACCTCGTCGATGGAGGCTCCCCCCTCGGCCATCTGGGCGGCGTAATGGACCAGCAGTCCCTCCCCTCCCGAGGCGGCCAGGGTGTCCACGGCGTAGAGCTTGCGATCGGGATAGGCCTCCGCAAGCTCCTTCATGAGCAGGCTGGTGGCCTCGTAAGTGCCCGAAAGCCCGCTGGAAAAACCGATGAAGAGGATGTCGCGCCCCTGCTCCAGAATCC
>DBFAWQ010000111.1:0-14455 GCA_048242115.1 Eggerthellaceae bacterium
AGCTGTACCAGGCGCTGCCCCGCGACCCGGAAACGGATGAGCCGCTCGTGCAGATAGGCCACGCCACGGTGACCGGCTACGGCGAGGGGCTTCTGCTGGAGGCCCTGCGGGTCGACTCCGGCGAGATTGAGACGGTGGCCCATTTGCGCGGCGCCCAGGAGATGCTGCCCGGCGTGGAGTTCATCCTGGACATCGGCGGCCAGGACATGAAGTGCTTGCGCGTGAAGGACGGCGTCATCGACCACATCATGCTGAACGAGGCCTGTTCCTCGGGCTGCGGCAGCTTCATCGAGTCCTTCGCGAGCGGCCTGAACCTGGACGTGGCCGAGTTCGCCGCCACGGCCATCTCCGCCGAGAACCCGGTGGATCTGGGCAGCCGCTGCACCGTGTTCATGAACAGTCGCGTAAAGCAGGCCCAGAAGGAGGGCGCCACCGTGGGCGACATCGCCGCGGGCCTTGCCATCTCGGTCATCAAGAACGCCCTGTTCAAGGTCATCAAGATCCGCGACCCCCACGACGTGGGCACCAAGGTCATCGTCCAGGGCGGCACCTTCCTAAACGACGCGGTGCTGCGGGCCTTCGAGCAGCTCTCCGAGGTGAACGCCGTGCGGCCCGACATCGCTGGCAACATGGGCGCCTACGGAGCCGCGCTTCTGGCCCGCGACCGCTTCGAGGAGACGCGCCGCCGCACGGAGAACGAGCCCCTTTCGCCCGACGTGGGCCCGAAGGTGCCTATGAGCAGCCTGCTCTCGCTTGCCGAGATCCAGGCGCTCGCGCCCACCCACCGCACGGTGCGTTGCAAGGGCTGCTCGAACGCCTGCCTTCTTACGGTGAACGACTTCGGCGTTGACGAGGCCACGGGCAAGCACCGCCGCTTCATCACCGGCAACCGCTGCGAGAAGGGGGAGAGCCTGGGAGCCGAGAAACGCGCCTCCGAGGTGCCGAACCTCTTCGAGTACAAGGCCAAGCGCACCTTCGGCTACGAACCGCTGGCGCCCGAGGACGCGCCGCGCGGCACGGTGGGCATCCCGCGGGCGCTGAACATGTACGAGAACTACCCCTTCTGGTTCACCTTCTTCACGAAGCTGGGCTACCGGGTGGTGCTTTCGGATCCCTCCACGAAGAAGACCTACGAGGCCGGCATCGAGTCCATGCCCTCGGAGAGCGTCTGCTATCCGGCGAAGCTCTCCCACGGCCACATCATGAACCTGCTGGCCAAGCAGCCCGACTTCATCTGGATGCCCTGCGCGAAATGGGAGCGCCAGGAGGACGAGACGGCGGGCAACCACTTCAACTGCCCCATCGTGGCCAGCTACCCCGAGGCGCTGCGGCTGAACATCGACGATCTGCGCGACTCGCCCGTATCCTTCGTGAGCCCCTGGCTTCCCTACCACGACAAGGAGAAGCTGAAAGGCCGGCTGCACGAGACGCTGACCGGGGAGTTCGCCGAGGCGGTGGGCAAGCACGGCCCCAAGCTCACCCGCGCGCAGATTGACGAGGCCGTGGAAGCCGCCTGGGCCGAGGACGAGGCCTTCAAGCGCGACATGCGCACGAAGGGCGTGGAGACGCTGGCGTGGATGGAGCGCACCGGCACCCACGGCATCGTGCTGGCGGGGCGCCCCTACCATCAGGACCCCGAGATCAACCACGCCATCCCCGAGCTTCTGTGCGGCTTCGGGCTGGCCGTGCTCACCGAGGACTCCGTGGCGCACCTGGGGCAGCTGGAGCGGCCCATCCGCGTGGTGGACCAGTGGATGTACCACACGCGCCTGTACGCCGCGGCCAAGGTGGTCACCCAGCGCCGCGATTTGGACCTCATCCAGCTGAACTCCTTCGGCTGCGGCCTGGACGCCCTCACCACCGACCAGGTGCAGGAGGTGCTGGAAGCGGCCGGCAAGGTGTACACGGTGCTCAAGATCGACGAGGTGTCGAACCTGGGCGCGGCCCGCATCCGCGTGCGCAGCCTGCTGGCGGCCCTGAAGGACCACGCCGACCGCGAGGCCGAGGCCGCCGCCGACAAGGCCGCCGAAAAGCGCGGCTGCCCCGCTGCGTGCATCAACCTGGACGACATGGACAAGCTGGTGCCCGACTCCTTCACCCAGAAGGCCGACGGCGTGGTGGCCGCCGCCGAGGTGGAGCAGCGCGAAGGCACCTCCACGGAGTTCGCGCGCCCGCAGTTCACCGAGCGGATGCGCCAGGAGGGTTGGACCATCCTTGCTCCCCAGATGGCCCCCTACCACTTCGAGCTGCTGGTGCCCATCTTCCACCGCTTCGGCTACAACGTCGATCTGCTGCCGTCGGTGGACCACGGCGCGGTGGACGCAGGGCTGAAGTACGTGAACAACGACATCTGCTACCCGTCCATCCTGGTCACGGGCCAGATCATGGAAGCGGTGCTGTCGGGCAAGTACGACACCGACAAGCTGGCCGTGCTCATCACCCAGACGGGCGGCGGCTGCCGGGCCACGAACTACATCTCGCTCATCCGCAAGGCGCTGAAAGCGGCCGGCCTCGGGCATATCCCGGTGATCGCGCTGTCCTTCAAGGACCTGGGCGAGGAGAATCCCGGCTTCAAGATCACACCGAAGATGCTCTACCAGGCGATCTACGCGCTGCAGTACGGCGACCTGCTGATGATGTGCCTGTACCGCACGCGCCCCTACGAGGTGGAGCCGGGCAGCGCGAACCGGCTGTTCGACTACTGGATGGGCCAGTGCAAGCAGCAGCTTTCCCGCGGGGTGGGCATGGCGGAGTTCAAGCGCACGGTGAACCGCATCGTCGATGACTTCGACACGCTTCCGCTTGCCGGCGAGGGCACCAAGCCGCGCGTGGGCGTGGTGGGCGAGATCCTGGTGAAGTTCCATCCCACGGCGAACAACCAGATCGTGGACGTCATCGAGCGCGAGGGCTGCGAGGCCGTGGTGCCCGGGCTCATCGAGTTCTTCCTGTTCGGCATCGCCGGCGGCATCTTCCAGCGGCCCATCGGCAAGACGGCCAAGAGCGCCATGGGAAGCCGCATCGGCCTGGCCGCCGTGAGGCAGCTGCGCAAACCCGTGACCGACGCGCTGGCGCGTTCCAGCCGCTTCCACCCGCCGGCGGATATCTACGAGGTGGCCGACTACGCCGCGCAGGTCTTAAGCCTGTGCAACTCCATGGGCGAGGGGTGGCTGCTCACGGGCGAGATGGTGGAGCTCATCCGCTCCGGGTGCCCGAACGTGGTGTGCACCCAGCCCTTCGCCTGCCTGCCGAACCACGTGGTGGGCAAGGCCACCATCAAGGAGTTGCGCCGCCAGTACCCCGAGAGCAACATCGTGGCCGTGGACTACGACCCGGGCGCTTCCGAGGTGAACCAGCTCAACCGCATCAAGCTCATGATTTCGGTGGCGAAGGCGAACCTGGCCGCCAGCGAGCAGCGAGCCCGAGCCGAGCGCAACGCCTTCGTAGCCGAAACCGCCCCGGCCGCCGCTGGGGCGGCCAAGGCGCCGGAGGCCATGGCCGAATCCGTGGAGGTGGAGACGACCGAGGTCGCAGGGTAACTCCGTCCCAGGACGCCTACCCAACGGGCGCAATGTCTCCAGCCTTCTTTCTGGCCTTCCGCTGGCATCCGCTGGCGGGAGGCCAGTTCGCTTTATGGAAGAAGGAGAGACTAGCCAACCGGTGACAAATTGTCACTGGTTGAAAATGAGGTTCCGTTTGACAAGACGGAGGTCTCTGAGCGGCTGGCTTCCATGTGTCCCACCGTGCGCAACTCGCTAACTTGCATGAGTTTCGTGGCAAGTCATCGAGTTGTGCGTGGTCGTCGTCTCGAGAGGGGTGGCCCACCGCCTGTTACGTGCCGGCCGTTGCGAGCGTTCCAAATGGGAAACAGATGGGACGGGCGCGGCGTTCTCTGCGGGTGGCGCGTCATACTTAGACGGTGAGCGCGCTGTCCCTGGCGGCTGTCGAACGATCGGTGCATGACCGAAGGGAACGGTCGGTTGTGGTCGGAGAAGAGTGCGGTGCTTGGCTAGCAATCGGCCGGGGCGCACTCCTCTGACGAACCGGCCTGCGGGACCCCGGCCGATGGGTTCGGGGCGTCGGACCCGGAACCACGCCCGACGGGATCGGGGCATCGGGCGGAGGGCCCGGGCGCGCGGTACTTTCGCGGAAAGGAAGCGAACCTATGAGCAACTGCCTGGTAGCCCAGTCCGGCGGCCCCACCGCCGTCATCAACGACAGCCTGGGCGGGGTCATCCGCGCCAACCAGCTGAATCCCCTGTACGGACGCGTGTTCGGCGGCCTCTACGGCATCGAGGGCGTGCTGGCCGACCGCCTGTACGACCTGACCGACCTGCCCACCCACGAGATCGACGTGCTGAAGCAGACCCCCTCGTCGGCGCTGGGCACGTGCCGCTATAAGCTGAAGCGCGGCAACGACGCCGACTTCCGCAAGCTCATCGACGTCATGGACCGCCACGACATATCCACCATGTTCTACATCGGCGGCAACGACTCCATGGACACGGTTGACGCGCTCACCGAGTGGGCCGCCGACAACGCGCCCGGCAAGCGCTTCATCGGCATCCCGAAGACCGTGGACAACGACCTGGTGCCCGTGGACCACTGCCCAGGCTTTCCCAGCGCGGCCAAGCTGGCGAACCTGGTGACCCACGCCACGCGCCTGGACTACGACGCCTACCAGCGCCCGGAGGTGTTCGTGCTTGAGACCATGGGCCGCGACGCCGGCTGGCTTGCCGCCAGCTGCTGCATCAGCGGGGACGTGGACTTGCTGGTGCTGCCGGAGGTGGCCTTCGACTACGACGCCTTCATGGCCCAGGTGAAGCGGAAGATGGAGGAGTCGGGCGAGTGCTACATCGTGGTGTCCGAAGGGGCCCGCTACGCCGACGGGCGCTACCTTTCCGCAGGCGAGGCTGCCAACGACGGGTTCGCCCACGCGGTGCTGGGCGGGGCGGCGCAGACGCTCAAGCAGATGATCGTGGACGCGGGCATCGCGCCGCGCGGCGTGGTGCAGGACCTGTCGCGCGTGGCCCGCTCCAGCAACTTCGCCCAGTCGGCGGTGGACGTCCGCGAGGCCTACGAGCTGGGGGTGAGCGCCCATATGCGCAGTTCCGACCCGAATTTCAAGGGCCAGGTGGTGGGCATCCGCCGCAACGCGCGGGCCTGGAAGGAGCAGGGACTCTACGTGGCCGAGTTCTTCGCCGGCCCCGCCAGCGAGTTCGCGAACTACGTGAAGACCTTCCCCGAGGACTGGATCTTGCCGAACTACCAGGGCATCACCGATGAGGCCATCGAGTTTCTGCGCCCGCTGATCGCCGGCGAGCCGAAGCTGCTCTACAAGGACGGCATGCCCGAGACCATCGTGCCCTTCAACCGCCGCTAAAGCCGCTATGCCACGGCCCGTGGCCGCCGGGCTGGCTTGCCGCGGGCCGCAAGGTACCCAAATCGGCTCGTTTTGTCCACGCGAATTCAACCTTTTGACCTGGTATTTCTTGGGTTATACCAGGTCAGGAAGCTGTTCTCCGCTGGACAAAACGAGCCGATTTGGGTACCTCGCGCTTCGGCGGCTTGCCGGTTCGGGTACAATGGGAAGCTGGCGCAATGGCAACGGGCCGTGCGCCGGCCGACCGCTCGGAAGGAGCGCACCCATGATCATCCTGCTCGCCATTCTCATCGTCTGCGCCGTCGCGGTGCTCTCCACCATCTACATCGTGCCGCAGCAGAAGGCCTACGTCATCGAGCGGCTGGGCAAGTACAACCGCATCTCGCACCCGGGCCTGCACGTGCGCATCCCGGTCATCGAGAAGATCGTGGGCAAGATCGACCTGCGCACGAACCAATCGGTGCTGGCCATCGACGCGAAGACCCAGGACAACGTGACCATCACCATGCAGGTAGCCGTGCAGTACCACGTGGACGGCACCGGCGCGGGCTACCAGATGCAGCAGTCCGCCGTTGCTCCCCAGGGATCTCCCGTGGCCCCCGGCGCTCCCGTGCCCGGCTCGTCGGTGCAGAACATCGGCGCGCCGCAGGTGAGCGTGCAGGCCCGCAACGCCGGCATTTACAACGCCTTCTACATACTGTCGAACCCGGTGGAGCAGATGAAGGCCTACGTGGCCGACGCTCTGCGCTCCTCCATCCCGCGCTACACCATCGACGAGGTCTACGACCGCAAGGACGACATCGCCAACGACGTGCAGCACATCATCGCTGCCACCATGATCAGCTACGGCTACGTGGTCGTGAGCACGCTCATCGTGAACATCGAGCTGCCGCGCGACGTGGAGGCGGCCATGAACGAGATCAACACCGCCCAGCGCAAGCAGGTGGCTGCCCAGGCCCTGGCCGAAGCCGAGCGCATCAAGGTGGTTACGGAGGCGAAGGCCCAGGCCGAGGCCGCCGAGCAGGCCGGCATCGGCATCGCGAACCAGCGCAAGGCCATCGCCGTGGGCATCAACGAGTCCATCCGCGAGATTCGCGAGTCCGGCATGACCGACCACGAGGCGAACCTGCTGTTCATGTTCACCCAGTGGACCGACATGATGACCCAGTTCGGCCAGAACCCCAGCTCGTCCACCGTGGTTCTGCCCGCCGACTTCCGCGAGACTTCCAGCATGTTCGAGCAGATGCTGGTGGCCAACGAAACCGAGGACGCCCAGGCGCGCTAGGGGACACAGGTCTTCCACCGTTCAGGCGTTTTACCGGGCGTCCTTCACGGGGCTTTCGCAGGGTTGCGCTATACTCGGGCGGCTGAGAGGACAGGGACGCTTTTCTGCGTGGCAGCCATCGTCGCCGCGGGTGCGGAAAGCCCGCTTGCCAGTGCGCGTGACGTTGCGGAAGGGCTGCCCTGTTCGGCGGTGCGCAGGATGCCTCTGGGATGCAGGGTGCCTCCGGAGTGCAAGCTGCCGCCGAGGGTAACGTTCGAGAGAGGGACGCAAGATGGAAGCTGCTGCTATCGTTTTGGCTGCGGGGGCCGGCACCCGCATGAAGTCGAAGAAGCCGAAGGTCGCCCACGAGATCCTGGGCAAGCCGCTCGTCCGCTGGGTGGTTGACAGCGCGCGCACGGCCGGCGTCGAGCGCGTGGTGTCCGTGGTGGGCCACGAGCGCGAGCAGGTAATCCCCCTGGTGGAAGCCGATACGCAGGTGGTGGTGCAGCCCGAGCGGAAGGGGACGGCCGACGCCGTGGCCGTGTGCGCCGAGGCCCTGGCCGACTTCGACGGGTCGCTTCTGGTGCTCTCCGGCGACTGCCCGCTCATCACACCCGCTACCCTGGAGGGGCTCGTGCGCGCCCGCGAGGAGGCCGACGCCGCCGTGGTGGTGCTGACCATGGAGCCTGCGAACCCCTTCGGTTACGGGCGCATCATCCGCGACGAGGCAGGGGACGTGGCGCGCATCGTGGAGCAGAAGGACGCCACGGCCGAAGAGGCGGCAGTTCGCGAGTGCAACTCGGGCTTCTACTGCTTCGACGCGAAAGCCCTGTTCGACGCCTTGAAGCGCGTGGGCAACGACAACGCCCAGGGCGAGTACTACCTCACCGACGTGCTGGAAATTTGCCGAAACGACGGCCGGCGCGTGGTGGGGCTTCTGTGCGAGGACGACTCCGAATGCCTGGGCGTGAACTCCCGCGTGCAGCTGGCCGAGGCGTCAAAGCTGCTGCAGCGGCGCATCAACCGCTCGCACATGGACGCAGGCGTGACTATGCTCGACCCCGACCTGGTGTGGATCGGCCCGGACGTGGCCATCGAGCCGGACGTGGAGCTGCTGCAGAACGTGACGCTTCTGGGCGCCACCAGCATCGGCGAGGACAGCGTCGTCGGCCCGGACACGCGCCTGACCGACACCGTGGTGGGGCGCGGCTGCACGATCGACGAGACCGTGGCCCAGGAGGCCCGCATCGACGACGGCGCCACCTGCGGCCCGCGCGCCTACCTGCGCCCCGGCGCCCATTTGTGCGAGGGGGCGAAGGCCGGCACCCACGTGGAGATCAAGAAGTCCACCATCGGCCGGGGCAGCAAGGTGCCGCACCTGTCCTACATCGGCGACACCACCATGGGCGAGGGCGTCAACATCGGCGCGGGCTCCATCACCTGCAACTACGATGGCAAGAAGAAGTGGCCCACGGTCATCGGCGACGGCGTGTTCGTGGGCAGCGACACCATGATGGTGGCGCCCGTGACCATCGGCGACGGGGCCATCATCGGCGCCGGCTCCTGCATCACCCGCGACGTGTCCGCCGACGCGCTGGCCCTCACGCGCCCCAAGCAGCAGGAAGTGGAGGGCTGGGCCGCCGAGAAGCGCCGCCGCCAGGCCGAGGAGTAGGGCAGGGGCGAGAGGCGGTCGAGCGAGCGTTCGGCGGAACCGAGCGTCCGTTTCCGAGAATCGAGATTTTGGAAGGCTCCGTTCGCGCTATGCGGGCGGGGCCTTCCGCTTGTTCTTCCGGGACATCCTGCGAAAGCTCGGCAGCTGGGCCACCGCCACGCCCAGCAGGATGATTGCGGTGCCCAGCAGCTGCAGCGGGGTCACGGCCTCGTGCAGGATGAGCACGGCGCAGGCCACGGAGATGGGCAGCTCGGAGGATGCCATGATGGTGGAAAGCCCCGGGCTGATGCGAGCGCAGCCGATGCCGAACAGGATCATGGGCAATACGAAGGAAAGCGGCCCCAGCACCAGCCCGTAGCTCCAAAGCCCGCTTGCCAGCGCACCGCTTGCGAAGTAGTCGGGGCATACGGCCATGCCGGCGGCGAAGTAGCCCACCGACGCCCACAGCCCCCGCTGCTGCACCGGCACCTCGGTCACCACGCGCCCCGAAAGGAACATGAAGCTGGCGCAGCACACGGCCGCCACCAGGCCGCATAGGATCCCGAGCGGGTTCAGCGACTCAAGCGTCCCTTCCGCAAGCCCGCTTGCGAACACGGTGCCCGCCAGGATGACGGCCACCGACGCGAAGGACGCGGCATGGGGGCGCTTCCGCGTGCAGGCCACCTCGAAGACGAGCCCCATCCAGGTGAACTGGAACAGCAGCGCTATGGCCACGCTCGCCGGCAGAAGCGACAGCGACAGGTAGTAGAAGGTGGTGGTCCCCGCGCTCACCAGGCCCATGGCCGCCAGCTGCGCCCGCTGCTTCCACGACAGGCGCATCCGTCGGAACCCACGCAGGCGGTCGATGAGGGCGAGCAGCAGAAACGTGGCCAGCGCGAAAACGGTCTGCGTGCAAGTGACCTGCGGAAACGAATAGCCGTCGCCGTAGGCAAGCTTCACCACCGACCCGATGATCCCGTAGCATGCGCCCCCGGCGAACACCACGAGCGAGTAGCGCAGCCGCAAGCTGCCGCTTTCCGTGTGAGCGCTTCTCCCGGAGGGGTCTGTTGGTCCGTGCATAAGGGGTCCTCGGTTGTGTTTGCGAAAGCTTCGCCTGCTCGGCCTTCCTGGTCCTTCGTCGCAAGAGAGCATTCTAGCAATCCGAAGCTGAAAACCTATCGCTTTCCATGCAATGTTGATTGACCGCCTTCCCTCGCTCGGTATAGTGGGTGTGCAGAAGACGGATGGAGTCGGCACCTGCGGGTGCTTCGTACAGGAGGCCGTATATGGGCTATCGGCAGGTGAGGGTGCATCCCCAGGCGCGGGTGGCGCCGAACGCCACGGTGGTGGGGAACGTTGTGCTGGAGAAGGACGCGCTCGTGCTGTTCGGCGCCGCTTTGCGCGGCGATTGCGGCAGCCGCATCGTAGTGGGCGAGGGGTCGAACGTCCAGGAGGCCGCCTGTTTGCATGTGGCCGCAGGGCACGACTGCGTGGTGGGGCGCGGGGTCACCATCGGGCATGGGGCGGTGGTCCACGGCTGCTCCATCGGGGACAACACGCTCGTGGGCATGGGGGCCATCGTCATGAACGGCGCGCAGGTGGGACGCGACTGCCTTGTTGCGGCCGGCGCCTTGGTGACGGAGGGGACCGTGGTGCCCGACGGGTCGCTGGTGGTGGGGGTTCCCGCGAAGGTGCGCCGCCCTCTGTCGCCCGAGGAGGTGGCCGCCAACCGCGCATCGGCCGAGGAGTACGTGGAGGTGGGCTGCCAGCTTGCGGCCGACGGAATCGTCTACGAGGGCGCTTCCATCCCGAAGGACCTCATGACCATCGCGCGCTAGGGGCGCCTCGCAGCCTAGCGCGGCCGTCGTCCTCCAGGCCGCGCACGTTGGGTGGAAATCTGGGAGCTCTCGTATCTCCTCGCGCTGCGGCTGGGTACAATGAGCGGGTACGGATGCGGATGCGGCCCGCGCTCTTCGGTTCGGCGGCCGTTTCCGGCAAGCAGCTACGCACCAGGTAAGGAGCGCATTCATGACCGAGATGAAGAAGTCCATGGCCGTGTTCGCAGGCTCGGTGAACCCGCCTCTGGCCGAGCGCATCGCCCGCGAGCTGAACGTGTCGCTGGGCAACGTGCGGCTGGAGAAGTTCGCCAACGGCGAGATCTACGCCCGCTACCAGGACAGCGTCCGCGGCGCCGACGTGTTCATTATCCAGTCGGTGTGCGCCGGCAACGGCTACGACGTGAACGATGCCCTCATGGAGCTGCTCATCATGGTGGACGCCGCCAAGCGCGCCTCGGCCCGCCAGGTATCCGCGGTCATCACCCATTACGGCTACGCGCGCCAGGACCGCAAGGCCGCTCCGCGCGAGCCCATCACCGCGAAGCTGGTGGCCGATTTGCTGTCCGCCGCCGGCGTGGACAACGTCATCACCATCGACCTGCACCAGGACGCCATCCAGGGCTTCTTCGACCTGCCGGTGAACCACATGACCGCCATGCCCATCTTCGTGGATTACTTCCAGAACCTGGGGCTGGACAAGGAGCGTCTGTGCGTGGTGTCGCCCGACGTGGGCCGCGCGAAGGCCGCCAAGAAGTTCTCCACGCTCATGGATTGCGATCTGGCCATCATGCATAAGGACCGCCCGAACCACAACATGGCCGAGATCACGGCGCTCATCGGAGATGTGGACGGCAAAATCTGCATCCTGAACGACGACATGATAGACACCGCCGGCTCGCTGGTGGCCGCCGCCGCCACGCTGAAGGCCAAAGGAGCCGACCAGGTGTACGCCTGCGCCACCCACGGCCTGTTCAGCGGCCCGGCCTACGACCGCATCGAGAACTCCGCCATCGAACAGGTGGTGGTCACGAACGCCGTTCCGGTGCCCCTGGAGCGTCAGACCGGCAAGATCAAGGTGCTCTCGGTGGGTCCGTTGTTCGCGAAGACCATCAGCAACGTCTATACCAACGGCTCCGTGGCCCAGTTGTTCGAGTAGGGGATACCGCGCATGTACCTGATCGCGGGCCTGGGCAACCCTGGGGCGGAGTACGAGCACACGCGCCACAACGCCGGGTTCGACACCGTGGACAAGCTGGCCGAACAGGTGGGCGCCCGCTACTGGAAGAGCGAGGGCGGGGCGCTCACGGCGAAGGGCAGCTGGCACGGCCACGACGTGGTGTTGGCCAAGCCCCAAAGCTACATGAACACCTCGGGCGGCCCGGTGAAGGCGCTCATGAAGACCTACGGCGTGCAGCCCGACCACCTGATCGTCGTCCACGACGAGCTGGACATCGACCCGGGCACCATCCGCGTGAAGTTCGGCGGGGGGCATGCCGGACACAACGGGCTGCGCTCCATCTGCGACAAACTGGGCACGCGCGACTGGTTCCGCGTCCGCTGCGGCATCGGCCGGCCCCCGGGGCGCATGCCGGTGGTGGACTGGGTGCTCAGCCGCCCAAAGCACGAGGCCCAGGAGGATTTCGAACAGTCCTGCGACCTGGCGGCACGGGCTGCGCTCTCGCTGATCGACGACGGCCTGGAGAAGACACAGCAAGCCTTCAACTGAGGACCGCGCGGTTTCGTAGCCGTTCCAGGGTGGGGTCCAGACCTTTCCCTGACGCCCCTGGCTGCCTGCAAAATGGCCGATGGCTCCCGTAGAAGGGCCGTTCGTCTGTTGGCTTGCTGAAACTTCTCTGACTTCTTGACGCAAATAGAGGCGGGAGGTTGACTGACGTGATAAAATCTTGCTTCGTCGTTTTGTTGTCAACCGTCGATGGGAAGTTCTAGCATGGATTTAGCGAAGCAGGCGCAGATTGTCGACTCGATTCACGACACGCTCAACGACTTCGTGGGCCAGCGCCTGAAGGTACGGGCCAACATGGGCCGTTCCAAGATCGTCGAGAACGAGGGCGTCCTCATGCAGGTGCACCCGCAGCTGTTCATCCTGGAGATGGACCGCAAGCGCGGCCGCACCGCCCGCCAGTCCTACCAGTACGTGGACGTGCTCACCGGCATGGTGGAGCTCTCCCAGAACGGCGAGCCCCTGTTCCAGCCCTTCATCCCCGAGGAAACCGACGTCTTCTCCGATATGCTGGAGGACGCCTTGGAGGAAAGCGTTCTGTCCTAGGGGTCGTCTCCCAGGCGCCTTCGCAACGTCATGCGGTTCGGGCGCGCCCCTCTACTTGCGTTTCTGCAACCGCAGTCTCTGGCCGAAGCTTTGTCGATCAGGGGCTGCGGCTCAGTTTTGGGACTGACGAAGCGGCAGCCCGTCTTCCGACTGGTCTCCCAGGATGATGACCGCATCGTCGAGGTCACCGGCGTCCGGGTCTGGTCCCTGCTCGAATGCGCCCGGTTCGGCTGGTTCGAAAAACGAGCCGATAAGGCGCGAAACGGCAATGATGCGTTCATTCAGGTCTTGGTCTACTGCGGACGACATGTCAATCGCTCCTCTCGCTGCGTCGTGAATCGATGCGTCCTATCGGTCGCCCGCAGCCGAGGGACTGCGGGCGCTTATGCACGAGCTGCGGAACGGGTCGCTAGCTTTCGGGGACAATATACAACGATTCGGCAACAAATGCCACTAAATTTAATATTTTCGTTATCAAAAAATCCCAGGTAATCACTTATATATTAGGTGAATATAAATCATAGTATACAAGTATGATATAAAGAGAACGCCCCATGGGGGTTTCTTGGAAGCGCACCACGTGCGGCGATGGGTGCAATGTCGCCAAGGCGCTCCGCCCAAGGTGCTTTGCCGGCGCGGGGCTTGGCGCAAGAACGGCGGTCGACGAAGGGTCTGCGGAATCACGCATATCGGGCGCCTTCGCGCGCTTTTCCGTATGAACATGCCCGATAGCGTGATTTTCCGAATCCGGCGAAGAGCTTGTCCGATAAGGGAAGCGTCACGGCGGGGCGGCTGGAAGCGCTGGAAAAAGCAGGGACCCGGCGAACCGGGTCCCTGCAATCAGATCGTGGTGGAGATGAGGGGGCTCGAACCCCCGACCCCCACGTTGCGAACGTGGTGCTCTCCCAGCTGAGCTACATCCCCACAACCGGCGCTCTACGCGCAAGGTGGTATTTTGCCGCAACCGCCTGCGCCTGTCAAGCGCCGAGGTTGGGCGATGACAATCATTTCACGGTGAGCACGGGGACGTCGGTTTGCTCCTGGACGCCCTTCGCCACGCCTCCAAGCAGCCCGCGCAGCCCTCCGACGCCGCGGCGCCCCATGACGATCATGTCGGCGCCGTTGTCCTTGGCGAATCCTGCGATGGCCGTCGCCACGTCGGGGCCCACCACCGTCGCATATTTCACGCGGTCGCCGGTCACGCCCTCGTAGGCTTCCGCGCCCGCCTTGGCCATGGCGTCCATGGCGTGGCGTACGTCGATATGGCTTACCTTGTCGGCCTCGATGTAGTTGAACACGGCGGTGCCTCCAAGACCCAGTCCCGCCTCCGCGCTCAGGGCCGAGAGGTCTGTCGCCTCGTCAACGACGGTGAGCACGATGGCGCGGGTATCGGGGAAGTCCTTCAGGATGGTCGCGGAGGCCTCCATCGCCTTGGTGGCGTGGTCGGATCCGTCGAAGGGGACGAGGATGTTCTTGGACTTCATGATAGCCTCCTTGCTCGCGCGTCGGCGGAAGCTTGCTCCGAAGCGCTCGGCTGCATCCGCCGTGCCCGTTGCCCGTTGCGGCAACTTCTAAGGTCATGGTATCTTTTCGCGGCGTCTCGCAGCTGGTCGGCGAGGAGCTGTCATCGGTCCGAAAACTATGGCGGATTGGCGAGGGGCATTTGCCGCATGCGGAAACGCGCCGCGTATGCTTGCGAAGCTCCGCAGCTCCGGCAAACGGCCCGTCCCCTTGCCGTACTCGGTTGCCCGCTTTTCGAAACCGGGGTGTAACAGTTGCGGTGAAAATGCGCGGGAGGTCTCCACCCGTCGTGGCGAAGCGCTATCATGGTCTGCATCCTTTTCGACCTGCCCTGCTGCGCCTTCGCACGGAGGCGGATGCGCGAAAGGGACGCAGATCGCCGAGGCGGACAACCGAAACCACGAGCCCAAGGAGGCAAACCATGGAGCAGCGCGTTTACGAGCTCATCAACGACCAGATTAACAAGGAGCTGTACTCCTCCTACCTGTACCTGTCCTTCGCCGACTACTACGAG
>DBFAWQ010000112.1:0-12806 GCA_048242115.1 Eggerthellaceae bacterium
GTTGTTGTACTCGGGGGCGGCCGTATCGGGGAAGGAGACGAGCGGCACCTCGGCGCAAGCCTGGCTCATGAAGTCCTTCCACAGCTGGTTGCAGGTGAGGGAGGGGTCGGTGCTGATGCGTCCGGCGGGGTTGCCGATCCAGGCGGCGCAGGAAAGGTAGGGAGTATAGCCGACCAGCCAATGGTCGGCGAAGTCCTCCGAAGTGCCGGTCTTGCCGGCGACCATCTGGCCGTTTGCGGGTCCGCATCCGTAGGCGGTGGCGCTCGGATCCTCGAAGACCGTGCGCAGCACCTTGGTGGTGGCTCCGGCGACCTCGGGCGACAGGACGCTCTTCTCTTCCTGGGGCGCTTCGTAGATGGTGTTGCCGTCGCGGTTCACGATCTTGGTGATGACGATGGTGGGACGGTAGGTGCCCCCGCTCGCCAGCGTCGCGTAGGCCCGCGCCATGTCCAGCGGCGTCACGTCGGCGGTACCCAAGGTGGTGGAGGGGACGGCCGAAAGCGGCGCATGGACGCCCAGAGCCTCGGCCATCTCGGGGCAGCGGTCGTAGCCGATGGCCTCGGACAGGCGCATGAAGCCGGTGTTCGACGAGACGGCGGCGGCCTGCTGGATGGTCTTCACGCCGTAGTTGTAGTTGTCGAAGTTCTCGATGCGGGTGGAGACGCCGTCCACCGTGATGGTCATGGGGGAAGAGCAGTCGATGCGCGTCTGCGGGTTCACGCCGTCCTCGATGGCCGCGGCCAAGGTGAACGCCTTGAAGGTGGAGCCCGCCTGGCGCCCCGAGCCTCCGCTGCCGGTGGCCAGGTTGTACTTCGCATTGCTGTAATCGCTGCCGCCCACGAGCGCCTTCACGTGCCCTGTGGCCACGTCCACCGCCACGATGGAGGCCTCCAGCTCCTCCGCCATGCGTTCGCGCTGGGCTGCGCAGGCCGCCTCGGCCTTCTGCTGCAGGTCCACGTCCAGGGTGGTGTAGATGGTGAGGCCGCCCTTGAACAGGTCGGCATAGGACACCTCGTAGGGGCTGTTCTCCTCGAAGAGCAGCTCGCGGGCGTAGCTGGTGAAGTAAGGGTAGGCGAAGATTCCCTCGTCGGGCGCCGGAGGCTCGGGGTTCAGGTCCAGCTCGGTGGCCTTCGCGGCCTCGCACTCCTCCCGGGTGATGTCGCCTGCGGCCCGCATGCGCTCCAGCACAAGGTTTCGCCGTTCCAGGCAGTCGTCGGGGTAGAGCTTCGGGTTCAGAAACGTCGGGGACTGGGGGATGCCTACCAGCGTGGCGGCCTGGGTGAGCGTCAGGTCGGCCGCCGACACCTGGAAGTAGTTCTGCGCCGCCGCCTCGATACCGTAGCAGCCGTCGCCGTAGTTGATGGTGTTCAGGTACATGAGCAGGATTTCGTTCTTGGAGTAGCGTGCCTCCATCTGCAGCGCAAGGTTCGCCTCGCGGATCTTGCGTTCGAAGGTGATCTCGGTCGCCTCGCTGGAAAGCAGCGTGTTTCGCACCAGCTGCTGGGTGATGGTGGAGGCGCCCTCCAGACTGCCGCCGCGCAGGTTGTTGAGCAGCGCGCGGGCGATGCCCTGGAAATCGACGCCTGCATGTTCGTAGAAGCGCACGTCCTCGGTATCGACGGTTCCCTGTATCACGTAAAGGCTGATCTGGTCGTAGGTTACCGGTTCGCGCTTCTCCAGCTGGAACTGGGCCAGAAGCGTGGTGCCGTCGGCGGCGTACATGGTGGACTCGTGGGAGCTGTTCGTGAAGGCGGTGTCCTCGATGGTGGGAAGGTCCGCCGCCCAACCGTCCATGACCCGCACGACGCCGGCCACGGCCCAATAGGAGACGAAGAGCACGAGCGCCGCGGACACCAGTGCCGCCCACGCGAACCCATGGGTGCGCATTTCGCGCTGTTTTCTGCGAGTTTTCATAGTTCGACTATACTACCATAGCGCCGTTTCCGGGCGCCGGCGACGCCTTGCGCGTCCGTAAATCCGCCATTATGGACAAGCGGGGTCATCGTCTTCGTCCAAGTCTTTCTTCATCAGGGGGAACCTATCCATGGCCGCCAACGAATTCGTCGTACCCGAGCTTCTCGCCCCGGCGGGCAACGAGCTCTGTCTCCATGCTGCCGTGCGGGCGGGGGCAAACGCGGTGTACCTGGGGCTGGACAGCTTCAATGCCCGGCGCGGCGCCGACAACTTCACCCTGGAATCGCTCGGACGCGCCTGCGACTACGCCCATCTGCGCGGCGTGCGCGTGTACGTGACCATGAACACCGTGGTGCTGCCCTCCGAGTTCGGCCGGGCCATGGAGACGGCGCGCCAGGCCTACCGCGTCGGCGCCGACGCCTTCATCGTGCAGGACCTGGGACTGGCTTCCGAACTTGCCCGCACGCTGCCCCAGGCGCGGCTTCACGTCTCCACGCAGATGAACATACACAACGTGGCGGGCGTTGCCGCCTGCGCCCAGCTGGGGGCGGCCCGTATCACGCTTGCCCGCGAGCTGTCGGTCGGCGAGGTGGCGGTGCTGGCCGACGCGGCGGCCCAGGAGGGCATGGAGGTGGAGACCTTCGCCCACGGGGCGCTGTGCGTTTGCTATTCGGGGCAGTGTCTCATGTCATCCCTCATAGGCGGCCGCTCGGCCAACCGCGGCATGTGCGCCCAGGCGTGCCGCCTGCCCTACGAGCTGCGCAACGTGGCCCTGGCCCGCAAGCTCCCGCAGCCCGGCGAGCACCTGCTGTCGCCCCAGGATCTGTGCGCCATCGACCTGCTGCCCCGGCTCGCCCGCGCCGGCGTAGCATCCTTCAAGGTGGAGGGACGCATGAAGTCGCCGGAGTACGTCTTCGCCGTGGTGTCGGCCTACCGCGCCCAGCTTGACCGCATGGCCGCCGACCCCGACGGTAACCCCGTGGCCACCCCCGAGGAGCGGCAAAGCCTTTCAGAAGCGTTCTCCCGCGGGTTCACCACGGCTTACCTGGAGGGACGGCGCGGCAACGACGTCATGAGCTACGGGCGCCCCAACAACCGCGGCGTGCCGGCCGGGCGCGTGGCCTGGGTGCGCGACGGCAAGGCGGCCGTGGACTCGTCGCTTCCGCTGGCGGTGGGCGACGTGCTGGAGTTCTGGACGAACAAGGGGCATTTCGCCCATACGGTGGGCGCGGTGGAGACCGACGAGCGGGGGCTCTACCTGATGAGCCCTGCGAAGCCGGTGGGGAAAGGGGACCGGGTGTTTCGCGTGCGCAGCGCCGCGGCCGCCTTCGCCGACGACCCGCTGCTGCCGAAGGTGCCCGTGCGGGGCAGCGCGTCTGTGGTCGCGGGCGAGCCGCTGTCGGTTCGGTTTCGGCTGGCGGAGGAGGCGGCCGCGGCGCCCGAGCCGGAGCCTCTGCACCCCTTCCCGCCCATGCGCGACGACGGTGCCGTGGGCGAGTTCCAAGGCGACGTGGTGGAACCGGCCCGCACCCGTGCCGTCACCGCCGAGGATGTGGCGGCCCATATCGACCGCTTGGGCCAGACCGAGTTCGCCTTGGCGGACCTGGAGGTGCTGGTGGAGGGGGAGCCGGGCATCGGCTTCTCGGCCATCCACAAAGCCCGCGCGGGCGCGTTGGGGCAGCTACGCGAGAACGTGCTCGCCCCCTCTCGCGGGCGCACGCTCATGCGCAGCTCCGACCGGCCGTTCCTTCCGGCGGTGCGCGGCAAGGGTATGAAAATCGCCGTCTGGGCTACGAACCCCGCCTGCGCCCGGGCGGCCAAGCGCGCCGGGGCCGACCTCATCTACGTCCCCGCTCTGAACTACAAGCGGGGCGAGGCGGTGGTGGCCGGACAGCGAAGCGCCACGGCGGAGCAGGCCGGCTACCCGAAGCAGACGGTGGTGGCGCTGCCCGTGGCCGAGCACGACCAAGTGGCGGGCACCCGCGAGGAGCTTCGCGGTTTCGACGCCTGGGCCAACGTGAGGGAGGGCAAGCCGGTCTACGTGGAGAGTCTGGGGCAGCTGGCTCGCGCGGCCGACATGGGCGCGGTGCCCCACGTGGGCTCGCACCTGCCGCTCGCGAACCCCTGCGCCCTGGACGAGGCGGCGTCCCTGGGCGCGCAGCTGGTGTGGCTGTCCCCGGAGCTGACGCTGGGGCAGATCGCCGATCTGGCGCAGAACGCCCCCTGCGAGCTGGGCCTTACCATCATCGGCGCCCAGGAGCTCATGGTCACCGAGCACTGCCTGCTCATGAGCGAGGGGCCCTGCGACGAGCGGTGCGACACGTGCCCGCGCCGCAAGAGCCCCCACTACCTGCGCGACCGCAAGGACTACGAGTTCCCCGTGATAACCGACTGCATGGGCCGCAGCCACCTGTACAACGGCGTCGTGCTGGACGTGGCCCACGCCATGCCCGACCTCATGAACGCCGGGTTGTCCTGGGTGATGGTGGACGCCACGCTCATGACCTCGGCCCAGACCACCGAGGCCGTGGCCCGCGCCGTCCGCGCCCGCAGCGTGGCCCATGCTAGCGGCAACGCCATCGGCAAGGCCGCAGGCACCACGGCAGGCCACCTCTACCGGGGGGTTTCCTGATCCTTCCGCAACCTTGTGCTAGAATGCCGAGCACTTGACACGAACCGAGCAAGGAGCGTACCAGCCATGCTTTCACCGGAAGAACAACTGCACATCATCGCGTCGGGCGCAGCCCAGATCGTACCCGAGGCGGCACTTTTGGAGAAGCTCAAGCGCGGTGTGCCGCTCAACATCAAGCTAGGGGTGGACCCCACCGCTCCCGACATCCACCTGGGGCACGCGGTGCCCCTGCGCAAGCTGCGCCAGTTCCAGGACCTGGGGCATCAGGTGACGCTCATCATCGGCGACGGCACGGCGCTGATCGGCGACCCCTCCGGGCGCAACTCCACGCGCCCGCAGCTTTCCCGCGAGCAGATCCAAGCCAACGCCCAGACCTACGTTGACCAGGCCTTCAAGGTGCTCGATCCCGAGAAGACCGTGCTGCGCTACAACTCCGAGTGGATCCTCGACTTGGACATGGAGCATCTGCTGAAGCTGCTGGCGAACTTCACCGTGGCGCGCATCCTGGAGCGGGACGACTTCCACAACCGCTACACCTCGGGCCAGTCCATCAGCCTGCACGAGTTCCTCGACCCGGTCATGCAGGCCTACGATTCCGTGGTCATCAAGGCCGACGTGGAGCTGGGCGGCACCGACCAGCTGTTCAACCTGCTGGCTGGCCGCGAGCTCATGGAGAAGATGGGCATGGAGCCCCAGGTGTGCCTGACGCTGCCCCTTCTGGAGGGCACCGACGGCGTGAAGAAGATGTCCAAGAGCTACGGCAACTACGTGGGGCTCACCGATGCGCCCGACGACATGTTCGGCAAGCTCATGTCCATCCCCGACGAGCTCATGGTGAAGTACTACCGGCTGGCCTCCACGGTGCCGGTGGACCAGATCGACGCCATCGAGTCCGGCCTTGCCGAGAGCAGCCTGCATCCGAACAAGGTGAAGCGCGCCCTCGCCCGCAACATCGTGGAGTCCTACTACGACGAGGCGGCGGCGGTGGCGGCGGAAGAGGCCTTCGACAAGGTGTTCCGCGACCATCAGGCGCCCGAGGACGTGGCCGAGGTATCCGTTGACCTGACTGCCAACGACGAGGGGCTTGTGTACATGGCCCGCGTGCTCGTGGAGGCGGGTCTTGCGGGTAGCGCGGGCGAGGCGCGCCGGCTCATCGACGGCGGGGGCGTGAAGATCGGCGGCGAGCCACTGTCCCCCAAGGAGTACAACGTGGCCCCCGAGCGGCTGCGCGGCGCCCTCGTGCAGGTGGGCAAGCGCAAGTTCGCCCGCATCGCGGAGTAGCTTGCGCGCTGTCCCGTCCGGCAACGGCTCCGGTCGCCGAGAGCGCCCGGGGCCGTTGCTTTTTTGAGGGAAGGGTCCGCTCGGTTCCTAAAGCGCAGAAAAGCTCCACCCCTGGCCGAAGGATGAACCCACCTCGGTAGGTGGGTGCTCGCAGCGCGCTTCCCGGCTTTCGCGTCAACGGACGCGAATCCCCGTTCCACGGGCAATGTAGAGCTCCCTTTCGTAATGCATCGGTCCATCGCAAAGACTGGCATCAAGGGTGAAGCTTGACTGCAAGTATAGCGGATTTCTCCCGCGAGGGAACCGGTCGGGTCCGATTCGTTGCCGTTTCACAAGCGGACGGCGAATCGGGGACGGTTTGGGGGAGGCTGTCAGCGCGCCTCGTCGAACAGGTCCTTCACCTGTTCCTTCGAATGGACGCCCAGCTTCGCGTAGGCGTGGCGGATGTGGGTTTTCACCGTGTTGTCGGAAAGGAACAGCTCGCTTTCGATTTGCGCGCGCGTCTTGCCTTCGGCGACAAGCAGCACGATCTCCTGCTCGCGGCGCGTGAGGTCGAACCGCGCGGCAAGCTCGTCGGAACGCCGGGCCATCCGCTCCGCTTCGGTGGGGGTGTGCACGCTTCCCTCGATGGTGACGCCGGCCGCGCCCCAATCGTCGTTGACGGACTTCTCGCTTTTCCAGATAAGTATGCAGAGCAGCACCAAGACGATGCCGCCCAGGCTCATGGCAACGCGTACGGTTGTGTTGCCGACGAAGCCCGTGTCGGTGAGCACGTGCTGGGAGAGGACGCCGATGAGCAGGGGGAGCTCGGTGAAGAACCGGGTGAGGGCGAAGATTTGCAGACTCGGCACGTCGAAGCGGTGGACGATGCGGCTTACGACGAGCAGGATGAAGAAGGCGAAGAAGACGAACGCGAGCTTCGCAAGCAAGGACACAAGGTAGGCGAACTCCCCCTCGGCGAACGGCACCAGGCACAACGAGGCGATGGCGAGGGGTACCGTGACGATGGCGAGGGTGCGTGCGTCCTGGGTTCTGCGCGAGCGACGCATCACCACAAGGGTAAGCACTCCGAAGATGCCGGTGGCGGAGATGCGGTGAATGGAGCCCATGTAAGCTGTGTTTGTCATGAATACGCCCGAGGTTCCGCTGATGAGGGCTCCGATCGCCATGATGACAAAGAGCTTCCAGGGCATGGGGTAGCGCTGCGCGTCGTCTGCCGGCGGCTCTGGCGGCAGGAGCCTCAGACTTCCGACTGCGCAGACGAGCGAGAGCGCGGGGAGCAGCGAGACGAAGACGATGGCGAAAGGCTCGCGCACGGTCCCGATGAGGGCCGAGACGGCGAACGCCGCGATGCACGAAAGCGATCCGTAAGTGATGACCTGCGTTTTTCCCATACGGCTGTAGATTTGCCCCCAGAGGCAGAACAGAAAGGCGCCCCCGATGGCGGTGAGGGCCGCCACGGCGACGACAAGGAGGTAGGGGGCTTGCGACGGCAGCAGCACAAGCCCTTCGAGCGCCGTGCCTCCTGCGCAGAGCCCAACCGACGCCCAAAGGGCTATTCGGTGGTCGGAGAGCACGCCGATGCGCCGTGCGACAAGTGCGAACACGACGAATGTGGAGATGTCGCCCAGGCGCATGCCGATGTCGAAGCCGCGCCGCACGAGCAGCAGGTTGGCATCCGGGCCGGGGAAGATGAGCGATATGTGGGTGCACGAGAGCCACGCGATGAACAGCCCCATACCTAAAAAGCGCAGGGGCAGCAACGTTACGGAGGTCTCGGAAGCCGAGAGGGCGTCGTCGGACGTTTCGGCAGCGGGGGCGACTTCAAGGACCCCGGTCTCACCCCTCACGGCATCGCCCTCCCTTTAAATGCGCAAACGTAAGCACGTCGAACGAGACCATTATAGCACCCTATGCTTTGACGTGCGAAAACGGAGATGGCGTTCTTCGACGCATTGGGGGTGAGGAGGGGGTGAGAAGCGAAATCGCACCGCAGGCGGGGGGATT
Organism: Eggerthellaceae bacterium; assembly: GCA_048242115.1. Lineage (GTDB taxonomy): Bacteria > Actinomycetota > Coriobacteriia > Coriobacteriales > Eggerthellaceae > Xiamenia. The sequence continues at coordinate 7,835 of DBFAWQ010000112.1, forward strand.
CACCCAAGACGGTGCCGACGGTCCCGTGCAAAGATGCGTTCCGCGACGCCCGGACGGCGTCGGGCCGGCTTCGGCGATGGTCTGCGAGGTCGAAGAAGCGCATTGCGGTCGAGAGGCCCAGTGCGGGCGTCCGGCATATCGGATTCGAAGAAGAGTCAGAGGAGAGAGCAGGGACACACTATGGCAGAGATCACCCAAAGCCGACGTGACTTCCTGAAGGCGAGCGGTATGGCCATGCTGGGCGCCGCAGCCGCCGCGGGAGCGTTCGGCGTGCAGACGGCCCACGGGCAGGAGCGGGTCGCCCCCGGCACCGGCGAGGGACAGCCTACCAAGGGCGTCACGAACTTCGGCGAAACGGAGAGCATGTACGCCGACGTGTTCCCCGAGAAGGTGCGCTACATCCCCGTCATCGACGCGCCGTCGGATATGCGCCGCCAGGGCCGCGTAGCCTTCGAGATGCGCCAGATCGGCGCCGACGAGATCAAGCGCACGGAGGACACGGACGTGCTGGTGGCGGGCGCGGGCATCACCGGCACCTGCGCGGCGCTTTCCGCCTCCGACGACGGCACCACCAAGGTGCTGTGCCTGGAGAAGATGAGCAAGGGCCGCGGCATGTTCGAGGGCATGGGCGTCACCGGCGGCAAGGCCATGGCCGACGCCGGCTACGAGTGCAACGTGCCCGAGGCCATGGACCGCATGCGTTTGGCGGGTTTGTATCGCATGCCGGTGGACCCCATCATGCTGTGGGGGCGCCGCTCCGGCGAGGCGGCCGACTGGCTGCAGGAGAAGTTCGACGAGGGCGACGGCCAGATCACCGAGGGCTTCAAGGTCAACAAGGAGAACGCGCACCATTTCGAGGTGCCTCAGACCGAGGTCACCTTCACAAGCCCCCAGTGGTCCGAGCAGACCATCAAGAACGCCGGCGGCGCGGGCATCTACATCGTGGCCGATCTGGCCAACACGCTGTCCAAGCGCCCCAACGCCGAGCTCCGCTACAACAACCCCGTCGTGCAGCTCGTGCGCGACGGCGCCGGCCGCGTCACCGGGGCCATCTGCAAGGACGAGGAGGGCTACTACCAGGTGAACGCCAAGAAGGGCGTTATCCTGGCCACCGGCGGCTTCGACGCGAACCCGGCCATGCTGAAGGCCTGGTGCCGTCCCGAGGACATCGCCAACGCCGCATCCTGGTGCCCCAACTACGGCACCACCGGCGACGGCCAGCTCATGGGGCTTATGGTGGGCGGCCAGATGGACCCGCTGCCCGCCGCGGTCATGAACTTCGACTTCGGCAGCCCGGATTCCTTCTACTCGTCGAACCTCGGCATCACGAGCCTCGTGGCCGGCGGCCTCATGATCAACGAAAAGGGCATCCGCTTCGCCTCCGAGGCGCTTCCCTTCGAGGCGCGCAGCAACTCCATCACCGCCCAGCGGCACTACGGAGAAAGCTGCTGGCGCGTGGCAAGCTCGGCCCAGGTGGCGAGCGAGCAGGTGCTCGAGGCGCTGAAGGCCTTCGAGGAGAAGGGCTGGGCGTTCCAGGCCCCCACGCTTGAGGAGCTGGCGAAGAAGATGGACGTGCCGGGGGATGTGCTCGCGGCCTCCATCGAGCGCTTCAACGGCTTCGTGGACACGGGCATCGACGAGGACTTCAACCGTCCCATGGAGGGCGTGAAGAAGATAGAGGGCGACACCTACTACGCCATCAGGCACCAGTCCTCCATCCTTTCCACGGTGTCCGGTTTGGTGGTCGACTACAGCTGCAACGTGCTCGACTACGACGACAAGCCCATCCCCGGGCTTTTCGCCGCGGGCAACGCGTCGGGCGGGTTCTTCAGCAACAACTACCCGCGCCATATCTTCGGGCCGTCCATCGGACGCTGCGTCACTTTCGGTTACGTTTCCGGCCAGAGCGCCGCGAAGGAGGCATAAAGCTATGAAGAAGCTCATGAACGCGAAACGGCTCGTCGCGCTGACGGCGGCCGCGGCCCTGGCGGCGTGCTTGGCGGCCGGATGCGCCCAGACGCCCGCGCAGGAGTCGGGCGAGGCGCCCCAGCAGCAGGAGGCCGCCCAACAGGAGGGCGAGGCCGCCCAGGCCAACGGCCAGAGCGCGGCCTTCGACATGACGGCCTACCCCGAGCATGCGGCGGCCTGCGAAGGGGCCGACAGCCTGGCCGGCTTCCACATGGCGCTTGGCCAGGACTGCGCAAGCTGCCATACGGGCGATTTCGCCGCGCAGCTGGAAACGGCCGGCGTGGAAGGCGAGCCGGAGCTTTCCAGCCTGTACTACACCGACACGGCCACCTGCCTGGGATCGGGCTGCCACGAAAGCTGGGACAGCCTTGCCCAGAAGACGGCCGATTTGGGCGACTACAATCCCCACGACTCCATCCACGGCACCATCGAGGATTGCAACGAGTGCCACAAGGGCCACAGCGAGCAGGTGGACATCTGCGGCCAGTGCCATCCCAACGGCGGCCAGACGACGAAGCGTTAGGGCGTCCTCGTCTCGTACGCTTGGAGTGCGCGACGGATCCGAAAAGCGCGTCGGAATGAGGTTCCGGCGCGCTTTCTCCCTTTCTGGGTTCCAAACATGCGTTCGATAGGTTAGAATGCATGGCCATGGATACCTTGTTTACCGATATGGAGAACTCCCGGCGCGCGGCGGTGGCGCCCCTGGCCGTGCGCATGCGCCCTCGCACTTTGGACGAGGTGGTGGGGCAGGTCCAGGCGGTGGGGCCGGGCAGCTGGCTGCGCAACGCCATCGAGGCCGACCAGCTGAGCTCGGTCATTCTGTTCGGGCCCGCGGGCACGGGCAAGACCTCCATCGCCCATGTGATCGCCGAGTCCACCAAAGCCGCCTTCGTGGAGGTGTCGGCCATCGGGGGTACCGTCTCCGACCTGCGCCGCGAGATAGACGCCGCCGAGAAGCGGCTGATGATGAGCAGTACGCGCACCATCCTGTTCGTCGACGAGATTCACCGCTTCAACCGCAGCCAGCAGGACGCGCTGCTGCATGCCGTGGAGGATCGGGTGGTGGTGCTGGTGGGTGCCACCACGGAAAACCCCTTCTTCGAGGTGAACTCGGCGCTCATCAGCCGAAGCCGCGTGGTGGAGCTGCGCCATCTGACCGACGGCGAGGTGGGCCAGCTGCTCGACCGCGCCGTGGCCGACGAGCGGGGGCTCGCGGGTGCCTACCGGCTGGACCCGGCCGCCCGTGGCGCCATCGTGCTTCTGGCGGGAGGCGACGGGCGGGGGGCGCTCACCACGTTGGAGCTGGCCGCTGGCATGAAGCCCGCGGGTACGCCGGATGAGCCCGCTCTCATAGAGGAGCAGGACGTGACGGCGGCCACGCCTCACCGCAGCCTGCCCTACGACAAGAACAAGGACATGCACTACGACGTCATATCCGCGTTCATCAAGTCCATGCGCGGGTCGGACCCGGATGCGGCCCTGTACTGGCTCGCCCGCATGATCGACGGCGGGGAGGACCCGAAGTTCATCGCGCGGCGCATGATGATCCATGCTGCCGAGGATGTGGGCAACGCCGACCCCCAGGCGCTGCTCATCGCCCATGCGGCCTTCAAGTCGGCCGAGGTCATCGGGTATCCCGAATGCCGCATCATCCTGGCCCAGGCGGCCACCTACATAGCGCTCGCGCCCAAGAGCAACGCGGCCGAAGCCGGCATCGACGCCGCGCTTTCCGAAGTGCGCCACGGGCCCGCGCGCCAGGTGCCCAGCTACCTGCGCGACCGCCATCGCCCCGGGTCTGAGAGCTACGGCGAGTACCGCTACCCCCATGACTATCCGGGTGCCTGGGTGGACCAGCGCTACCTGCCGGAGGGCCTGGAGCGCGGCTGCTTCTACCACCCCAGCGAGCGCGGCTGGGAGGCCTACCGCGTGGAGGCAACCCAGCGCGACCGCCGCCCCGCGCCCCCGCAGCCGCCGCAAGCCGCCGACCGGGGCGAGACACCCGCCACCCCGCAGGCTTCCCCAGCTGGTGCCGAATTGTGACGAAGTTGCTATGAAAGCGCGGTGTAAACCAAAGGCGCGGCCGTTAAAATGAATCCGCTCAATGCTATAGTGGCCTGATAAAACGAACGGGTACCGCTGGAGGTCTTCGCTATGCTGGAAACATTGCTTCCCATCGTATATATCGTCGTGGGCGTGGCCCTCGTGTGGTTCGTCGTCGAGCTGGTGCTGACGGTGCGCAAGACGCGCTCTACCGTCGACTCGCTGCAGAAGCAGCTTGAGCCCACCCTCGACAGCGTGCAGAAGATAACCGCGTCGCTGGAGCCCGCGGTGGCCAAGGTCGACCCGCTCGTGGAGCGCGTGTCGCTGACCGTGGACGCCGCCAACCTGGAACTCATGCGAGTCGACCAGATCCTGGAGGACGTCTCCGACATCACCGATTCCGTGTCCAGCACCGTTGACTCCGTGGACGCCATAGCCAGCGCCCCCATGGAGCTCGTCACCTCCGTGGCATCCAAGGTGCGCACGGCGTTCAAGCCCAAGCGCGCCTCCGACGAGTCGGCCAAGCTGGGTGCGGCGAAGGCCGCCCAGGCCCAGCAGGCGGCCGAGGCCGAGAAGCCGAAGAAGTCCCTGGAGGACGTGGCCAGCACGGCGAAATCCGTGTCGGCCGTGGCCCAGGGCGTGGCCACCACCGTGGTGAGCGCCACCCAGGGCGCCGTGTCCGAGCAGTCCAAGAAACTCGATGAGCGCAAGGCGGCCTCCGAGGCCAAGGCCGAAGCCCGCCAGGCCGCCATGAACGAGGCCAGCGCCGCGGCCGACGACATGATGGACGCCGTGACCGCTTCCGTCGCCGTCGACACCGCCCAGGTGGATCTGCCGGCTGCCCAGCCCGCCGCCGCCCTTTCCGAGGCCGACGACTCCGCCAAAGCTTAAGCCGCTTCCGGTCGTCGAACGTTCGTGACCAGCCCGGACAACAGAGCAGCTGCCGTATCGGCATCCTCCCCCT
>DBFAWQ010000113.1:0-7324 GCA_048242115.1 Eggerthellaceae bacterium
ATGGTGTGGTAGACGGACTGAAGGTCCTCCAGCTCCTCCAGCTTGTCGACCAGGCGCATAACCTTCTTCGCGTCGGCCACGGTCACGGTCGTGGGCGTCGTGGGAACCATGGTCATCTCGGCACCTTTCACCGCCACGCCCTGCTCCTCGATGGCCTTCACGACGGCCATGAGCGCCGAGGGGTCGGTATAGACGATCCACTCGTCGCCGCCGTCCTCGTAATCGTCGCCGCCGGCTTCGGCCACCACCATCATGAACTCGTCCTCGTCGGCAGCAGCCCCGTTGGGACCGACCGGGTTCTTCTTGTCTCCGGTCTCCACCTCCTTGGATACGATGACCTGGCCCTTGCGCTCGAACTGGAACGCCACGGAGCCGGAAGTGCCCAGGTTGCCGCCGTGATGGTTGAAGGCTGCGCGCACGTCGGCGGCCGTGCGGTTGCGGTTGTCGGTCAAAGCCTCGCAGTAGACCGCGATTCCGCAGGGAGCGTAGCCCTCGTAGACGACCGTCTCGTAGTTGGCCGCGTCCTTGCCGGAGCCGAACGCCTTGTCGATGGCGGTCTTGATCTTGTCCTTGGGCAGGGAGTATCCCTTGGCCTTCTCGATGGCCGCGGCAAGGGAGGCGTTGTTCTCCGGGTTGGGATCGCCGCCCTCCTTAGCCGCCACGGTGATGTTGCGCGAGAGCTTCGAGAACAGGGCCGAGCGCTTCGCGTCCTGCGCGGCCTTGCGGTGCTTGGTGGTTGCCCACTTGGAATGACCTGACATAACCTTCCCTTCGAAAACTAAGTGCTGACAAACGTCCGAATCGGACGGAACGGGCTTAATCCAGCTCGTCGAACTCGAACACGGCCTCGGCGTCGCCGAAACCTGAGAGGTCCTTCTCCACCGTGGCCGGCACCGGGGTTGCAGCCACCACGACGGCTTCTGCGGTCTGAGGGGTGGTGTAGCTCGGGGCGGCCTTGGCGTTGATGGGAGCCTGGGCTGCCGGCTTGGCCGTGGCGCGGGCGGCGGTGGAATGGGTGCCGAACGACTTGGGCTGGGGCACCGACTCGCCGATCTCTGCCAACTTGCGGGTGGCGTCGCCGATGAAGTCCGTCAGCAGGTCCTTGTAGGACTCGCGGGCGCTTTCGCGGTCGTCCTCCAGCTTCTTGATGGCGTCGAGCACCTTGGTGCGCTCGCCCTCGGCCTTGTCGACGATGCGCTTCGCCTCGTCCTCGGCGTCTGCCACGATATCGTTGGCGCGGGCGTTGGCGTTGGCCAGGATCTCGTCGGCGGAACGCTGGGCGATGATGAGGGCCTGGGCGATGGCGTTGTCATCGGCCTTCTTCGCCTCCAGCTGGGCTTCGAGCTCGATGATGCGGGCATCCTTGCGGGCCAGGTCAGAAGACAAATCGGCGCTCACGGGCGCGGGGGCGGCAGCCACCATGCCGCGCTGGGACTCGCTGCGCTGCAGCTGGTCACGCAGGGCGTCGATGGTCTGGTTCATATCCTCGATCTCGTCGGCAACATGCTCGAGGAAGACGTCTACCTCGTCTACGTCGTAGCCTTTGCGGTCGATGGAGAAGCTCTGGTTGTGGATGTCGTTGGCCGTGATTGCCATAGGTGCCGATCCTTTCGAACGTTTTCGCGACTCTGGGGCCGAGTCGGCGCAGCTTAGGAACAGTGTATCATTCATGAGGGCGACAAGGGGGCCACAACCGCAGGTGGCATCCGACATTCACCGACACGCCAGAAAGTTCTAGAACCCCGACAGCAGCCGGGCCAGAAGCCCGCAGCCGAACTGCAGGATCAGAAGCGCGAAGATGGGCGAGATGTCCACCATGCCGCCGATGGGCGGGATGATGCGCTTGAACAGGTTCAGGTAGGGGTCGCACACCTTGGCGAGCACGTCGTTGACGTCCTTCATGATGCCGCGGTCCGTGGGGAACCACGACAGCAGGACGTAGACGATGATGATGAGGGAGTAAGCCTCCCCCAAGGCAAGAACGAGACCGCTCACGAACTGGCTCTCCTTATCCTCGATATCCCGCAGGCTACAGGATGCCCTGGCCGCGGAGGCTGGAAAGTTCCGACTGGGTCAAGGGCGCCCCGGCGGTAATGGCGAACACCTTCTCGGCTATGCAGTCGACGGAAGCCCCCAGGGCGCAGGAGGCGCCGAACGAGAAGTCGAGCAGGCGCATGACAAGGTCGGCCGGCGTCTGCTTCAGCACCAGCACCACGGCATCCCCCGCCTTGAGCGATTTCGCCACCGCCTCGGCATCGGCGTAGACCGTAGGACGGACGACCGCCACCGAACGCGTGGGCGTATGCTGCGTCGCCCCCCGGCCCGACAGCGCGTCGTAGGGGTCGAACCCGCGCTGGGCGCCGGATGCCTGCGCGGCACCGTCGGCAGATCCGAACAAGCTGTTCAGGCTCTCCGAGCGCTCCTGGTTCCCCGCCGCCGCGGCCGCCTGGGCCCGTGCGTTCGGCGTGCCCGCATGGGCGCCGATGGCCGGCTCCACCATGGTGCGGGCCGAGCGCATGGGCGCCGAGCTGGGACGGCGCTCGGGCAGCGGGTCGCGGTTGAGCGATTCGGGAACGCGGGTGGAGGCGCGCACGTCGTCCAGCGACACCAGGTTCGAGCTGATCGACCCCGTGGCGCTATGACGGCCGGCCGGCCGCGGGTCGCGCAAGGTGGCCGGCGCGAAGGAGTCGCGGGCGTGGGTAGGGGCGAAATCGTCGTCGCCGCGGTAGTCGGGGCCGTACTCCTCGAACTCGTCGTAACCCTCCCCGAAGCCGTCGTCCTCGGAGTAGTCGGCCTGGGGCTCGGAAAATCCCAGGCGCGACTTCAGGCCGTCGAGCATGCCGCCCTCGCTGCGCTTGATACGTGGCAATTCCATAAGCTTCCCTGCTTTCGTTGTCCCGGCGGTCACGCCGCCGCTGCGTTTGGATGCTCGTTTGCCATAATACCGAAAAACACGAGCATTATCGGGAGAATTCGCCAGAGAACAGAGCCCGTCCAATTCGGACGATGGTGGCACCTTCGGCCACGGCCTGGGGCCAGTCCTCGCTCATACCCATGGAAAGCTCGGTGAATGCCGCGCGGGACGGCTCGGGCAGAAGCGGTTCCACCTGGGCCTTCAACCGCGCCAAACCGGCGAAGCACTCGCGGGCGGCGCCCTCGTCGCCCTGGGGCGCCATGGTCATGAGCCCTCGCAGGCATATGTTCGGGTAGGCCAGGACCTCCTGCAAAAGCGCCGGTAGGTCCTGCGGGGCGACGCCGCTCTTGGACGCTTCGCCCGACACGTTCACCTCCAAGAGGATGTCCTGCACCTTGCCCGCATCCCGGGCCGCTGCGTCTATCTTGGGCAGATGGTGGGACTGGTACACCGAATGGATGAGGTCGGCCGAGCCCACGATCTGGCCGATCTTGCGCGACTGCACGTTGCCGATGAAATGCCAGGACACCTGGGGGAAGAGCGTTGCCTTCTCGGAGAGCTGCTCGGGGCGGTTCTCGCCGAAGAGCGCGCATCCCCCTTCAATGGCCTCCGCGACCTCGGCCGGCCCCACGGTCTTCGACACCGCCATGACCGCCACGTCCACCGGGTCGCGCCCGCATTCCGCGCACACCCGGGCAAGCTCGTCCAAGGTGGCATCGTAGCGTTGAGCGAAGCCCATAGCCTACTCCTTTCGTCCCGCGAAGGCGCTGTGGCGCCCGCAGACGCCGCCGCTCGCCCGATAGGAAAAGTACCGGTCCGGCAAGCAGGCGGTGCACTCCCCCGCCGACAGGATGCGCCGCGGGTCCAGTCCCGCTTCCGCCAAACTCGCCCGCACGGCCGCGTCCAAATCAAGATGACGCTCGTCGGAGGCGCAGGCCGCGCCGAACCGCTTCGCGAACCGCTCCACCAGGGAGGGGTCGCACTCGTAGCATTCTGCCATGATATGGGGGCCAATGTAGGCGTTGTAATCGAACGGAGAACAGGCAGCGCCCCCACGGCCGTCCAAATCGGAAAGCGCAGCGACGGCGTTGGCCGGAATGCCCCCGATGGCTCCACGCCACCCGGCATGGGCCACGGCGAAGGCGCCGGAGGGCGACACGACCACCACCGGCACGCAGTCGGCGAAGCACAGAAGAGCCGTCACGTTCGGCGCGTCCACGGCAAGGCCGTCGGCCCCTTGCGCCGCCATCCGCGCCACGGCAGATAGTCCGCCGGAGGTCGCAGGGCCGAGCGAGAGCACATCCGACCCGTGCACCTGGTTCGCCACCAGCAACTCCGTACCGGCAAGCCCCGCCGCCGACAGCAGCCGCCGGCGGTTCTCCCGCACGTCGGCCGCATCGTCGCCCACATGGGTTCCCAGGTTGAGCGAATCGTAGGGGGGCTTGCTCGCGCCTCCCCCGCGTCGGGAGAAGCCCATGCGCACGCCGCAGCTTTCGAAGAGCGCCTCGTCGGTGAGAAACGACAGGCCCGCAACGGTGCGGGCCTGCAGTGTTGGCAGCGGAAAGCTCATGGCCTACCTGTCGGAGGGCTTCCCTCTAGCGCTGGCGCTTCAGGAAATCGGGGATGTAGGTGCCGTCGGCGAAGCGGTCGGCCGAGCTGGAGCTGGCATGGCCGGAGTAGCTGACCGAGGAGGACGCCGAGGAGGTGACGGTCTCGGAGGCCGTGGAGGAGAACAGGTCCTTGCGGCCGAAGTCCATGGCGGGCTGGGCCGGGGTCACCTTGAAGCCGGTGGCGATGACGGTGATGCGCACGTTGTCGCCCATGGCCTCGTCGATGATCTGGCCGTAGATGATGTTGGCGTTCTCGTCGGCGCAGGCCTCCACCACCCGCGCCGCCTCGTCCACCTCGGTGAGGGTGAGGTCGGGGCCGCCGGCGATGGAGAACAGCACGCGGCTGGCGCCGGCGATGGAGGACTCCAGCAAATTCGAGCTGGTGGCCTGGTGCGCGGCGTCCAGGGCGCGGTTCTCGCCGGAGGACATGCCGATGCCCATCATGGCCGTGCCCGCATCGCGCATGACGGTGCTGATGTCGGCGAAGTCCAGGTTGATGAGGCCGGGGATGGTGATGAGGTCGGTGACGCCCTGGATGCCCTGGCGAAGCGTGTCGTCGGCGATGCGGAAGGCGTCCACCATGCTGGTCTTCTTGTCCACGATCTCCAACAAACGGTCGTTGGGGATGACGATGAGCGTGTCCACCTTCTGGGACAGAAGGTCGATGCCCTGCTCGGCCTGGTTGCGGCGGGTGCGGCCTTCGAAGGAGAAGGGCTTGGTCACGATGCCCACGGTCAGGGCGCCGATCTCCTCGCGGGCGATCTCGGCCACCACGGGGGCCGCGCCGGTACCGGTGCCGCCGCCCTCGCCGGCGGTGACGAAGACCATGTCGGCCTCGGCCAGCGCCTCGCGGATCTCGTTGCGGCTCTCCTCGGCCGCCTGGCAGCCCACCTGCGGGTTCGCCCCGGCGCCCAGGCCCCGGGTGAGCTCCTCGCCGATGTGGATGGTCTTGTCGGCATCCGACATCATGAGCGCTTGGCGGTCGGTGTTCACCGCGATGAATTCCACGCCGCGCACACCGGCTTCGACCATGCGGTTCACGGCGTTCGTGCCGCCGCCGCCCACGCCGACAACCTTGATTACGGCCAAATGCTCGCCAATGTTCTTCGCCATCGTATAGTCCTCCACACCTAAACGGTCCCTAGATTGCAGTGCACATAGTCGGTCATTGTACACGACATCCAACACATTTCCTATTATCCTGCGGAAATGAAAAATTAAAGCTCACATTACGGCCGAGAGCGCCCAAGCGGAATCCCCGACGCGGTGCGCGGCAGCGCTATTCCCCGCTGTCGGCCTCCGCGCCTTCCTCGCCATCGGCGGTGGCCACGTCGGTGGTGGTCATGCCCTCCGGGTCCTCGCCGGCGTCGATGGCGGCCATCATCTGCTCCCAGGCAGCCTGGTCGGTGATGACGTAGGAGACGCCGTCGATGTAGTCGGTGGTGGAGGGCACCATGCCCGAGTAGATGGTCAGGTCGCCCTTGGACTGCATCTGCAGGGCCAGCGATACCAGGTCGGCCACGGAGTAGTCGGTGGTCACGCATTCGGCCAGGGACTGCACGGTACCCGGCAGCTCCAGCGGCGGGGTTGCCATGACCTTCTTCAGGATGGCCGTCACCAGCAGCCGCTGGTTCGAGGTGCGGGTGAAGTCGCCGTCGGCGTAGCTGCGGCTGCGGGCGAACACCAGGGCCTCGGTGCCGTTGAGGGTCTGCTCGCCGGCGGCGATGGTCACGTTGCCGGCGTTGGGGTCGTCGATGTACTCGGGCACGTCCACGGTGACGCCGCCCAGCTTGTCGATGAGCTGCACCAGCTCGTCGAAGTGGATCTCGGCGTAGTGGGCGATGGGCACGCCGGCGAACTCGGACATGGTGCGCACCGCCAGCGACGCGCCGCCGAAGGCGTAGGCCGCGTTGATCTTCTGGGTTCCGTAGCCGTCGATCTCCACCTTCGTGTCTCGCGGGATGGAGACCATGGTGACGAGCGCCTTGTCCGGATCCACGCGCACGAGGATGTTCACGTCCGAGCGGCTTGCCTCGTCGCCGCGGGCGTCGGAGCCCAGCAGCAGCACGTAGAACGGGTCGGACGAGCTTTCCGGCGGCGTGAGCTCGGCCTTCAGCTCCTCCAGCTCCTTGAGGTCGTCGAAGGTGAGCGCCTTATCGATGGAGGCCACGTACATGCCGCCTGCGATGCCCACGCCTGCGACCAGCACGAACAGCACGGCGACCACCCCGATGAGCGCCTTCTGCCAGGTGCGCATGCGCCGCTTCTGCGCCGGCACGCGCCCGGAAGCGCCTCCGGGGTAGTTCGCCGGCACGGGGTAGGACCCTCGCTGGTAGGCACCGTGCTCTATATGGCGGCTCTGCCGGGGCGCCCCGCCCATGCCGTTTCGCCGCGCCGCCTCCTGGCGGGCACGGTTCAGGTACTCTGCGGAAGAATTCTGTCTGCGGTTCATAGGTTCCTCGCATCGTTTCCAGGGCGTCCCCCCACGGGCGCCTTTCGAAAGGGAGCGCAAAGCGCTTACGGTGTCAAGAATTCAAGAGTATACCCGTCATCGACGGGAAAACCGCCTCCGGGCGCAGGTATTCCACAAGCCGCAAGTTCGGCGCTGCCCGATGACGCATGCCGGAAAACGCCGAAAAACATTCCCCGCCGCCCTTGACATCGCGCTCTCATACTCATAACATATGAACAAATGAACATATGTTTACAAAATGGAAGGAGGAGGCTGCCATGGACCCGGACAACGGTACGGGAGCGTCCGCGGCCTGCGACGCCGAGGGCATGCCCGACGAGGAGCTGC
>DBFAWQ010000114.1:0-11867 GCA_048242115.1 Eggerthellaceae bacterium
CCTCGATGGGCATGCCGGCGGCCATCATCTGGTTCGCGAAGGCCGAGCAGCCGATGGTGGAGAAGCGCAGGATGTCCTCGGGGGCGTTGGCGTCGAACACCTGGCAGAACACCCCGCCCGGCTGGCGTCCGGCCTGGAAGCACAGGATGTCGTAGGGGGTGGATTCGTTGCAGAAGCGCACACCGTTGCGGTTCACCTTCATGAAGGGCTGGCTGCCGATGTTCTCCTGGAAGATGGTGCCGGGCAGCGCCGCGTCCGCGCCCTCGCCCACGTAGCCCGCGTCCACGCCGGGGGCCACGGCGCCGCGGTCGAAGATCATGGGGGCCGGGTCCTCGTCCTTGATACCGCCGGCCCACAGCCCCGCGCGCAGGCCGTAGCCGTCGCAGTTCGGCGCGAAGCTGGAGGCTGTGCAGCAGGCGAGCGCCGCCGGCTGCAGGGCGCTCATCATCTGCGGGTTCGCCGCGTAGCCGCCGGTGGCAAGCAGCGTGCTTTCGGCATTGACCTGCACGTAGCCGTCCTTGGTGGAGAAAAGCGCGCCCGTGACCGTGCCGTCCTCGGCCTGCAGGAGCTTCACCAGCGTGTGCCCGAAGCGCGGGGTGTGGCCGGCCGCCACGATGTCGTCCAGCAGCACGTCGTTGCGCATGGGCGGCGCGTAGGGGGTCAGCCACACGTGCTGGAGCACCGGCAGGTAGTAGTCGGTGCCGCCGGTGGCATGGTCCGCGGGCGGCATGTCCACGACCACCTGCTTGCCGACCTTCTGCATCTTCTCATCGATCCACTGGAACATCTCGGCGCTCTCGTCGATCCACACCTTGATGACGTCCTGGCGGCACTTGCCCGACGCGTAGCGGGTGAGCTCGTTCAAAAGCTTCGCCGTGTCCACCTGGCCGCCTTGGGCCACGGCCACAGGCGAGTTCACCACGCCCAGGTACTCGCGGGTCTCCTGCACGCCGTCGTTCTTCTCGGCCAGCACGAAGTCGAGCCCCAGGTCGCTCGCGGTGCCGGCGGCGCACATGCCCGCGGTGCCGGCGCCCACGATGAGCAGCTTCGTGTCCACGGTCTCCACGATGTCGGCCGCGTCCACCTCCGGGGCGGTTCCCAGCCAGTCCGTCGCGTCGGCCGTTCCGCCCTGGGTGCTCGCGGATGCCCGGGCGTCGGAAGCGCTGGGGGCGCAACCGGCCATGGCGGTTACCGCCGCCCCCGCTGCGGCGAGCGCGCCAAGCCCCAGGAAGCTTCGACGGGACAGCCCTGCGTTATCGAAAACCATGATTCGTTCCCTCCTGTGTACGGTGTACGGTTCTTGCCGGAGCGGCCCGCCGCCCCTCCGTCTGTGACGCGGCGGCGTCGGTTCCGCATGGCGAACTATAGGGGCGAAGCGTCCCGGGCACATCGCATCGTGCCGGCGATTCGCCGATGCGATAACGTTGAACAGGTGTTTCGCGGGTACAGGCGGGCGAATATCGCATCGAGAGGGTGAGGAATTCCGAATGGGTGATGCTATGATGGAACCTGCGCGGAATGCCTTCGGCGCAGGGCGGCTTCCGCGAACCGAGCCCCCGCATCTCCGAGGAAGCAGCCGCAGGCGCGGACCCGAAGCCCGCATTCCGGAACCGAGAAAGAGGCAGCTTTGCCCACGGAAAACGACAACGTCCCCACGCACAAGGCGAATGCGCCCAGGCCGGCGACCGCCATCGGAGGGCCCGAGGTTGCGGCATGCCTCTCGCTGGCCCTTTTGCTGTTTGGATCGCACCTGCTCAACAGCGCGGTGTTCCCCGCCGTGGCCGTCGTGTTCCCCCTGGGCCGCGAGATCTCCACCTGCTGCGGAGCCGCCATGGCCCTGGCCATGGCCTTCGTCGCGTTCCGCAGCCCGCGCCTTGTCAGGGAGGGGCTGTGGTCGGGCATTTGCCTGGGCGTCTTCGGCGCGAGCCTGGCAAGCCTCGCCTTCGGCATAGCGCAGGGAAGCGCGCTTTTGGTGGCCCTGGGCAGCCCCTTCGGAGGCGCGGGACAGGTGTGGTTCTCCATACTCATAGGCATCGCGCTCTCGCGCATCGGCCTCGCGCGCGCCACCGTCTGCGTCCCCTCCGGCTTCGCCTTGGCCCTCCTTGCCCAGGCGATCGTGGACGCATCAGGGCTGCTTCCCGGCTACGAGCTGGGCATACTTCTGTACTTCCTATGCACCGCCGCCTCGTACCTGCTCATCCGCGGGCCGGTGCGCCGTCAGCTGGCCGTCATCCGCGAGAGCCACTCGCCCGTGGTGCTTGACGCCACCAACCCCCACTCGTTCCTGCCGCTGGGAAGCAAGGCGTTCGTCGCCATCGGGCTGTTCAACGCCGCGCTCGGCTACGTCTTCGGCAGCGGAGTGGGCGCCGGGGACGCCCTGCTCGCGATGCTCTCGTCCATCCCGGTGCTGCTTTTGTTCTTCGCCATGGCGGTGATGCGCCGAAACGTCTCGCCCGACACCGTCTACCTGCTCTCCACGGCCCTGGTCATCGCGGGGCTTCTGCTCGTCCCGTTCCGATTCCTGGCACCGGGCTTCCCAGCCGCGCAGGCAGCGCCCCTGCTGCTGCAGAGCGGCGCGGACTGCTTCTCGCTGCTCACCTACCTGCTGGTGGCCTCCCTGGGCGCCCGCAACCCCATAGGGTCGCTCTCGGTGTCGGCCGGCGTATGCGCCGCCGGGCATTTCGGCATTGCCTGCGGCGCGCTTGCCGCCCAGGGAGCCGACATCGTCGCGAAGGGCTCGCCTGACGGCGCGTCCTGGTCGCTTTTGCTCCTGGCTGTCCTGATGTTCGCATTCATCCTGTTCAACCTGATCGCCATGAAGGACTTCAGCTTCGCCCGGTTGGTTGCCGGCCTGCGCCCCGTCCCGCTTTCCCTGGCGCTTCCCAACGACGAAGAGAAAGCTGCGGATGAGCGCGCTCAGCAAGCCGCGGACTCGCGCCTCGCTGAAAGCCCCTCCACCCGAAGCCCCCTCCGCGCCGTTGCGGCCGACGATTTCCCGCCCTCCCCCGCCGCAAGGCAGCTCGACAAGGGCAGCGGGCGCATCGACGCCGGCGAGTTCCCCTCCCCCCAAAACCCCTTCGTCACCGCCGACACCAACTGCCCGCCCCCCTCTCCCGCAGTTCGTTTCGAGGACACCTCCCCGGCCCGCGACCCCCGCGTCCGTCCCGCGGGCGCCGAAGCGCTGGCGACCGGCGAGCCTGCCGGTCCCGCCGGAAAGCCGAGCGGCCGCCCGCAAAGCGCCGACCTGGACGAGCGCTGCGCCATCGTCGCGCACCGGTTCCAGCTCACCCCGCGCGAGGCCGAAGTGCTGGCGCTTTTGGCCCGCGGGCGCACGAGCCCCATCATCCAGGAAAAGCTCGTGGTCTCGCAGAACACGGTGCGCACCCACGTCCGCCACATTTACGCGAAGCTGGGCGTCCACTCCCAGCAGGAGCTCATCAACCTGGTAGACGAGGCAGAATGACGCCCATCAAGCTCGCAAAACTTTTGGCCCTCGCTTTTTGGCACTGAATGCGGATTTGGCAAATCCGATATCCCAATCCCGGGGCCGCCGCAGCCCGAAGAGGGGCAACCGAGGCTCCCACCACGGTTGCGAGCAGGCGTTTTGCCGAAAAGGAAGGCGCACTCCTTCCAGTACCCCTTCTTTTTGCCGGCAATTTACGTCTCCCGGCCTCTCGGCAATTTGCCAAACCCGAATTCTCCGCCAATCTTTGGCCGCGGGGAAAGTTGCGGACCCTATCGGAAAGGCGGGGCCTTCCGTGTCGCCCATCTTCGGCTGGCACAATAGGGCGTCAAAGCAGCAAGGGATTTCTCTTTCTGCCGAACAGGCACACGCGCAGGTGAACATGCCGGCAATCGAAGTCGGCCGGCAATCGCAAGCGCTTGCCGAGAGCGCCCGCGAGGGTCCGGGCAAGAGCGACGAATCGGTCGTAGCGGCAAACGGAGTCCTTGCCCACCTCGACGACGGTGTACCCGGACAGCCTCAGGTCGTTGCGCCGCATTGCATCGTAGCCCCGCCTTTCCTCGGGATGAAACTCATCGCTGTCGTACTCGCAAATCAGATGCAGGTCGGGCCAGCAAAGGTCGGCGTAACGCACCCTCGTTTGCCTCGGCTTCGGAAATGCCTTTTGTACTCTGATTCCATAATTGAGTTCCGGCTCGGGAAGACCAAACCCTCCCATCCGATAGGGAAGGCAAAGCATCATTGCGAAAATCGTCTCCATCGGCGATGCGGACCCATCCAGGACATAGGAAAGCGCCCTCATGGCTCTGCGCCTCCCAGGGACCCCTTTCGCTCTGCGCGCAAACTCCAAGAGCGAAGCCTTGCTGCAGATCGGGGACCTGCCGTAGCAAGCAGAGAGCCCAGGGCACGCAACGTACATACCGCACAACTCGAACCCAAGGAGGACGGTATCCACGATGGACAGGCGGCCGGCCATATGGACAAAGCACATCTCGGGAGATAGCACGAAAAACCCTTCCTCGCACTCAACCACTGATCGGTCGGGCAGCAACGAGCACCTCGACGTAACCGCGGAACCGTTCTTCAAGCGGGCCTCGTCTCCGCAGGCGATGAGGCTGATGGGGCAACAGCAACCCGAGGGTACCGGATGACCCGCATCGATTCGCGGCTTAGCATGCCTTGCCAGCAGCAACCGTGCAGATTTCGTTCTGTCCTTCAGGTATACATGTCGATCAAGCGGTCCGCTACACACCATCCTCAAATGACGCCACCAAGCAAGCGCGGACTCCCCCGCAATGATTCCCTTCGCCTCCACTCTCCCGCCTCCTATGCCCCAGAGAAAGGTCCGTACCGCACGTCTCGCCCCAAACGAGCGGAAGATCCGACTTAAAATGCCTCAAAAAGAGGCTTTGGCAAATTATCTGAACGAGAGCGCCCAAGGCCCGCGGTCATTTTTTCCGCGAAACGGAACCGAAGCCACCGTCCATCAGGCGTTTCCCAAAAAGACGTGAGACAGCTAGCTCGACCCGAACTCACCGCCCTACAAGACAGAAGGAAACGCGCCTTTCGATTTGCCAAAGTCCAATTCTTTGCCACGTCGCAGTTGCTTTATTCTCGCAGGCGGCCGTCCCTCGGCGCCGCCTGCAAATGCTCGCCTTTGCCACATTCGACGCAGTGGGTTTCTATGCAAAAAAGCGACATTCTCCTCACCGGAGCGCTTTCTCTGCGCAAAGAAGTGAAGAGATTAACTAATCTTTGCGCAGAGAAAGTGCAAAGATTGGCTTTCTTTGCACGGGATTTTGCAAAGATTAGCCGCCGGGGTGGCGCTGCTCCTAGCGCCACCAGCGGGTGCTTGACACTACCTCGCCGCATTCGGTGCAGTAGGTTTCCGCGCCGGTTCCCGGATGCACAGTCGGGTCCAGCCTGAGCTGCGAGGCTGCCCGCTCCGCTAGGATCACTTGGCCGCCTTCGGGCATCTGCGCCTTGGCATGCGCTATCAGGGACGCCCGGTTGGCGGCGTAGCCGCAGAGGATGTCGCCGGCGCGGTTCCCCTCGGCGTCCGCCGCGAAGGCGAACACCCGGCACTCCGACGACCGCAGCTCACGCGGCAGCCGGAGGGGCTTCGGGACAAGGTCCTGGTAGACGATGCGGAACGCAAGGCTGTGGTGGCACAGCTGCTCCTCTGCTTCGGGTGCAAACATCACCTCCCGCACCCACGCGCCGTCCGGGCCGACATAGCGCCCGTCCACCCACGAGTCGACGACCATGGCGCCGTCGGGCCCCACGTAGTACTCGCCCACCCAGCGCTCTGTGGCCATGGCGCCCGAACCGGGTTCTAGATAATACCAGGCAAAGCCGTCGCGAGCCCACCCTTCGGCCATAGCTCCGGACGGCTCCAGATAATACCAGGTACCGTCCACCAGCTTCCAGCCCACGACCATCTCCCCGCTGACGGGGCTCAGGTAGTACCACTTACCGTCCACTTGCCGCCAGCCCTCGGCCATGGCGCCGGAATCATCGAGGTAGTACCACTCACCGCCCACGAGGGCCCAACCGGCCTCCATCCAGCCATCGCCGTCGAACAAGTACCACCTCCCATCTATACGCTCCCAGCCCGACGAGGCGAAGCCGCCGCCATCGTAGGCGTACCACCAGCCCGAACCCGAGCTTCGCCACGAGCCGCCCGAGGCGAAGGCGTAACCCGCGCATCCGAGCACCGCAGCTACCGACAGCGCAACGGCGACGCAAAGGGCAATCGCCCCTGCGGCCGCGCGGCGACCGGCTGCCGACAGATTCTCCCCCATCGGAAACCTCCTTCCGAACCGCACCCGGGCCGCCGAGCGGCCACCAGGGCGCCTTCCCGCACCAACCCCTAGCTCAGCGACGATACGGGCATCCGGTCGTTGAGCGTCCTCGCCTCCAGCCAATCGGGCGCGGCTACCCCCGGCGCCTGATAGTTGAACCCTAAGCAGGGACAGTTCTGCGAGGCCACGTCGCCCATGAACATGGGAGGGTTCGGGGAGGCCTTGAGCTTGTCCGGCCAGACCCACCCGGTCGCGTCGAGCGAAAGCAACGAGCACTTGTAGAACATGCAGCTCACGATCCCGGCCGCCGACACGGGCACGAACGGCCCGACCGAGGTAAGCGACTTGCAGTTCAGGAACATCTCCGCCATGTTCGCGTCGGGGGCCATGGGCAGACCGGAGACGTCGGTCGTCGCGAGCGCCGTGTTGGCGAACATGCGCCGCGTGCTGGAAAGCGCGCAGTCCCCCGCGAACGCGGGCAGCTTCGCCGCCTTCAGCTTCGACCAGCCCTCGAACCAGCCGTAGGCGCTCTGCGCATGGTGGACGGTCGCCTGGGAGAGGTCGACCTCGGCGCACTCGGGAAACGTCGGCCAGTAGGACAGGTCCCGCCCGTCGCCCTGGTAGACGTACCTCCCGCCGCCCGCCGCATGCCGCATCCGCAGCACCGTCCCGGGCAGCGCCACCACCCGGGTCACCTTGAACGAGGAGGAGTCGCTCCCCGATCCCACGCCCAGAAGGCCGGCTTCAGTCCCGTACATCAGGCTGCAGCATGCGCCAAGGCCGCGGGTCGCGTCGTTCAGCAGGCTCTTCCCCCCGTGTTGCGCGGGGATGTGCTTCATGAGCCAGCGCTGGCCGCGGTCCATGGCGTCGCTCTGCTCGGTCGGGTAGACCGCGATGTTCAGCTGCCTCTGGTAGACCGCCCCCCACCGGTCGCTGCCGAGCCGGGTGGAGGTGCTCGCGTAGACGGCGCTCGCGTTCTCGGAGCTTATGTCCGCCATGCCAATCACGAGCGTCAAGTCCGAAAGCGGGCCGTAGAGCGCGCAGTAGGGCACCGACGTCAGGGTCAGGTCCTCGTTGACGTAGACGGTGCTCCGCTCAAGCTCGAGGACCTCGCCGCCCGCGACCACCTCCGAGCCGCCGACCCAGCGCCCTCCCGGCAGGTCGCACGTGAGCGCGGTGGCGGCCGACGTCCTCACCGTCTTCGCCGCCAAGCAGCCTTCGAAAAGCCCCTCCACCTGCGCCTCTGCGGCCATGTCCCCCAGGTTGAACTCCACGGCGTTCGAAAGGCCCGAGAACCAGCGCGAGGGATCGGCGGGCGAAACGGGCGTCTGCACGTCGACGAGGGACACCTTCGCCCTGTTGGCCGCCGAGACGAGCGGCGTCTTGCCGTCCGCCGTCACCGCGGCCTCGGCGTCGTGCACCACCTCGATGATCGCGCCCCCGGACACCTCGCCGCCCACCGCGTGGCCGTTCCCCTGCGGAACCAGGAGCAGCGCGGTCGCCCCGTCGGCCATGACGACCGTGAGCGCGTCGACCAGCTTCGGGGCCTCGTACTCGTCGTCCACCACCCCCAGGGCCTCCCAGGCCTCCTCGGGGGTGGGAAAGCCGACGCCCTGGATGCCGCGGCCGATTGCGCCCACCACGTGCCGCCCCGCCTGGCCCTGGTCGTTCACCAGGTTCACCAGGGTAATCGACTCGAAGATGGGCGCGGTGGTCTCGCCGGCTTCCAGAATTTGCGGCCATGCGAAGCGGTACACCGACGCGCGGCGGCCCTCCAGCTGTGCCACGAAGCTCTTCATGGGAGTCCAGCCCGAGCCTTCGGCGTCGAATACGAACAGATCGCGTTCGGCCGGCCCCTCGATTGCGCCCGTTTCCTCGTCGAACACCACCACCTCGGCCCGGGGCACCACGATGTCCACGAACACCCACCCGGCCGCCGTCTCCGACCTGTTCCGGACCGCCGGGTCCTTCGGCACCGTCTGGCCCGGCTTCATGGCTTGCGCCCGCTCCTCGTCCCAGCTGGGCTCCAGAAGCTCAATATCCAGGTCGCCGGAGACCGAGAGCCGGTTTCGCTTCGCTTCCTCGTCGGTGAAGTAGCTGAACATCCCCGGCGTCCCTATGGCCGCCGCAGCCGCCACGGCCAGCCCCGCCTTGCCGAACTGGCGCCGGGTGAGCGGCCCGCACCGCCACCTTTGCCGCCGCAATCCTTCCCCGCCAGCGCAAACATGATTCGCTCGCTCGAAATCGCCCATGCACGCACCCCGTTCTCCCCATGGCTCTCGGCTGATGCAGGCGACCGGCACGCCGAGGCCTCCGCCGTCGGCCGTGCCTGCCGCCTCCCCGCCGTCCTTTCCGACAACCCCATGCTACAGAACGGCCCTTGCAGATCGATGACAGGGAGTTAGCCGCATCGGCACCCTGGTCGGGAAGCGCATCCACGCGCATCGGGAACCGACTCCAACGGGAACGCCGGCAGCCCGCGTACGGAAGTATGCGCAGGGCGCACCGGAACCTGCCGCGGTTCGAGCCGCATGCGCACGTCGTTCCAACAAAAAGCTGGCACCCCCGCACACCGTTTCCAACGGAAACCTGGCAAAGCGGGCGCACCCGTCCATCCATGCAGGTCGGCTGCGCGCACCTCCAAAGCCGAAGGGAGGCGCGGCGACTGCTGCGGCGCGCTCGGCACCATCCCCCTTCGCGCCCGAAACGCAGGGAAGGCCCGCCGAAGCGAGCCTTCCCGAAGTCTATTCGATTCTCCCCGGATTCCCGAAACGCCCAGAGCGGCCGCCGGGACCGCCGCTTGCGCAACCGACCAGCGAACCCTACTTCGCCACCACGTTCACCAGGCGTCCCGGCACCACGATGGCCTTCTTCACGTCCTTGCCCGCAAGGTCGCCCTCCACCGCGGCCAGGGCGGTGGCGCGCACCTCGTCCTCGGGGGCGTCGGCGGCCACGGTGATGCGGGCCTTGATCTTGCCGTTCACCTGCACGGCCAGCTCCACAGTGGAGGCAGCCGCCTTGGCGGGGTCGAAGTCGGGCCAGGGCTGCACGTGCACCGAGTCCTCGTGGCCGAGCACCGTGTGCCACAGCTCCTCGGTCATGAACGGCGCGATGGGGGCCAGAAGCTTCACCAGCACCTCGGCCACCTCGGCGTCGAAATCCCGCGAGAAGTCGGAAGCGGCGCGCTCGGCGGGGCCGGCCTGGCGCAGGTAGGCGCCCACGGCGTTGGAGAGCTCCATGATGGCGGCCATGGCGGTGTTGAAGTTGTTGCGGTCGATGTCGGCCTGGACCTTCCCCACCACGCGATGGCGCTCGCGCACCAGCGCGTCAAGCGCCGCCTGGGCGTCGGAGGGCGACGCGCCCGGCTGGAAGAACGTGTCCTCGCCGGCCTGCCCCACAAGGTCTGTCACCTGGCGCCACACGCGGGAGAGGAACTTGTACATGCCCGCCAGGCCGTCCTCGTTCCACAGCTTCTCCTTGTCCGGCGGCCCCATGAACAGCATGGCCGCGCGCACCGCATCGGCGCCGTAGCCCTTGATCATCTCCTCGGGGGACACCACGTTGCCCTTCGACTTGCTCATGACCTCGCCGTTCGCATCCAGCACCATGCCCTGGCACAGCAGGTTCGTGAACGGCTCGTCGAAGTCCAGCATGCCGCAGTCGCGCAGCACCTTCGTGAAGAAGCGGCTGTACAGCAAATGCAGGATGGCGTGCTCGATGCCGCCGATGTACTGGTCCACGGGCATCCAGGCGTTGGCCTTGGCGGGGTCGAAGGGGGCCTCGCCGTTGTGCGGGTCGGTGTAGCGCATGTAGTACCAGCTGGAGCACGTGAAGGTGTCCATGGTGTCGGTCTCGCGCCGCGCCGGACGGCCGCACGCGGGGCAGGTGGTGTCCACGAAGCCCGCATGGGTGGCCAGCGTCTCCCCCGCCGCCAAGTCTATGTCCTCAGGCAGCAGCACCGGCAGCTGGTCTTCCGGCACGGGGACCACGCCGCAGTGCTCGCAGTGCACGGCCGGGATGGGGTTGCCCCAGTAGCGCTGGCGGCTGATGAGCCAGTCGCGCAGGCGGAACTCCACGGTGCGTCGCCCGGTTCCGGCCGCCTCCAGCGCCGCCACCACGGCCTCCTCGCCGGGCGAATGCTTGCCGCCCACCATGCCCGTATAAGGCCCCGATTGCACCAGGACGCCTTCCGCAGCGTAGGCCGCCGGCCAGTCCACCGAGGTCACCACGCGGTCCGGCTGGTCCTTGAGCTCGGGGTACAGAGGGTCGTCCTCCGGCAGGATGATGGGGATGATGGGCAGGTCGTACTTGCGGGCGAACTCGAAGTCGCGCTGGTCGCCGCAGGGCACGGCCATGACGGCTCCCGTGCCGTAGTCGGCCACCACGTAGTCGGCCACCCACACGGGCACGAGCGTGCCGTTCACGGGGTTGCGCACGTAGCGGCCGGTGAACACGCCGTGCTTGTCGCGCTCGCCCTGGGCGCGCTCCACGGCAGACACCTTCTTGGCGGCCTCGGCGAAGGCCATGACCTCGGCCTCCTGGGGCGTGCCCGCCACCAGCTCGGCCAAGCCCGCGTACTCGGGGGCCAGCACGAAGAACGAGCAGCCGAACAGCGTGTCCGCTCGGGTGGTGAACACGGTGATGGCTGGGCCCTGCGCCGCCGCGACCTCGTCGGCCGACATGCCTTCGGCCCCCAGGGGCATGAGCGTGAAGTCAACCTGGGCCCCTTCGGAGCGGCCGATCCAGTTGGCCTGCTGCTGCTTCACGCGCTCGGGCCAGCCCTCAAGCTGGTCCAGGTCGTCAAGCAGCTGCTGGGCGTAGTCGGTGATCTTGAAGTACCACTGGGTGAGGTCGCGCTTCTCCACCGCGGAATCGCACCGCCAGCAGCGGCCCTCGATGACCTGCTCGTTGGCCAGCACGGTCTTGCAGTCAGGGCACCAGTTCACCGGGCTGTTCCGACGCTCCACCAGCCCCCGCTCCCAGAACTTCAGGAAGATCCACTGGCCCCAGCGGTAGTACTCGGGGTCGCACGCCACCACGGTGCGGTCCCAGTCGTAGGAGAAGCCCATGCGCGCAAACGAGGCCTTCTGCGTCTCGATGTTGGCGTAGGTCCACTTCGCCGGGTGGCTGTGGTGCTTGATGGCGGCGTTCTCGGCCGGCAGCCCGAAGGCGTCCCAGCCCATGGGGTGCAGCACGTCGAACCCGCGCATGCGCGAGTAGCGCGCCACCACGTCGCCATAGGTGTAGTTGCTCACGTGCCCCATGTGGATGTCGCCCGACGGATAGGGGAACATCTCCAGCACGTACTTCTTCGGACGGCCCGATTCGCGCGGGTCGGGCGTGGCGTAGAGGTTCTCGTCCTCCCAGGCCTTCTGCCAGCGGGGCTCCAGCTCCTGCGGATTGTAAGCTTGCATGGGGTTTCGCTGCCTTCCCGTCTAGATAACGCTACGTCGCTCGCCCGGGCGCAGGCGCGCAGGGCCCCGTCCGCGGCGAATCTCCCCAATTATAGTTAAATCGTCGGAATGCGCCTGGTTCCTCGGGCGAAATCGTATTCTTTTCCGCAACAGGTTTCACAGGGCGCGAACCGGACGCGAGAGGGG
>DBFAWQ010000115.1:0-48394 GCA_048242115.1 Eggerthellaceae bacterium
GCCCACATGGCCGTAGGTCCGTGGAATCATGTTGCCCTCCTTAAGCAGATGCAGCCGCAAGGACTGCCTGCGAGCGCAGCGCTCGGGTTTTGCTCGGTGCAGCGCTCGATGCCCATGTGCGATGCCCAGGTGCGCCGCGCCGCCTAGCGTCCGATGCGGCACCTGCGCTCAGTTCCTCTGCGATGTGCGCAGCCCATTATAAAAGTTGTCCCTAGGGGACCCGCAAGAAAAGTGATGGGGAACGACAAACGCGAAGAAAGCCATCAGTGGGAAGGCCATTCGAGGTGCCATTTGCATTTTCGGGAGTGCGTGATAGAGGATTCCGCGCGAATTCCCGCGCCCTCGCGTTTATACGATGACGGCCTAGTCCCCGCCCTCCGACCGCGGTTCCCCGGCATGAGAAAAGGGCGCCGCCGATGGTGTCGGGGCGCCCCTTCGGGCTATCTGCCTGGATGTCGGTAGTGCCAGCGCTAAGCTTGGGGCGTGAAGTTCGCGGCTTCGCCCAGGATGTCGATCTGGCGGAACTCGCGGCCCTCGGCGGCAAGTTCGCTGGAGAAGGGCTGGCCCAGGAAGAAGGTGGTGATCTCGTCCAGCTTCTTGTTCGGGTCCACGTCGGCGAAGGCTTCGGGGTTCACCATGATGCCCACCTGGTAGCAGTTGGCCAGCATCAGCTCGACGTTGGTGGAGTAGGAGCGCACCGAGTTCACCGAGTACACGTTGCCGTTCTTCACGGCCTTCAGGGACGCGTAGTAGTCGGGGTTCTCCTTGGCCTGCTCAAGCACCAGATCCAGGTTGCCGATCTCGAGGAATATGTAGTCGGGGTCGGCGGTGAGCACCTTCTCCAGGTCGATGTCGAAGCAGCCGTCGCTGCCCTGGCCGTCGGAGATGTTGACCACGCCGGACGCGTCGAAGGGGGTGAAGTTCGCCTCGGTGCCTTCGAAGCCGTGGCCGCCGCTCCAGGTGATGGCACCCGCGTAGCCGGTGGGAGCGTCGGCGCCGGAGAAGGCGCGGCTGGCAAGGTCGGCCTGGATGTCCTTGATGTAGGCGATGATCTCGGCGGCGCGGTCCTGCTTGTTCAGCACTTCTCCCAGCATGGTCAGGTTGTCGTAGTACTTCTGGTCGAAGATGAGCTCGGGGATGTCGCAGGCCACCACGGGAATGCCCGTGCGCTCCTGCAGCGCGGTGGCCGCTTCGGCGTCGAACTCGTCGGCGATGATGACGTCGGGGCTGAGCGCCACTACGGCCTCCTCGTTGATAGCGTTGCCGCCTTCGCCAATTACGGGCAGGTCGAGGAAGCGCTCGTAGTTCACATGCTTGTAGGGGCAGCCCAGGTTGTCCTTGTGCTCGCCCTCTTCCACGCCGATGACCAGGTCCTGGGCGCCCAGGTAGGACACCTGACGCAGGGTGATGCTCACGCAGGCGATGCTCTTCACGTCCGCGGGAATCTCCACCGAGCGGCCGCGCATGTCGGTGATGGTCTTCGTGGCGTTCTCGGCCGAAGCGGTTGTGCTCTCCTCCGGGGCTTGCTGGGCGCATCCGGCCATGGCGACTAGCGCCAGCGAAAGCGCGAGAACTCCTGCGATGACGGCGTCGAAGCGCAACCTTTTCCTGCTCATAGCTATCCTTTCGCGTAATCGTGCTTGCGAAGCGTGCAGCACTGCCTATAGAGTAATACGAAATGAAAATTCGTGTTACTGTGACAGAAATAGTAATACGAATCGAGAATTCGTGTTACCGTTGTTGTTGCCTGCGGTCATGCAAAGGTTGCGAACGGCATAGGGGTGCGCAGCTGTTGCAAACGCGCAACGTGGCAGGAGTCGAAAGGATAGCATCATGCTCGACGAGAAGTACTGGGACAAGGCGGCGGCTTTCCATGGGCACAAGTGCCCTGGGCTTGCCATAGGGTTCAAAGCCGTGGAGGGAGCCTTGGTCGAGCTGGGGATTTCTGCTGAAAACCTCCCGGCTATTGACGAGGAAATCGCCTGCGTGGTGGAGAACGACGCCTGCGGGGTAGACGCGGTGCAGGCGCTCATGGGCTGTACCTACGGTAAGGGCAACCTCATCCCGCGTCTTCGCGGCAAGATGGCGTTCACCTTTTTCGTGCGGGGTGGCGGCCCCTCGGTGCGCCTGTGCCTGAAGGCCGACGTGTGGGATCACGAGGATGTGGTGGGAAGCCAGGCGCAGCAGGAGTTCCTCATCTCGCATCCCTACACCGACCTGTTCGACATATCGCAGCCTTCCTACGGCGACCCCGAGATGGCGCGCCATTTCAACTCGCAGCGCTGCTCGATGTGCGGCGAGTCCACCGCCGAGTACTTCCTGCGCCTTCAGAACCGCAAGCCCGTGTGCCCGGACTGCCTGAACGCCTACGAGCGCGAGGGCATGGACTAGCATGGCCTTGGGCGCGGCATTCGGAAAGGGAAAGTCGAACGGCTCCCAAGCGCCCCGGGACCGCATCACCGGACGGCAACGTGTCATCGAGCGGCGCAATGTGGTGGCAATAGCTGTGCTGGTGGTGGTGCTCGTCCTCACCGTGGTCGCGGAACTTTCCTTCGGCGCGTCGGACACCACCGTCTGGCAGAGCGTCCAGGCGCTTTTCGGCATAGGGGACCAGGCCCATGTGGTGTCGGTCCAGTCCATTCGGCTGCCCCGTTGCGTTTGCGCCATCGTTGCTGGCGCCATCCTGGCCGTCGCGGGCGCGGCGCTTCAGAGTGTGCTGGAAAA
The DNA here is from genome assembly GCA_048242115.1 of Eggerthellaceae bacterium. Classification (GTDB taxonomy): domain Bacteria; phylum Actinomycetota; class Coriobacteriia; order Coriobacteriales; family Eggerthellaceae; genus Xiamenia. The sequence continues at coordinate 2,725 of DBFAWQ010000115.1, forward strand.
TCCGCTGGCGTCTCCTTCCACGGTGGGCATCTCCCAGGGCGCGGCGTTCGGGGCAACCCTTGCCATCCTGGTGGTCATTCCCTCCTTCGAGGGTCTGGCGAACAACGCCACCATCGGCGCCACCGCCATCTTCGCCTTCGTCGGCGCTCTGATTTCCAGCGGAATCGTGCTGGTGTTCTCGACGGTCTGCAAGCTGCGGGCCGAGAGCATCGTACTGGTGGGCGTGGCGCTGGCGTCTCTGTGGGGCGGCGCGGAGACCATCCTGCAGTACTTCGCCGAGGCCACCGACCTGGCGAAGGTGATGTTTTGGGAGTTCGGAAGCGTGGGGCGCGCGTCGTGGTCGCAAATCGGGTTCATGGCCGTCGTTGCGGCGCTGATCTCGGTGTTCTTCTTCATGAACAGTTGGAACTACAACGCGCTGCAGAACGGCAGCCGGGTTGCGGGCGGCCTGGGCATGCGGGTGGCCCGGACGCGCATCCTCACGATCGCGGTGGCGTCGTTCGGCACGGCGGCGGCTATCTCGTTCATCGGGCTGGTGGCGTTCGTAGGGCTCATCGCGCCGCACATCGCGCGCATCCTGGTGGGCAACGACTACCGCTACCTGCTGCCGGCGTCTTTGGTGCTGGGGTCGATCATCATGCTGGGCAGCGACCTTCTGGCGCGCATGGTCATGTCGCCCATCGTGCTTCCTATCGGGGCCATCACCTCGTTTCTGGGCGCACCGCTATTCCTAGCGCTTCTGTATAGGGGGTATCGCCGTGGCTGACGAGGTGCGTTTCGAAGAGCGCGGGCCGGCGGGGGAGGTCCGCGGAGGCTGCGAGGAACTCTTAGCCGCGGACAATGGGCGGCCCCGAGATACGGGCGTCGGCGACGGTGGCCAGCCCCAGGCGGCGGCCAGCGGGCAGCCGTCGCCGACGGAGGGCGACGACGTACGGCCCCCTCTGAACGCGACCGAAGAGCAGCTGGTGCTTCGGGCGGAAGGGCTTTCCTACACCTACCCGCATCGGGCGAACCCGGTATTCCGCAACATGGGGCTTGCGGTGCGCCGTGGCGAGATGTTGGCCATACTCGGCAACAACGGCGCCGGCAAGTCCACCGTCCTCGATCTGGTGACCGGCCTGGTCAAGCTCGATATGGGCGACATCTTCGTGGACGGGCGCGACATGCGCACCCTGAAGCGTTGCGAAATCGCCCAGCACGTGGCCTACGTTGCTCAGCGCCAAAGCGTGCCGCGGCTGCGCGTGTACGACGAGGTGCTTTTGGGCCGCAAGCCCTATATCGAGTGGACTGTGAGCGACTTCGACCGGCAGCTGGTGGCTGACACTATCTCCCGCCTGGGCCTGGAGGAGCTGTCCGACCGCTACTGCGACGAGCTCTCCGGCGGCGAGCGGCAGAAGGTCTTCGTGGCTCGCGCCTTGGTGCAGCAACCCGACGTGCTGGTTCTGGACGAGCCCACGAGCGCGCTTGACCCGAAGAACCAGGTGGAGGTCATGGGCATCGTGAGCGAGGCTACCCAACGCGAGCAGATTGCCACGGTGCTGGTGCTGCACGATTTGAACCTCGCCCTGCGCTTCTGCAACCGCTTCATTCTGCTTCGGGACGGCGAGGTACTTGCCCAAGGCGGTCACGAGGTTATCACGGAAGAGTCGCTGGGCCGAACCTACGGTACTGCCTTCCGCCTGATTGAGGCCGATGGTTTGAAGGTAGCTGTGGTACGGTAACCTTGGGCCCCTTTGCGTCTTGCCGTAACCCATCTTCGCACCCCGATACGACATATGTTCTGCGACCTGGCTATCGCCATAGCGGTTCACGATTCCGTGTTTGGATATTGTGGAGGCGCTTGGCGGTATTGTGAAGCTGATTGACGGTGACGTTGCGTCATTGACTATGCTCGGCACTGTGGGAAATCGAACGTTCGAGGCGCATGGGGCTTTCGGGCGGCAGCTGCGAAGGCGGCGGTCGTTCGGGGCGCAAAGGGAGCGCAAGGTTTCCGGGTTCTGGCTGCAGGGGAAGCGGTGCGGGCTCGGGATGGCCAGGGCGCGAAACCTTCCGCCTGGTGGTCGCGGGGAAACAGCTGGCGGGGCGGGGCAAGACGAGAGGGCGGCCGTGGGGTCGCGGAGGTGCGTGCATGGCTGATCGAGAATACATGTCGGTGGGCGACCTTGCAAAGCGCGTGGGCGTGACCGTACGCACGGTTCAGTACTACGACCAGCAGGGTTTGCTGTCTCCTTCGGCGAAAGGGCCGCGGAACCAGCGGCTCTATTCCGAGGAGGGCGCCGCGCTTCTGTATGGCATTCTCACGCTGAAGTATCTGGGGCAGTCACTGACGGCCATCAAGGAACAGCGAGCGACCCTGGATGGCTGCTCCCATTTGAAACCCCTGGTGGTTTCCCAGATCAAGGCGGTGGAGGACGACCTGCAGACACTGCTCACCCGGCTTTCCGCCTTGCGGGCGGTCTACGACGATTTAGACGATGCCCCCGAAGCAACGCCGGTGGACTGGGAGCGCCTGGCGGCCATCATCCGCGAACGGCAAGGCGAGGACTCCCTGGTCTGGCAACTTACCTGCATCCGCGATGAGGGCGACGGGGCTGGGGGCGGTGCGGCAGATGCTGACGGCGCGGCCGGTGCCGACGGAGGTGCGGCCGAGCGGTCGCGGCGAAGCGAGTCGGTCACCCAGTGGCATGGCCTTATCGCCGACGCCATCCGCCAGATGTCGGCAGGCGAGCCGGCGGACAGCCCGCAGAACCGCTCCCTTGCCGAGCGCTACCTGCGTCTGAGCGGGGAGAAGGGGTCGGCTCGCTTCGAAGAGAACCTCATCCTCATGGAGAGCAAGTGCCCCCGCGGCGTCAACGACGATGGCTCTTTCGACAAGCTGAGCCGGTCGGTTTTCGGGTTTCTGGAGACGTTGGCCCAGGCTTGCGGCGAGAGGCAGGCGCGCGCGGAGGATTCGCCGCAGGTGAAGGGGCGTGCCGAAGGGTAGGCAGACGTCAGCGGAGCGACAGTGCATAAGCGAAGGGTTCTACGGGAATTCACGCAAAACCTTCCCCTTATGCACTCCGACCACCAGCTCGCGACAGGGTACGGGATGTGACAGCGCGTTTCTTGTCGCGCTCCGTCGCCAAGAGCAGCAGAACAATGTGTTGGAAAAGGGGTTTTCACACCCCTTGGGAAAGTGCGCCCTTGCAACCGGCGGGGGCGGGGAAGGAATACGATGCTCGTATCGTGGATGACCACCAATCGCTGCAACCTGAGGTGCGCCCATTGCTACCAGGACGCCGAGGAAGCCACCGACGCCGAACTGACCACGGAAGAGGGCATGCGGCTTATCGACCAGATAGCCGAAGCCGGCTTCAAGGTGATGATCTTCTCCGGCGGCGAGCCGCTCATGCGCCCCGACATCTACGATCTGGTGGCCCATGCGGCGTCGAAGGGGCTGCGCCCGGTGTTCGGCACCAACGGCACGCTCATCACGCCCGAGGTGGCTCGGCGCCTGAAGGAGGCCGGCGCCTGCGCCATGGGCATCTCGGTGGACAGTCTGGACCCGGCCAAGCACGATCGGTTCCGCGGACTCGAAAACGCCTTCGAGCTGACCTGCGCCGGTATCGAGGCCTGCAAGGAGGCGGCCCTTCCGTTCCAGCTGCACACCACCGTGGTGGACTGGAACCGCGACGAGGTGTGCGCCATCACCGACTTCGCCGTGGAGAGGGGCGCCATGGCTCATTACATCTTCTTCCTGATCCCCGTCGGCCGCGGGAAGTTCATTAAGGAGACCGCCCTTGAGGTGGAGGAGAACGAGCGGCTGCTGCAGGACATCATGCGCAAATCGGCCGGGGTGCCCATCGACGTGAAGCCCACTTGCGCCCCCCAGTTCACCCGCGTGGCGAAGCAGCTGGACGTGCCCACCCGCTTCGACCGCGGCTGCCTGGCGGGGCTTACCTACTGCGTCATTGGGTCGGAGGGCATCGTGCGGCCCTGCGCCTACATGACCGAGGAGGCGGGGGACGTGCGCGCGCAAAGCTTCGCCGACATCTGGCGCACCTCGCCGGTGTTCGAGCGGCTGCGCACCCGGGCCTATTCGGGCGCGTGCGGCACCTGCGACTATGCCGAGGGCTGCGGCGGCTGCCGGGCCCGGGCCGGCTACTACCACGACGGCGACATCATGGCCCAGGACGACTACTGCGCCCATGGCTTGGGGCTTTCCGTGGAAGCGCGCTAGGTTGGCTCGTCGCGCCACGCCGCGCCCCGCGCTTGCTGGCCTTTGAAGATTCCAACCTCGTTTCCGATTGAACTTTCGACCGAAGGAGTTCGTAATGATTGATCGTCGTATCCCTGCCGTGGGCGTGATGCTGGCGCTGGCTGGCGCGTTGGCGCTTGGGGGCTGCACGTCGGCTCCAGCTGGCTCCGAAGTCGCTTCTGGTAAGGGCGATGCCGAAGCCGTTCAGCCCCAGGATGCTGCCCCGGCTGCTCAGCCCGCTGCCCCCGTCACTTTCACCGATGATTCCGGCGCCGAAGTGACCGTGGAGAACCCCCAGCACGTGGTGGCCTGCATGGGCAGCTTCGCCAGCATCTGGGAGCTGGCCGGCGGCACGCTGGTGGGCGCATCCGACGACGCCTTCACGCTTTCCGACTACGATCTGGTGTCGGCGGACGTGCAGAAGGTCGGCGACTTCTCCAACCTGAACCTGGAGGCTATCCTGGCCCTTCAGCCGGACTTCGTCATCATGACCAACGGCACCGGCGGCCGCGGCGGCGATTCCAGCCAGACCGAGCTCAAGGAGGCCCTGACGGCGTCTGGCATCCCCACGGCGTACTTCCAGGTGACCACCTTCGACGACTACCTGCGTATGCTGCGCATCTGCTGCGACATCACCGGGCGCGACGACCTGTACCAGGTAAATGGCCAGGATGTGGCCGACCGCATCGCCGCCATCGTGGGCAAGGTGCCCGTCGGTGCGGGCGAGGAACCCACGGCGCTGGTGCTGACCACGTACTCCGGCGGAACCCGCGTGCAGGCGTCGTCCACCATGACCGGTGCCATGCTTTCCGACCTGGGCGTTCGCAACTTGGTGGACGATAACCCCAGCATGCTCAAGGACTTCAGCCTGGAGTCGATCATCGAGCTTGACCCCGATTACATCTTCGTGATTCCCATGGGCGACGACGAGGAGGCGGCCCGCAAGGCCCTGGAGGACCAGACGGCCGACAACCCGGCTTGGGCTGCGCTGTCCGCGGTGCAGAACGGCAACTACGTGGTGCTGGACCCGCACCTGTTCCAGTACAAGCCCAACAATCATTGGGACGAGAGCTACCAGGTGCTCTTCGACACGATCTACGGCAAGTAGCAACCGTTTTCGGGAACGGAGCGCGTCGTGGAGAAGGCGAAGGACAAAACGGAAGCAGGGCTGCGGGATAGGCCGAGGCGCCGGGTGCGGCCGGCGGTCGTGGCGGTGCTGTCGGCGGCGGCGCTGGTGGGCTGTGCCCTGGGGGCGTTTCTGGCGGGGTCGTCGTCGGTGAGCGCCCCCGAGCTTCTGACCTGGCTTTCCGGCGGCGACGTGTCCGATGCGGCCAAGAGCATCCTGGTGAACGTGCGGCTGCCCCGGGTTCTGGCGGCACTGCTGGCCGGCTCGGGGCTGGCCGTGGCTGGCGCCATCATCCAGGCGGTGCTGGACAACCCGTTGGCCAGTCCGAACGTCATCGGCATCAACTCGGGGGCGGGGCTGGCGGTGCTGCTTGCCGCCTCGGTGGTCCCGGGGGCGCTGTGGCTCACCCCGCTGGCGGCCTTCGCGGGGGCCTTGCTCACGGCGCTCATCATCTTCGGCATTTCGCTGGGAGCGAACACCTCGCGGCTCACGGTGGTGCTTGCCGGCATCGCCATCACCACGGTCTTCGGCGCCGGCATGAACACCATCCTCATCGTGGATCCGGACGCCTACGTGGGCTCGTCGTCGTTTCTGGTGGGCGGCCTGTCCGGGGTGCTTTTGAGCGACGTGGCGTGGCCTGCGGTCTACCTGCTTGCGGGTATGGTGGCGGCCATGGTGACCGCGCCGGTGCTCAACATCATGTCGCTAGGGGACGATTCCGCGCACAGCCTGGGTATACGAGTGGGCGCCTGGCGCCTTGGGCTGCTGGGGCTGGCGGCGGTGCTGGCCGGCGCCGCGGTGAGCTTCGCCGGGCTTCTGGGCTTCGTGGGGCTCATCATCCCACATCTGGTGCGCTTCTTCGTCGGCTACGACAACCGTTGGGTGCTTCCGCTTTCCGCGGTGGTGGGCGCGGTGTTCGTGGTGGTCTGCGACATGTTGGCCCGCGTGCTCTTCGCCCCCTACGAGCTTCCCGTGGGCATCCTCATGGCGTTTTTGGGCGGTCCCTTCTTTATCTATCTGATTCTGCGGAACAGGAGGGGCGGCCTTGACTAGGGAAAACGAACAGTTTGCCGTGCAGCTAAGCGACGTTTCCTTCTCCTACGGGAAGCGGCCGTTCATCCAGGGGCTTTCGGCGGGCTTCCGCGAAGGGTGCGTCAACAGCATCGTGGGACCGAACGGCTGCGGGAAGTCCACCCTGGTGAAGCTGGTGAACGGGATGCTGCGACCCTCGGCGGGGGAGGTGCTGGTGGCGGGTGCGCCCACCGGCGGCCTGTCCCCGAGACAGCGGGCGCTTCGGGTGGCGACCCTTGCCCAGTCCATGCGGCCGCCGGCCATGACCGTGGAGTCGCTGGTTTCCTGCGGACGCTACCCCCACCAGGGCATGCAGGGGCGCATGGGCGCCGAGGACCGGCGCCAGGTGGAGCGGGCCATGGAGCTGGCCGGGGTGGCGAACCTGCGCCGCCACGACGTGCGCACCCTCTCCGGCGGCGAGCGCCAGCGCGCCTGCATCGCCATGACCCTGGCCCAGGACGCCCCCATCATCATGCTGGACGAGCCCACCACCTACCTGGACATCGGCGCCTGCCACGACCTCATGGCGCTGGTTCGGCAGCTGAACGAGCAGCACGGCAAGACGGTGGTCATGGTCATCCACGACCTGGACCTGGCCCTTCGCTATTCCGACCGCTTGCTGGTTATGCGGGGCGGAAGCCGCCTGGGCGAAGGGCCCGTGGAAGAGGTGCTGGCCAGCGGCGCCTTGCAGCAGGCTTTCGACGTGTCCGTGCATCCCCACGCCGACCCCGAAGGCCCCGCCTACACCATCCACCGGCGCTAGGGGGGTGGATGACATCCGGGTCGTCTCGCTATCGTCGGCTGCTCGCCGCCATCCGCCGTTTCGCCGCCATCCGCTGCCACTTTTCCGCGGGACAGTGCACAAGTGGAGGGTTTTGGGCGAATTTCCGAAAAACCCTCCACTTGTGCACTGCTCAGGCGAAGAGGCGCAGATGTCGGGGCCTCGCGTTCTCCGGCAAGAGCGTTGCGGTAGCCACCCATTAGGGTTCGACGTCGGCGGCGGGCACTTCGCGCGTATCAAATTCGCGTCAGGTCGGCTTGGGGCGGCGCTGACGGGCGGGGGAGTGCTACCCTTTTGGGAGATGCGAAGGCGGCAGACGGTAGCTAGGGCGTGCTTGCAGGTTGCCTTCGGCGCGTTCTGAAGGGAGCGGAAGGTTATGGAGAAGCGGCGTCGCTGGCCCAAGGTGGTGGGCATCGTGCTTGGCGTGGTCGTGGGGCTTGCGCTTCTGGCGGTGGTGGGGCTGAACGTGTATGTGCGCACCACCTACGCCGGCTTCTACGAGCACGCAAGCGCCCCCTTCGGCATCCCGGGGACGAACAGCGGTTTTGTGGTGCAGGACCTGGACTACCTGGACGGTGCCGACCTGTGGCTGTTCAGCGGATATATGGCGAGCGACGGCCCCTCGCCGCTCATGAGGCATGCCGCCGATGGAAGCGAGAGCCGCGTGTTCCTGGCCGAGCCCGACGGTGCAACCTACGCAGGCCACGGCTCGGGCGTGACCAGCTTGGACGACTACGTGTACGTGACCTGCGAGGGCGGCTACCTGGTGTTCTCCGCCGACGAGGTTGCCGCGGCCCAGGATGGCGATACGGTAACCGCCCTCGCCAAGATGGACCTGGAATTCACGCCGGCGTTCATGAACATCGAGGGCGACCGGCTGCTGGTGGGCAACTTTTACCGGGCCGGCAACTACGAAACACCTGACAGTCACCGCATCATGAACGGCGATGGCGAGGTGAATCCGGCTATCATCTACGCCTATCCGCTGGATGCGGCCGCCCCCTACGGCATCTCGCAGACGGCCGATGCCGTGCTCTCCATCCCCGAGCGCATCCAGGGAACCTGCCTGACCGACGACGGCCGCATCGTGCTCTCGCAGTCCTACGGCATCGCGTCGTCGCATCTGCTGGCCTACGACACGGCGAAGCTTACCCAGGATGGCACGTTCTTCGCCGACGGGGCCGAGGTGCCGCTGTTCTGCCTGGACAGCCGCAGCCTTTCCGACGACGTGGTGGCGCCGCCCATGAGCGAGGGCATCGAGTCCCACGATGGTTTGGTGTACGTGAGCGGGGAAGCGGCCAGCAACAAGTACATCTTCGGTAAGCTTTACGGCGCCGGTGTGGTCTACGCGTTGGACATGGGCCAGTAGGTTCGGTACGGAAAGGAAGGAAGCGTCATGGCGCTGGAGATACGTCCCTATCGGGAGAGCGACCTGGAGGGCATGCGGGCCATCTGGAACGCCATCGTGGAGGCTGGCAATGCGTTTCCGCAGGTGTATCCCTTGAGCGCGGAGGAGGCTGCGGATTTCTTCGCGCAGCAGTCGCTGTCGGCGGTGGCCGTGGTGGACGACAAGGTGTTCGGCCTGTACATCCTGCATCCCAACAACGTGGGTCGCTGCGCCCATGTGGCCAACGCCAGCTACGGGGTGGCGAAGGCCAGCCGCGGGTTGGGGTTGGGGCGCGAGCTGGTGAAGGACTCCCTGGCCCAGGCGGCGCGGCTGGGATTCCGAGGCATCCAGTTCAACGCCGTGGTTGCCAGCAACGCGGGCGCCATGCATCTGTACGAGGAGCTGGGCTTCTCGCGCGTGGGCATGATTCCGGGCGGCTTCCTGAACGGCTACGGCGCCTTCGAGGACATGTACATCTACTACCGCGACTGCAAGGAGTGGGCCGACGGCTGCGCCTGCTGCAGCCCCCTGAAGGCACCCGATGCCGCCGACCGGGTGGAAGGCCCGGCACCAGTTGTCGCCCAGGCCATGCCCACCGAGCTGGACCTTGAGGCCGCCCAGGAGATTCTGGGCGAAACGGCCGTTGCCGGCGAAGCGGACGCACCGGTCGACGCGTCCTGCGAACCGGCGGCTGCTCCCGTTGCCGAAGCTGACGGTGGAAAGAAGTCGAAGAAACCCGGAAAATCCAAGGCCGAGAAGAAGGCGCGCAAGGCCGAGAGGGCGAAATCGAAGCAGGGCAAGGAGAAGCCGAAAGGGAAGAAGGGCCGTAAGTAACCGGCCTCGAAGCCTTCGGGGGTGACGATACCCTTACCTTTTCGCCGCAAGTTTGCTTGACGGCACATTCGGACGCGTGCGGCGCGTTGCGGTTCGCTACACTGGGACTACGGACGCTCGACGCCGATTGTCGGCGCCCGGCCGTTTGCACCGTTTCGTCCGACTTTCGAAAGCAAGGCGAATACCATGATTCCGTTCGTTCCCTCCATAGTGCCCAACATCGTGCAGGCTCTGGTGCTGGTGGTAGCATTTACCTTGATCTTCGCGCCGGTGTTGCGGAAGCACCCGCTGCCGTTCTACGCGTTCTACGCGGTGTTCTCCGCAGCCACGTTAGTGGACGCCGTCACCGCGAACGCCACGGTCGACATGGTGATGGACCTGTTCGTCAGCTGCTACGTGGGCATCGCGTTCTACCTGGTGGTCATGTTCGCCGGCGCCCTGCCGCGCACATGGTGGGTGACGAAGCGGTTTTTGTCCGTGCGCACCGAGCTTTCCGTTATCGGCGGCTTCATCATCGCCGCCCACGTATGCCGCGTGGCGTTCATGATTCCGCTTTCCACCAGCATCTACTGGACATTCATCTGGGGCGACGCCGCACCGGTGATGATGGCCGCCGTCACCATCGTGGGCGTGCCGCTGCTTATCTGTTTCCTCGTTCCGTGGGTGACGTCGTTCCGTTTCGTGCGCAAGCATATGAAGCACCGCACCTGGAAGTTGGTGCAGTCCCTGGCCTACCCGTTCATGAGTCTTCTGGTGCTGCAGGGCATTCTGCTGAGCCTGGGGCACGCCATCTACATAGGGCCGGGCACCGCCGAGTTCGCCGACTACGTGGTCAACGGATGCACCTACCTCATCCTCGGCGTCGCCTACATAGCGCTGAAGGTGGCCATGGCCCTGCGCAAGCACGCCAAGCAGCAGAAGCGCTCCGCCGCCCAAGCCGGCACCGCTGCCTAGCCCTCTTCCTCCAGCGGGGCTCGGAAGCTTAAGGCCCGCGGGGTGTCCATGGCGTCGAAGCGGACGAGGTAGGCTCGTTTCGTGAGGTCGATGGCTTCCACGGTGCCGGGGCCGAAGGTCTTGTGGCGCACGCGGGCGCCCACTGCGAAGCGTGCCTCCTGGGCCAGGGCCGCGATCCACTGGTCCGTGGCGGCGATGGAGGCGCGAGCCTGCTGCAGGTGCTCGTCGGTGGGTCGGTTCGAGAACTGCAGCGCGGCCGGGTCGATGTCCAGCAGAAACCGCGAGGGGTAGCGTGATGCCCCCTGGTGCGAGAACCCCTCGGCCTCCGAAAGGTACAGCCCGTCGCGGGCACGGGTCATGGCCACGAAGGCCAGCCGCCGCTCCTCCTCCATGGCAGCCGGGGTCTGGGTCTTCTTCGACGGCAGTACCCCTTCGGAAAGCGAGCATAGGAACACGTGGGGAAACTCCAGGCCCTTCGCGGCATGGATGGTCATGAGCCGCACCTGGTCACGCCCGTCGCTTACCGCGTCGGCATTCGTGAGCAGCGCCACGTGGGACAGGTAGTGCTCCAGCGTGACCTCCTCGCCGCAGGTGGTCTCGAACTCGTAGATGGCCTGCTTAAGCTCCGCCAGGTTGTCCAGCCGCTCCTGGCTGCCTTCCGTGCGCAGCGCCCGCTCGTAGCCGCTGGCGGTCATAAGGGCGGCCAGCACCTCCGACACCGGTTTGCCCTCGTAGGCGCCTTGGAAGTCGTCCACTAGCTTCAACAGCACGCGGGCCTTCGTGCCCTTGAAGATGCCATCGTCGACGGTGCGCCGCAGCGCCTGGAACAGCGTGCACCCTTCCCGCTGCGCCACCTCCTGCAGAAACGCCATGCGTCGCTGCCCCAGGTTGCGCTTGGGGGTGTTGGCTACGCGGGCGAAGGAGAGGTCGTCCTGGTAGGCGATCAGGCGCAGGTAGGACAGCGCGTCCTTCACCTCCTTGCGGCCGAAGAAGGGCACGCCGCTGGTGAGCGCATAGGGAATCTCGGCCTTCACCAGGGATTCCTCCACGGGCCGCGACGCGTAGTGCGCCCGGTACAGCACGGCGATGTCGCGGTAGCGCACCCCGGAATCGTGCAGCGCGGCAATGCCCTCGGCGATCCAGGCGGCCTCGTCGGCGCTGCTTGCGGCGTGGTGCCACACCGTGGGGCCGCCGTCGGTGCGCAGGGGCTCAAGGGCCTTGTGAATGCGGTCGCGGTTCTTCGAGATGAGCGAGTTCACCACGGCGATCACCGGCGGCACGCTTCGGTAGTTCTCCAGCATCATGACGGTCTTCGTGCCGGGGAAGCGCTGGTCGAAGTCCAGCAGGTAGCGCACGTTGGCGCCGCGCCAGGTGTAGATGGTCTGGTCCGGGTCGCCCACGACGAACAGGTTTCCGTGGTAGCCGGCCAGCACCTCCATGAGCTGGTACTGGATGCCGTCGATGTCCTGGAACTCGTCCACCATGACGTACTCCAGCCGCTCCTGCCACTTCCGCCGCACGTCGGGGTGGGTCTGAAACAGGTACAACGTGAACACGATGAGGTCGTTGTAGTCCAGCCCGAAGCAGCGTTTCTGCTGGTAGAGGTAGCCGTAGAAGATGATGTCCTTGGGCGCTTGGGCCTCGTCGTACTTCCGGCGCAAATCGTCGATGGGCATGGCCAGCATGTCCCGGTAGTAGTCGGGCCGCTCGTGCAGCTTCAGCATCTCTATCATGTCCCGGGCGTTGGCGAAGGTCATGTCGCGCAGAGTGAGGCCGCGCTCCTCGTAGACCATGGCCAGCATGGCGTCGATGTCGCCGTTGTCCAACACCAGGAAGCTCTTGGGGTACTGCAGCGCGTGGCCGTCCTCCTTCAGCACGTCCACGCAGAAGCCGTGGAAGGTGTTGATGTGCCCGGTGTCGTTGTCCCCGGTCAACCGCCGAATCCGATGGCGCATCTCCGCGGCGGCCTTGTTGGTGAACGTGGCGCACAGGATGTTGCCCGGCAGCACCCCCAGCTCGTTCACCAGGTAGGCGAAGCGGTGGGTGAGCGCCCGGGTCTTGCCCGTGCCGGCGCCGGCGATGACGCGCACGTACCCCTCGGTCGCGGTGACCGCCTCAAGCTGCGCCTCGTTCAGCCCCTCAAGCACCGACCGCGGCTGGGTTGCGCCCGCAACGGGAGTCAGGTCGCTGCCGGCGTCCCCAGGCGCAGCCAGATCGTTAGTAGTATATGGAACAAGCGTACTAGTCATAAAGTACATTGTACTAGAACAGAGTATCGATGTACAGAAGCATCTTAGTAGAGTTCCTCGCGGCGAAGCTTGCGAAACTTTGCGAAAGATGCGAAAACTTGCGAAGGATGCGAACGGGGAACTCATGGAGGTGCCGAACCTATGTGCACCTCGTTCGGGCAGATTCTCGTTCATTACGCAGGTAGGCGACGCTTCTGAATGATTCCTGCGCGAGAAGCACGGTTGCTGACGAAGTTGGAAAACGAAAAGGGGCCAGCCGGTGGTGGCTGGCCCTTCGGTTGCGCGTCGAAGCGGAGTTGCGGCGTTTGCGGCCTGCGCGGCGTTAGCTCGTGTACAGGCAGAACATCAGGGTTGCGGTCTCGCGCAGGGAGGATTGGTCGGCTACCCAGGTGTCGCCTTCCTTCGTGAGGTCGATGGCTATGGAATACTCGTAGGTGTCGGCGCTGGCAAGCGCTTCGGTGGCGCAGTCATGCAGCAGCTGCAGCGCAGCTTCGCCGTCGTCATCGGGCACCTCGGGAGCTTCCTCGACCAGGTCGATGATCTCGCTGATGTACTCGTCCATGTCGTAGCATTCCACATCCAGGAACACCGTGGCCGTATGGGTGTCCTCGTCCGAAAGCGAGATGGCGTCATCCGTGTCGATTTCGACGCTGCCCACCAGCCACTGGGCCAGCGTAGCCGGATCGATGTCCACCATCTCCAGCGTGAGGCCGCTCGTGTGGTACTCGAAGGCGTTGGCGGCTTCGTCGGCAATGAAGGCCATGAGTTCCGGGTCCTGGTCCATGTTCTGCAGCGCGGAAACCGCTGCCGCAAGCGCGGCCTGGTCGTCCTCGGTGATGGCCAGCGGTCCGTCGAAGACGCTGCCGCCGTCGTCGGAGCTGCTGTTCGAGCCGTGGGGCGTGGTGGTCGAGAAGCTGCCCGAGCTGTAGTCGTAGTTATAGCCGTAGTCGGCTAGGAAGGCCAGCCCGATGGCGAATAGGATGAGATAGGCCACCAGCGACAGCACCGACAGCACGATGCCGATGATGCCGCAGACCTTCGCGCCCGTGGTCTTGCCGTCCTTGCCGGCAGCGCGCACCGCCTGCCCGGCCAGCACCAGGGCCACGATGCCCAGGATGATGCCGACGATGACGGTCTCGGAGAACAGGATGGCCAGAATGCCGCAGACGAGCGCTCCCACGGCTTTGCCGCCGCCGGGACGCTGGGGTTGGGGCTGAGGCATGGGGGTGCCGTAGCCGCCGGAGGCCGCATAGGGGTTGTTGCCGGCCGGCGTGCCGGGGCCGCCCGGTGCGGCCGTGTAGGGCCCGGCGTAAGCGGAGCCGGCGGGAGGGGTTGCACCGGCGGGCATGTAGGTGGGAACGGGCTGGCGTTCCACGGTGGCGTAGGGGTTGGTGGCGGCGGTGTCGGCCGCCTGCGCGGGGCCGGCCGCGGGTGCAGCGACCGGAGTTGCAGCCGGGGTCGCCCCCACCTCGTCGGTGCGGGTGGCGAACACGGTCTCGCTGTCGGAGGCGTCGGTGGACACGGGCTGGTAGGTCTCCACGTGCTCCCAGCTCAGCTCTTCCACAGGGGCGTCGCCTGCGGGGATTCCTACGGCGTCGTCGGCGTTCGGTTTCAGCTCGTTGTCTTCGGCCATGGCTGGCTCCTTCAGGTCGGGGACGGCGGGTCCGCTGCGGCAGCGCACCGCGGGCGGCCCGATGACGGTTGGTTTCGCCAGCCGCTAGGCCAGCTTCTCGCCCAGTAGCTTCGCCGCCTGGGCCTTGTCGAAGTTGCCGCCGGTGGCCTTGGTAAGCGCGCCCATGATGCGGCCCATGTCCTTCTTCGAGGTGGCGCCGGTCTCGGCGATGGTGGCGTTGATCAGCTCCTCCAGCTCGCCGCCGGAGATCTGGCGGGGCAGGTAGCTTTCCAGGATTGCCACCTGCTCGGCCAGCGTGTCGGTGCGCTCCTGGTCGTTGCCGGCCTTGATGGAGCCGTCGAGCGTTTCCTTCGTCTGCTTGATCAGGCGCTTCAGCATGGCGTCCACGTCGGCGTCGGTGATGTCGCGACGCTCGTTCACCTCGATGTTCTTGATCTCGCCATGCACTTGGCGCAGGATGGAAAGCCTCGGCTTGTCCTTGGCCTTCATGGCGTCCTTGATGGCTTCCTTCAGCTCGTCGTAGGTCATATTCGCTCCTGTCCGCACTCGCAGGCTACCTTGTATGCTAAGCGCGATGGCGAAGGGCACGACGAACCTGCTGCAGCTATCGCCTTCCGAGAAGGCTGCTGTGCATCCAGCGTCCCTACCGCAATCGCCGCTGTGCGAGTATACCGCACTCCAACAACTTCCCTGATGGATTCGCTAAGATTAACCGAACCGTGAAGAATCAGGCGATTCAGCCGTAGCAGCTTGCGAAAAAGCGCCTCGCGTGGTTCTTGAAGCGTGTTTCACTCAAGTTCACTTTACTAAAGTACACTTTACTAAAACGGATTCGAGCGAAGCGAACGGCGGTTGCCGGCAATTCGGACTGTTCTTGCGAAGATGACCGACCATGTGGAAGAGAAGGGGAGACCGACCATGGCCCGACTGTTGAAGGGGAAGCCTGTCGCCGATGCGCTGAGCGAGGAGGTGGCTGCTCGGGTGCGGGCCCTTTGCGAAGGGGGGGTGCAGCCGACGCTGGCCATCGTGCGGGTGGGGGAGCGCCCCGACGACTTGTCCTACGAGCGCGGCGCGGCGAAGCGCTGCCAGGCCGTGGGGGTGGAGCTGCGGGTGTTCGCGCTGCCCGAGGATTGCCCGCAATCGCTGCTCATGGACACGATTTCCCAGGTGAACGCTGATTCCTCCATCCACGGGTGCCTGCTCATGCGCCCGCTTCCCGATTCTCTGGACGAGACGGCGGCCTGCGCTGCCCTGGACCCGGCCAAGGACATGGATGGCATCACCGACGGCTCGCTTCTGGGGGTGTTCGCCGGGCGACCCCAGGGCTTTCCCCCGTGCACGGCGGAGGCCTGTGTGCGGCTGCTTCGCCATTACGGCTGCCCGCTGGAGGGCGCTGCGGTGACGGTGGTGGGGCGGTCGCTTGTAATCGGCAAGCCGGTGTCCATGCTGCTGCAGGCCGACCACGCCACGGTGACCATGTGCCATACGCGCACCCGCGACCTCGAGGCCGCGTGCCGTGCCGCCGACGTGCTGGTGGTGGCGGCAGGGCGGCCGCGTGTGGTGGGCGCGTCCGCCGTGCGGGAGGGCCAGGTGGTCGTAGACGTGGGTATCAACTGGGACGACGCCGCCGGCAAGCTGGTGGGCGACGTGGATTTTGAAGCCGTGGAACCTATCGTGGAGGCCATCACCCCGGTGCCGGGCGGCGTGGGATCGGTGACCACGGCGGTGCTGGCGTCCCACGTGGTGGAAGCCGCCGAGCGCGCTGTAGCCGCCGATTCTTCTGCGGCTTCCGGCTCTTTCGTCGCCCGCAGCTGCGAGGAATTTGCTGTCGAGCTGGCCGGCCCCGAAAGCGTTCCGGGGGGCGGCGGCGCGGCGGCGCTGTGCGGTGCGCTGGCGGCGGCCCTGGCTTCCATGGTGTGCAACTTCACCACGGGCAAGAAGAAGTACGCTGCCTACGAGCAGGACATCCAGCGCATCCTGGCCGAGGCCGATGCCGCCCGCGCGCGCCTGCTGCAGCTGGTGGACGAGGACGCCCTGGCCTTCCAGCCGCTGGCCCGGGCCTACGCCATCCCCAAGGACGACCCGTCCCGCGGGCCCGTGATGGAGGCCGCCACCAAGGGCGCGCTGCAGGCCCCCCTTGCGGCCATGGGCGAGCTCGCGGTCGTGGTGGGGCTGTTGGAGGAGCTTGACGAGAAGGGCAGCCGCCTTCTGCTCTCCGACGTGGGCTGCGGCGCGGCCTTGGCGGCAGCGGCTTTGCAGGCTTCCGCCATGAACGTGTTCGTGAACACGAGCGCCCTGGCGGATCGCGAGTACGCTGACGCCGCGAACGAGGAATGCGACCGCCTGCTGGGCGCCGTCCCCCGAGCCCAATCCCTAGCCAACTCCGTAACAGCCCGCCTCCGCTAGCTGCCTGCGGCAGCTTCCGCCGATTTCTCGGTTCACTTTCGTTCAAATTCATTAGACTTGGGCGGCACGGTAAGGAGAACGATGAGAAGCGGGTGGACCATGGCGAAGCAATCCGGAACGACGCAGAGCGCAAGCGCGAACGCGCAGCCGGCCTACGTGGGCGCGCAGGACTCGTGGGAGCAGGCGGGCGCCGAAGCGGTGGCGGCAAGCGCCGGCGGCACGGCCCGCGAGAAATTCGGGTCGCGCCTGGGATTCATCCTCATCAGCGCCGGATGCGCCATCGGCCTGGGCAACGTCTGGCGCTTCCCCTACATCACGGGCGAGTACGGCGGAGCGGCCTTCGTGCTTTTGTACCTGCTGTTCCTGGTCATCCTGGGGCTGCCGGTCATGGTCATGGAGTTCGCCGTGGGCCGCGCCAGCCAGCGCTCCTCGGCCCTGGCCTTCGACAAGCTGCAACCCTCTCGCCGCTGGCATTGGTTCAGCTGGTGGGGGTTCATCGGCTGTATGGTGCTCATGATGTTCTACACCACGGTGGGCGGCTGGATGCTCGCCTTCGTGGTGAAGATGGGCGCGGGCACCTTCAACGGGCTGGCACCGGAGCAGGTGGCGGAGGTGTTCGGCGCCATGCTGGCCAATCCCGGCGAGCTCATCGGATGGATGCTCGTGGTCATCGTGTTGGGCTTTCTGGTGTGCAGCCTGGGGCTTCAGAAGGGCGTCGAGCGCATCACGAAGGTGATGATGGTGTGCCTGCTGGCCATCATGGCGGTGCTGGTGGTGCGCGCGGTCACGCTGCCGGGAGCCATGGACGGCCTGGCCTTCTACCTGATCCCCGATTTTGGGAAGCTGTTTGCGGGGGCCACACCGGCCGAGCAGTGGGCCACCTTCGGCGACGCGGTCTACGCGGCCATGGGCCAGGCGTTCTTCACGCTGTCGCTGGGCATCTCCGCCATGGAGATCTTCGGCAGCTACATCGGCAAGGAGCGCTCGCTTACCGGCGAGGCCGTGCGCATCTGCGGCCTGGACACCGCTGTGGCCATCACCGCCGGCCTCATCATCTTCCCGGCCTGCTTCGCCTTCGGGGTGGAGCCGGGATCGGGGCCGGGGCTGGTGTTCATCACGCTGCCGAGCGTCTTCGAGCAGATGCCGCTCGGGCAGCTGTGGGGCGCGCTGTTCTTCGTGTTCATGAGCTTCGCGGCGCTGTCCACCATCATCGCGGTATTCGAGAACCTCATCAGCTGGTCCATGGACAAATGGGGCTGGTCGCGCAAGGTGGCCGTGGCCCGCATGGCCATGATCGTGACGGTGCTGAGCCTGCCCTGCGCGCTCGGGTTCAACGTGCTCTCCGGCGCCACCATCCCGGGTATCGGCGACATCCAGTCCATCGAGGACTTCGTGGTATCGAACAACCAGCTTCCCCTGGGCAGCCTGCTGTACGTGCTGTTCTGCGTGTCGAAGGGCGGGTGGGGCTGGGAGAGCTTCCTGGCCGAAGCCGACGCGGGCCGCGGCATGCGCTTCCCCGCCTGGGCCAAGCCGTGGCTGAAGTACGGCGTGCCCGCCCTCATAGCCGTCATCTTCGTCATGGGCTGGATTCCGCTCGTCAGCAGCTGGGTAGGGTAGAGGGCCGCGCGCCTGCCAGCCGCCCCCCACTTCCGCTTGGCCTGCCAGGGGAATTGACAGTGCACAAGTGGAGGGTTTTGGGCGAATTCCCGCAAAACCCTCCACTTGTGCACTGTCCCCATGGGCTGGAAGGGGGGCGCAACCACGCACAACTCGCTAACTTGCACCGGTTTCCTGCTGAGTTAGCGAGTTGTGCGTGGTTGCGCCTCCCGTGGTCCGGGTCGCGTGGGGCTAGCCGCAAAGAAGGGCGTCGCGTTTGCAAAGGCGACGCCCTGTGAAGCGATTCTTGCGAAGGTCGAACGTAGGGCGGACGCCCTAGATTTGCCGGCCCTTCAGGTTGCCGGTGGCTACGGCGTTCATGATGTTGGAGGGCGTCTCGGCGTCGCCGACCACGATGACGTCGCAGATTCCTCCAAGCTCGCGGGCCAGGGCGTCGTTGGGAACGAGCGGCCCGCAATCCACGACGCACGCTGCGGGAACCGTGCACTCCAGCCCGTAGGAGGTCGTGAAGCTCACGCCTCCGTCCACCACTGCGATGTCGGACGCGCCGTGGTGCAGCTGGGAGCCTTTGCCCTCAAGCAAGCTAATGAGCATGGCGCGCGGCCACGGTGCCTGCTCGGGCGCCAGGTCCTCCTTCGCCCCCTCGTGCACGATCGACACGTTCTTGCCCTGCTGAAGCAGGTAGTTCGCCAGATCCAGCGCCCGCAGGTTCTCCCCGACGATGCAGACGGGGCTTGCCACCTCGCCTGTGGCGGCTTCCTCCATCGAAAGAACGACCGTGCTTCCCGCGGGCTTGAGCACCGCGCCCGGATCGGTCGCCCCCGTCGCCAGCACCACCATATCCGGCGTCTCGCTCTTCACCAGGGATGCATCCACCGTCGTGCCCGTCACCACGGTAACCCCGGCCGATTCCAGCTGACGCTTCTGCCATTCCTTGAAGTCCGTGATGCGCTCGTGCGATCCTTTGACCAGGGCGGCGAAGTCGAGGGTGCCCCCGAGCGCTCCCTTATCGTCGTAAAGCGCGACCTCGTGCCCTCTCTGGGCGGCAACGGCGGCGGCCTCCATGCCCGCGGGGCCTCCGCCCACCACCATGACCTTCTTCGAAGCCTGGGCCTTGGCCGGCTCGTAGCCCTCGGGCATCTCCTCGGTGAAGGCGCGGGTGTGGGCCGGGTTGGCCCGGCAGAATCCGAATCCATCGGGTTTCACGACCGACATGAAGCAGTTGGAGCAGTGGTTGCAGGGGCGGATCTCGTCGATCTTCCCGGCCTGCAGCTTCTCCGGCAGATGGGGGTCGGCGACGAGGGGCCGGTTCATGACGACGAAGTCGATTTTCCCGTCGGCCACCGCGTTGTTCACGAGGTCAGGAGCGAGTCGTGGATCCATGCCGCCGACGGTGCCCACGGGAATCCCCACGGCTTTCTTCACGTTCGCCGCCACGTCGATAAGCGCGCCGATACCCCCGTGGCTGCCGTTCACGAGCCCGCGGTAGTGGCGGCTGAAATCCACCTGCGTACCCAGCCCGGTGTTGCCCGGGGCGCCTACGAACATGAGGTCGGTCAGGAAGTTCGCAGCGTGGTTGCCGAAAGTGCCGAAACGCACCTGCAGCATGTCGGCGCCGGCCTGCTCGAACAGCTTCCCGAAGGCCGCCGCTTCTTCGGGGGTGATGCACAGCTCGCTGTCGCCCAGCTGCTCGACATTCTCCTCCACGCCGTTGTAGAGCACGTGCACGATGACTCCGGGGCACGTCCGCTTGACCTCCTCGATGATCTCCGTGAGGATGCGGGCGCGGTTCTCCAAGCTCTGCGGGCCGTACTCGTCGTCGCGCTCGGTGTTCCAGAACCGCGAGAGGAACGTGTCGAAGGTGTGGTCGCAGCCGGCGTTCAGCTCGATGATGTCGAAGCCCGTGGCGTAATGCAGTTGGGCGAGCGCGATTTTCTCCTGCTGGAACGCGTGCACCTCGTCGGTCGTGAGGGGCAGATGCGGCATGCCTCCCTCGACGGCGGTCTGCTCAAGCTGCGAAATGGAGTTCTTGCCGGATGCCGCCTGCGTCCACATCCCCCAGATTTGGGCGCCGGCCAGGGCACCTTCCTCGTGGATGGCATCGACGATGGGCTTGAGCGAGTTCTCGTCCTGAATCAGCCAGTCGCAGAATTCCACGCCCACCACGCCCGCTCCGCCCCGGGCGAGCTCGCGGTAGTAGCCGACCGCCTGCTCGTTCACGGCTTCGTTGACCGCGTAGGACCCGGCCGCGCTCTTCACGATGCGGTTCTTGGACTGCTTGCCGCCAAGCTGTATCGGCTGGAACAGCGCCGAAAAGTCGGTGGTGTTCGCCTCGAACGAGTCATCCTGCGGGTTGAGTTCGGCAGCCTGCGCCGTGGTCTGGGATGCTGCCGGCTTCGTCGCGCCGTTTGCTGGCTGCGACGGGACGCCCTTCTGGTCGGCGGCCGCGCAGGCGGTCATCCCCGTTGCCACTCCTCCGATAAGCGCGCCGGCTGCGATTGCCGCTCCTCCGGTAAGAAGATTCCTGCGCGACACCGGCTTGCTGGCTAAATGCTGCATGCTCATGCTCCCTCCTTGCGTTGTCATTTGCGGACCGGGCGATCATCCTCTATTCCGTGCGCCGGCAGGGTCTACGAAAGGGGCTATTTCTTGGAGCGCCCTGTTGGCCGAATGGGCGATAAAACGGGTGATTTGATTTCTTACCTGGGAAAACGATCTGCGCTTTTCACAAGGCGGTTTCCGGGTTTGCTACAATGGCGAAGCGAGGGAAGGGGAGAGCGTGGCGAGGCTTGGCAATACGAAGGTCTGGGTTCCCAGCGAGCTGCTCGAGATGCCGTTTCTTCTGGGCATGAGCCTTTTCATCCTCTTCGACGCCCTCACCCCCTTCCTGAGCGATTCGTTGGGGGCTTCGGGGCTCGATCCCGTGAGCTGCGCCGAATTCGCTCGGACGCCGCTGTTCCTGGTTGTTGCGCTGGCTGCAGGAAAGGCCCGGAGCCTGTTCCATAGCCCGGCGTTCCTGGCTTCGGTATGCATAGCGGCGAGCGCGGGAGTGGCGTTGATAGTGCTGGCCCGCTTCGTAGCCCATCCCCTTGTGGCCTCGCTGGTGATAGCCGTCGGCTCTGTAGGCGTGGGTGCGTTCTGGTGCTTCGCGCTGCTGAAGTTCTCGGAGCTGTTCACGGGCGTGTCGTTGGGCTGCACCGTCGCGACCTTCGTGTTTTGCCATTTCCTTGGGTCGGCCGTGGCCAGCGCCGTCGTATTCGCGCAGGCCCGCGCTCTTGCCGTGGGGCTGCTGGCAGCCATTCCCCTCGTGCTGCTTGTCTGGGGGCGGAGGTTTCGCGGCAAGCTGTGCGCACCCGCCAATGCCCTGCCGGACGCCGAATCGGGCCGGTTGCGCATACCGGTGCGCCCTTATGCGTTGATGCTGGTCACGCTGTTCGTGGCGGCTATCGTGCGCAGCCACATCCCGGTCGATTTGGAACCTGCCACGTACCTGGGCGCATTCCTGTGCGCGGCGGCCCTTACCGTCGTCATGGAGGTGAAAAGGCGCTCGGTCCATCCCCGTATGCTGTACTACCTGACCCTCTTCCTGCTTATGGTGGGGCTGCTGCTTTTCACGGAAAGCGGGGAGGTGGCGCTGGTGGCGGCCGGCGGAAGCGTGAACGCGGGCTACCTGTGCTTCAGCGTGCTCATCATGGCGCTGCTGTGCAACGTATGTCGCCGCTACGCCATCAACTCCTATTGGATGTTCGGGTTGCTCGGGTTCATCGAGCGCATCTCCTACGATGCGGGGTCGGCCGCCGGAGGACTTCTGGCCCTGCAGCCCGCTACCGTTCGCTACACCGTCGCGTTCGCCTGCGCCATTGTCGTGGCTATCGCTTTCGTCACGTTGCTGACGGAGCGGGACTATCGCACATCGTGGGGCACCATGAAGGACGAGGCTCAGGCGAACCCGGTGGCGGCCTATTACCAAACGCTGGGGGATTGCTGCTCGGCGATTTCCGAGCAGTACGGCCTCACCCGGCGCGAGGAGGAGGTGCTGCTTCTGCTTGCACAGCGCAAGACGCTGCCCGATATCGAGCGGGAGCTGTACGTGTCGAACTCGACGGCCCGCACGCACTGCAAGAACATATACAAGAAGCTCGGCGTGCACAAGCGCGAGGAGCTGTTGGTGATGATGGGCCATCCCTCGGTTGGCGAGCGCGCGGAATAGGCCGCGCGGGCGGTTGGCGGCCGAGCGCACAGTGCACAAGTGGAGGGTTTTGGGCGAATTCCCGCAAAACCCTCCAGTTGTGCACTGTCCCCATGGGCCGGAAGGGAGTGTCGGTGCCTGCAGGCGGCCGCTAGCCCATGTGCTTGGGGAGCCAGTGGGCCAGCACTACGGCCTGGTTCATGGTCTCGTTCTTGGCGCCGTAGATCAGCGTGACGCGCGGCGGGTTGCCGAACCCTTCGCCGGTCAGCTGCTTTGCGAACTCGGGGCTGCCCAGCTTGCGGGCGAATGCAAGGGCTTCGGGGTTCGCGTCCAGCTCGGCGATGTAGGCCTTCTGGAACGTCTCCCAGTTCTGCGGCTTGTGGCCGAACGCCTTGCGCACTTGGGTGGACGGCGCCAGGAACTTCGCCCACTCGTTGTAGTGGACTTCCTCCTTGGTGCGCCCCCGCGGCCATAGGCGGTCGACCAGGATGCGGTAGCCATCGGAAGGCTGGTAGGGCTCATAGGCGCGCTTGATCTGGATGTCCATGGAAGCTCCTTCGGGTTGCGTGGTGCGGGTTCGGGCAACGGCAGCGCGGCCGGGCCTGCGGCGTGCTCGGGCCTGTGCGGCCGAGCATGCAGAGTGCTCGGGCCTGCATGGTTATCGCCTTCGAACCGACTTGCCCTCCAGCATAGTGCGCCTGTCGCGACGTTGGGCGCCCCGGATTCGATTGTGGGCCTACCGTTACGGCGCTGCCTCCGTTCGCGAATGGCGTTTTGCGTCCGCTGGCAGATGGCGGCGGCGCGGCGTGGGGAAGCTTCCCCATACTGGGTTCGCATCGAACGCGTTGCCGCAATTCCGAAGGAGGAGCCGCCCATGACCGTACTGTTCGTCAACGCCTGCCTGCGCGGGGAGGCGTCGCGCACGTTGAAGCTCTGCCGCGAGTACCTGGAGGGTATCGAAGACGTGCGGGAAGTGGATCTGGCGACGCTGCAGCTGCAGCCCTTCTATGGCGACGAGGTGACACGCCGAGCCCAGCTGGAGACCGCCGGCGACTACAGCGATCCCGTCTTCGACCTGGCCAAGGAGTTCGCGGCAGCCGACGAGATCGTCGTCGGCGCCCCCTACTGGGACCTTTCGTTTCCGTCTGCGCTGAAAGTGTACGTGGAGCATGTGAGCGTCATGGACGTGACGTTCCACTACACGGAGGAAGGCCGCTGCGAGGGTCTCAGCCGCGCGAAGCACCTAACCTACATCACCACCTGCGGAGGCCAGGTGGCCGGGCCGAACCTGGGCTACGAGTACTTCGCGGGTATCGCGACCATGTTCGGCATCCCCGAGGTGCGCTTCGCCGTGGCCGAGAACCTGGACGTGGTGGGCGCCGACGTGCAGGCCAGCATGGACGCAGCCCGAAAGACCATCGCCAAGCTGAAAGCCACCCGCTAAGGCGAGGAACGCCGATGCGCCGGAAACCGCCGGAGCACGTTCGCAACCCGGGACGCCTTGCTAACGTTCCAGCTCGCGGGCCAGATAGCGGGCGGTGAGGCTCGTCGGGCATGCAGCCACTTGGGCGGGGGTGCCGGCGCACACGATGCGGCCGCCCTGCTCACCACCGCCCGGGCCCATGTCCACCACGTAGTCGGCGTTGGCGATCATGTCCAGGTCGTGCTCGATGACCACCACGGTGCCCCCCTGTTCGATGAGGCTCTGCAGCACCCCGATGAGGGTCTCCACGTCCAGCGGATGCAGGCCGATGGTGGGCTCGTCGAACACGAAGAGGGTGTCGCCCTGGTCGCGGCGCATCTCGCTGGCCAGCTTCAGCCGCTGGGCTTCGCCGCCCGAAAGCGCCGGCGTCGCCTCGCCGAGCGTCAGGTACCCTAGCCCCAAGTCGTGAAGGATCTGCAGCTTCTCACGCACCCGCTTCAGGCCCGAAAGCGCGAAGAGCGCCTGGTCGACGGTGAGCGTGAGCACCTCCGGAAGCGACAGCGTATGCACCGTTTCGAAGTCGTCCGCATGGAAGTGGGCGGCGGAAGACCCATTTGCTGCATGGGAGTGCGGGGCGGGGGTGTCACGCGCAGTTCCGCACGAGTGCAAACGCGAAGCGTTTAGCGCGAGCTCAGGACTGTCTGAGCATGGCACCCCCACCCCGCACTCCCCTTCGGCGGTTGCGCTCGCCGCTCCTTTTAGCGCCCGGCTCGTTTCCCGCTCGAAGGACGCTTCGGCGTTCAGCGTCACGTCGCCGGCCACCTGCATCTGGATGGCGTAGGCGTCTCGGCTGTAGCGGCTGCCGCGGCATTCGGGGCAGGGGATGTCCACGTCGGGCAGGAACTGCACGTCAAGCGATATCTGGCCGGTGCCGTCGCAGGTGGGGCAGCGCAGGCTGCCGGTGTTGTAGGAGAAGTCGCCGGCCTTGAGCCCGCGGGCCTTTGCGCCGGTCAGCTTCGCGAACTCGCGGCGCAAATCGTCCAGCACGCCGGAGTAGGTGCCCACGGTGGAGCGCACGTTCACGCCGATGGGCGTGGCGTCCACCAGGTCCACGCGGGCGATGCCCGGCGCCTCCACTGAGCGCACGTGGGGCGGCAGCGGGCGGTCCGATAAGTGCGCTTTCAGGCCGTCCACCAGGCTTTCCAGCACCAGGGTTGTTTTCCCTGACCCGGAGACGCCGGTCACCACGGTCAGGCGTCCCTTCGGCAGGGCAACCGAAAGCGGCTTCACCGTGTGGATGGCGCCTGTGACCACGCGGATGGTACCCTCGTCGAACAGGTGCGCTTCGGCCACGGGGGTCCGCACGCGCACCTTCGCCGTGCCGGCCAGAAACGGCCCGATGCGCGAGGCGGGGTCCTGCTCGATGGCCGCCACCGACCCTTGGGCGATGATGCGGCCGCCGTCGGCCCCCGAGCCCGGCCCGATTTCTATCAGCTGGTTCGCGTGGCGCAGCACGTCCACGTCGTGGTCCACCATGACCACGGAGTTGCCGTCGGCCAGCAGGTCGTCCATGACGCCCAAAAGCCCCTCCACGTTCGCCGGATGCAGCCCGATGGAGGGCTCGTCCAGCACGTACAGCACGCCGGTGGTGCGACTGCGGACCGCCCGGGTCAGGGCCACGCGCTGCCGCTCGCCGTTCGAGAGCGTCTCGCTGGCACGGTCGAGCGAGAGGTACCCCAGCCCCAGCTGCTCCAGGCGGCAGATGGGCTCGGCCATTTCGGAGGTGATGGAGTCGGCCATGGGGCGCATGTCTGCAGGCAGCCACGGGTTCACGGTGGGAATCCAGTCGCGCAGTTCGTTCAGGGTGAACGCGGTGACCTGGGCCAGGTTGCGCCCGTCGATGAGGCTTCCGCGCGCCCGCTCGGACAGCCGCGTGCCATGGCAGGCCGGGCACACCGCCTCGTGCAGGTACTTCGCCACGCGGGCCAGTCCCTTCTCGTCCTTCGCCTTGGCCAGGGCGTTCTTCACGGTGTTCTCGGCGCTGTAGTAGGTGAAGTCGAGCTCCGTGGCGTGGTCCTTGTTCTTCGGCACGTACAGGATGTGGCGCTTCTCCATGGGGCCGTGCAGCACGATTTCCTGCTCGGCAGGGGTGAGGTCCTTGTAAGGTACGTCGATGCGCACACCCATCTCCTTGGCCACCTGGGGCATGAGAGACCACATGAGGTTGTGCCACGGCGCCACCGCCCCTTCCTCCAGGGTGAGGTTGGGGTCCTCGATGAGGGTTGACTCGTCCACCTCGCGGATGACGCCGGTGCCGCCGCATTCCGGGCAGGCGCCGCCGCTGTTGAAGGCAAGGTCCTCGGCGGATGGGCCGTAGAACTCCACGCCGCAGGTGGAGCAGGTGATGGGCAGTTCCGCGGCGACGTTTAGGCTGGGGGCGTTCAGGTGCCCGTTGGGGCAGCGGTGGCTGGCCAGGCGCGAGAACATGAGCCGCAGGTAGTTCAGAAGCTCGGTGGAGGTGCCGAAGGTGGAGTGCACGCCGGGGATGCCGGGCCGTTGGCGCAGGGCCAGGGCCGCGGGCACGTACAGCACCTCGTCGACGGTGGCACGGCCAGTCTGGGAAATGCGCCGGCGCGTGTAGGTGGAAAGCGCCTCCAGGTACCGCCGACTGCCTTCCGCGTACAGCACTCCCAGGGCCAGCGAGCTCTTTCCCGATCCCGACACCCCGGCGATGCCCACCAGCTGCCGTAGCGGCACGTCCACGCTCACGTTCTTCAGATTGTGTACCCGCGCCCCGCGCACCTCGATGGCCTGCGGTTCCGTGAATTGCGCCGGCTGGGCGGTCCCTTCGGACCGATTAGGCCGTGCCGCGGATTCTTCGAGCGGCGTCGTGCCCCCCTCGAACCGTGTCGTCTGGGTGTTCCGCTTGGGATCGGCTGCACTTGCACTGCCGTTGGCCGCCTGCGATTTGCCGGGGTGTGCGGGAGAGGGAGGAAGGTCCGCGACCTCTGTTATGTAGTTCGATTCATGGACATCGACCGGTTCGACCAGTGCCGGGGAATCGGACTCTGGGGCGCTGACGCTTCTCGCTGTGCGTGAAGACATAGAGCCTGTCTCCTTGGGTGTTTCGGGATGGAATCGACG
The DNA here is from genome assembly GCA_048242115.1 of Eggerthellaceae bacterium. Lineage (GTDB taxonomy): Bacteria > Actinomycetota > Coriobacteriia > Coriobacteriales > Eggerthellaceae > Xiamenia. The sequence continues at coordinate 29,776 of DBFAWQ010000115.1, forward strand.
ACTTTCGCGGCTGATTGTATCGCATGGCTCATAGCGTTCCGGCTGCAGCATCGGGTTGAAGGCGAACTGTACATATCAGGTGCACCTCCCTCCACCTAGGGAGCGCTCCCTTCCGTCTCGCCTACGCTTTTCCATCTCGTGTGGGCCCCCTCCGTCTCGGCTGCACCTTCCTTCCGTCTTGCACGCGCTTCCGTCGATCTTGCGCATCCCCCTTTTTTCTGTCTCGGCTGCACTTCTGTCGGTTATGGCAGAAAATCGAGTCAGAAAAAACGCGAGCGACGGTTTTGGCATGGATACATGCATTTCTTTCGGGTTTGGCAATGGGGTCACGGAGTATCCAAGCGTCTGAACTGGTATTTTGGTAATTGAGACAAGACCAGGCCCCGTTTAGACGGTGGAAGCCGTGCCAAAACAGTCTCTTATGCGTTCGGGAGGGCGAAATCGTGCCAAAGCCGAAGGAAGTGCGGGGGCTCGTGCCAAAGCCGAAGGAAGTGCGGGGGCTCGTGCTGCGGGGGTGCGGACGAGGACGGGACGGCTGCGAGGGCTTGCAGCGGGGGACTGCGGGGCGGCGGGTCGGCTGCGTGCGGGAGAGTGGCTGCGCGGGGTGGAGGGGGTGAATCGGCATGCGGGGATGCGCTGCTACTCCGCGGCGGCCACGTCGGCCAGCAGGGCGTTCAGCTCCTTCACGGAATGGATGTCCAGCTTGCCGTAGGCGTTCTGGATGTGGGTGCGCACGGTGTTCGGCGAAATGAACAGCTGCCCGCCGATGGCGTCGGCCCGAACCCCTTGGGCAAGCAGCGCCAGCACCTCCTGCTCGCGCTTGGTGAGCTCGGCGCGTTTGCCCAGGATGGCCACCTTCTCGCGCACCAGCTTGTCCTGGTACTGCTTGGGCAAGAGGCTGTGGCGTAATCCCCAAAGTTTCTTGACGTCGGCGTCGCTTCCTACCCAGAAGGTGGCGATGCAACACAGCAGGAAGCCGACTACGCGCAAGATGGCGAACATCTGGGAATCGACCAGCAGCTGGCGCACGCCGTACTCCAGCACCATGCCGCTTACGAACTGGCCGATGCCCAAAAGCAGGAGACCCCATGCCATCAGACCCGGCCCCGAGCAGTCGCTCTCCTTGTAGAAAAGGCAGGCGCCGATGACGAAGAGCATTAGATAGAGCGCTGTCGCCGTATCGCCCGCCACTACCCCGGGAAACGCCGTGCTTATGAGCGGCACCAACATGAATTCAAGCACCGCCAGCGTGAACACCATCTTACGCAAGGTTTCCCATACCAAAGCGAAATTGAACCCGCGGTGAAGGGCGAGGTATCCGATGATGACGATGGCAATAAACGCGCCCACCCCTACGGTGATGCTGCCGTCAGAGGAAACGGAAGCGATGTTTGCCGTCGTAAAGGCCTCGCCGTAGACCACCCGCCGTCCGATGGTATGCAGGAATCCCAGTATCGCCCCGTACATGACCAAATGGGAGACGAGCAGTCGCGATTCTTTGGTATGGGTAATGCGTACGGGGGCAAGTAGCGGGCCTTCGACGTCTTTGGAACCCTGCTCGTCGCGTGTCTCGCTGTAGGATATTTTCCAGGCGGGCAGCGCACGGCTAAGCCCGAAGGCGCATATCATCGCCATCAGCAAAAACCCCAGGCTGAGCGTTTCGTCGAACAGTTCGTTGCCGATCGTGCCCAGAAAAGGCGCAACAACCAGGTTCATGAGAACGAGTCCGGAGGTCATGGCGATGGCGGCGATGACCGAGTAGCGGACAGGCCGATCGAAAAGCGCTTGGGAGCATCCGATGAATCCGTAAGTCAAGATGGCATTGACGACGACATGCAGCAGGCTTGCCAGCGGGAAGTTGTGCAGCGGGACCAAGGCGAGAAAATGCAAGAGGGCGAGGGCAACAAGCAACATGCCCCATCCCGCCAAGGGAATCTTTGCCGCTGCGCGCTGCTTTCCCTTTTTCGAAAGGTACAGATACAGCCCAGCGCCGATTACGATTCCCAGGGCTCGGCCGGGGCAATGGAAGGTCATGGAAAGGCGCTCGAAGAGCGTGAAGGGGCCGATGTCTTCACGCCAAGGCGCGGCCAGAATCCAGTTGCGGGCCATCTCGTGGAACAGCTCCCACCATACGGTCATGCATAGGAGGAAACCGACAAAAAGCACCACCCGAAGACGGTACAGCCCTTGGCTGCCGTGCTGCTTGCTCGCTTGAGCCTGCTTTTTCGCTGCCATGCTGCCCCCTGTTGGCTGTTATGCCCCCCCCATTTTCGTTTCGAAGTATAACTGCAGATGGGAATGGGGCCTCATTGATTTTTACGTAGTTTTCGTTTTGCCTGGTCAGAAAATCATTGAGGAATGACTAGGTGGCAATGAGACGAAGTTGGTAGGGTCAAATGCAACCGTCGTCCGGAGGTCGGGGGGAAGGAGGACGCAATGGGCCGGAGGCCCGTTCGGCGGCGGAAAAGTGCCCGATTGCTTACCTGGAGGTGAGAAGCAGCTATGAAGAAGAAGGGGTTTAAGAAGGCGGCTATCGCAACTGCGGCTCTGTGCCTGGCGGTGTCGATGTTCGCCGTGGCCGGATGCACGAGCCAGCCCGCTCCTGCCAAGGATGACGGTGCAGATGCGGCCAAGACCGAGCAGCCTGCTGCTGCCGCAGAGGAGAAGACGCCTGCGGCTGATTCCGCAACCGATGCGGCCGACAAGAAGCCGGCTAGCGCCACGGCTGACACCTTGGCCATGCCTGGCGATTTCCAGAACAAGGATGCCGGTTCCTTCACGGAGACCGACTACAATACCAACTTCATCAACGACGGCAACCGCGGCTGCAGCGCCTGCCATGACGACCTGTACGCGGTGATGGGCGACCTGAGCCCAATCCAGCACGTGTTGTCGACCCCTGCCGGCTATGGGCAGACCTACGACAACTATGCGAACGACTGCATGGCGTGCCATCGCTACAACGTGAAGTTCGGCGGCCCGCGCCTGTCCGCGGTGCTGCATGCATCCCACTATGCGAACCCCACGTTCACCGACAGTATGAACGGCAACTGCTGGAGCTGCCATGCCACGAACCTGGCCGGTGAGATGGTCATGTGGGATGAGTACAAGTACTCTGCCGAGATGGCCGGCTATGCTGATTCCGGCGATCCGTCCGTTGCCGAGCAGTGGCTGAACCTGCGTCAGTGGAACAACGACAGCCTGACCGACGTTGCCCTTGACAGGGACGTGGATATCAAGGTGGAGCTCTCCCAGCCTGTCCTCGACGAAAAGGACATGTTCATCGCCGACAACTATCTGATTCCTGAGTTCACCGAGCAGAACTACGAGCTGAAGATTGTGGGCGCCAACGAGGAGAAGACGCTCACGCTGGCCGACTTGAAGGCCATGCCGCAGACCGAGATTACGGCCACCCAGATGTGTCTGACCAACCCCATTAACGGCATGATGATCGGCAATTTCCCCGTTAAGGGCGTCAAGATCGAGGACTTCATCGAGGCAATTGGTGGTGTTCCCGAGGGCACGCTTTCCGTGGCCTGCATGGGCGACGACCAGTGGGGTCACGAGACCAGCCTGCAGTTCCTTATCGACCAGGGTGCCGTGCTGGCGCTGGAGATGTGGGGCCATGAACTCTCCGTCGACCAGGGCTACCCGCTGACCATGGTCATTCCTGGCTGCGGTGGCGCGTTCTGGGATAAGTGGATTACCTCTATCACCTTCGGAACGAACGAGAAGGCCTTCTCCGGAAGCTGGCCTTTGAAGGCAGGCTACCCGGATGGCTTCCAGGGCGTCATGGGTGCCGGCTGGTTCACCCCCAACAAGGATGGTCTGGAGTACAAGGTGGGCGACACTGTGGAGATCAAGGGCTACTCCTTCAACAACTCCAACATGGGTCACACCATGGAAGCTGTGGCTTTCAGCGCCGACTACGGTCACAACTGGGTCGAGGTCGAGATTCCGGGCAGCTTCGATCAGGGCCAGTGGGTCGTTTGGGAGGGCACTTGGACTCCCGAGAAGGCTGGTACGTACGTGCTGCAGGTGAAGACCATCGACTCCGAGGGCGAAGAGCCCTATCGTCCGGCGTCGGTCATCGTCAAGGTGACGGAATAGGGAAGGGGGATTACCTATGAAGAAGGAGACTTCGAAGAAGTGGGCGGCGGTTGCCGGTAGCGTGGTGCTGGCCAGTTCTGCTCTGGCGGGCGTGGGTACCGCGGTGGCCGTAGAGGCCGACGACGCGACCGGCGTTGCTGCTGAAGCGGCTACCGATGCGCAGGCTGCCGGTGCGGTGAAGGCTGCGGCTGTCGAAGGCGATTTTGCCTACAACCAGGCTGCGGTCACCCCGACGGCTACCATTTCCAGCATGTTCACGAAGGCTGCGGCCACCCTGTGCGTGGCGGCTCCCGAGTACGCGCAGCAGTGCGTGGTGAACTGCCCCATCCATGTGACCGGCAACGGTGCTGCCATGGATGCGACGGTTGCCGATATGGCCGGCGAGGAAGGCGCCCAGTCCATGCTCATGGGCTGTGCCTGCGCTACCAATGCGGCCGGCGGCGGCGCCATCATGAACGCCCAGGCCGAAGGCGTTGCCATCCAAACCGTCCTGGCGATGCTGGCCTAGCTCGTAACTGTACTACCTCCCAGTGCAGCTTTGCGTCGGCATGCAACCCGACGCGAGCATCAGCCCGAAGGCGCCCTTCCATCCGGAGGGGCGCCTTCTCACATGTGGGTTGCCAACGTTTCGTCAGATAGTCGCATCCTTGCTGTTCTCGTGTGTTGGGGTTATCCGCGGGTATGATAGGCAAAACACGACGAAAGGACGCATCATGAGCATGAAAGGGATGACGGCGCTGGCATTGGCGCTGGCATGCGCGTTGGGCGCGGGCGCTCTGGCCGGTTGCAGCTCGTCTTCGGGCGCGGCGGACGATCAGGGCGGTGCGAACGGGGCTGCCACCTCGGAGAACCAGGGGACGCAGGGCAACGGGGCCGCGGGCAACGGCGCTTCGTCCGGCAGTGGTACTGCGGGCAACGGCGCGAACGGCCAGTCGGCGACCACCCAGCCTACCATCGGCATGATGGACTTCACCACCACGACCATGGACGGCGCTACGTTCACGAACGAGGACCTGGCCGGCTACAAGCTGACCATGGTCAACGTCTGGTCTACCACCTGCCCCTACTGCATCGACGAGATGCCCGGGCTGGAGCTTCTGTACAGCAAGTTGCCCGAGGGTGTGAACCTTGTCGGAATTTGTCTGGACGGCGACTTCAATGCCGAAGTGGCCAAGCAGATTATGGACGAAAGTGGCGTCACCTTCCCGGTGTTGCTGAACAGCGATTCCCTCACGCGGTCGCTCACGGGCTACGTCAGCAGCCTGCCCACCACCGTCTTCGTGGACAGCAAGGGGAACCTGGTGGGTCAGGGGATAGCGGGCGTGCCTGCCCTGGGCAGCGACCAGGACGTGGCCGACGCCTACCTAAAGCTCATCGACGAGCGCCTGGGAAGCGCGCAGTAGCATGGCTGCCCTGCGGAAGGCCGTCCCCTTCATCGTTTTGGCGGCCGGCGTGGCGGCGTTGGCGTTCGGCATCGTTCGCGGCGAGCTGAACCCGCTGTTCATGGCGGCGACGAGCGTCTGCCTCTCGTGCATAGGCATCGGGTAGGGGGCGCCCGTGAAGCTGAAGCTGAGCTATGCGATGCGTCGGGCGGGTATCCAGATGGCCGCCGCCCTGGCGCAGAACCCGTTTCTGCTGAACCTGTGGCAGGGCATCATCTTCAAGGGCGACTCGAAGTACGTGTGCGCTCCCAGCCTGAACTGCTGGTCGTGCCCGGCGGCTGCGGGTGCGTGCCCTATCGGGGCGCTGCAGAACGTGGCCATGGGGGCGCAGTACTCAGTGTCGTTCTACGCGCTGGGGTTTCTGGCTATCGTGGGCGTGTTCGTGGGCCGTTTGGTCTGCGGCTTTCTGTGCCTGTTCGGCTTTCTGCAGGACCTGCTGTACAAGATTCCCACGCCGAAACTGCGCGTGCCGAAGCGGCTTGACCGCGTGCTGCGCAAGGCGAAGTACCTGGTGCTGGTGTTCATGGTGCTGCTTCTGCCCGCCGTGGTGACCAACAACTTCGGCCTGGGCAGCCCCTGGTTCTGCGAGTACCTGTGTCCGGCCGGCACCATCGAGGCCGGCATCCCGCTCATTGCCACCACTCCGACGCTTCAGGCCATGTTGGGCGCGCTCTTCGACTGGAAGCTGGGCGTGGCCATTGCGCTTCTGGTGCTGGCCGTGTTCGTCAGCCGTCCCTTCTGCAAGTACCTCTGCCCGCTGGGAGCGATATACGGCCTGATGAACCGCATAAGCTTCGTGAAGCTCGCGGTGAACGACCACGTATGCATCCACTGCGGAAAGTGCGCTGCGGCGTGTCCCATGGAGGTCGAGGCGCCCGAGAGGATTCCCACCTCCGCCGAATGCATCCGCTGCGGCATCTGCAAGAACGTCTGCCCCACGTCGGCCATCCGTTGGAGCGCCTTCAAGACCCCGACGCTCGCCCCGGGCGAAGCCGCTGCGGACGGTGAGAAGGCCAGCGGCTGACCTGCGGCAGAAAAGCAAAAGGCGCCCTCCGTGGGGAAGGCGCCTTTGGAAGCTTGGAACCCTTTTTGGAACCTCTTCGCGCGGCCTACTTCAGGTAGAACACGCTGGGCTCGGTGCCGGCTTCCTCCATGAGCACGTCGTAGTCGCGGCTGGCGATCAGCTTCGACAGGTCGGAGTTCGGGTCGTCCAGGTCGCCCCAGAAGCGGGCGCGGGCGGGGCACAGGTCCATGCAGGCGGGGTTCTTGCCCTGGACGATGAGGTCCTTGCAGAACGTGCACTTGGCCACCACGCCGTCGGTGCAGGGGATTTCGGTATGGCGCCCCAGCTGCACGTCGTCCACGTAGTACTCCGGCTTCTCGATGAGGGTGCGCACGTCGTAGGGGCACGCCTGGATGCACGACTTGCAGCCGATGCACTTGTCCTCAAGCACGCGCACGATGCCGTCGTCGTCCTGGATGCTGGCACCGGTGGGGCACACCGCCACGCACGCGGGATTCTTGCAGTGCTGGCAGGCCACGGTGTAGGAGACCATCTTCAGGTTCGGATAGGTTCCCACGGCGGCGAACTCGGCTTCGGCGTCCTCGGTCACGTAGCGGTTGAACCATACGTCGCGGGGCAGGTTGTTGGAAATCTTGCAGGCCATGAGGCAGGTCTTGCAACCGATGCACTTGGTCTTGTCGATGGCCATTCCGTAACGAGTCATAAGTATCCCCCTACTTCTTCTCGATGGCGACGGCGCAGTCGAAGAACGGCTGGTTGCCGCAGAACGGGTTCATATCGCAGGGGGTCAGGTCGGACAGATGCCCCTCGATGTATTCGGCCGCGGTGTAGCCCTTCGGGATGGAGACCATGCCGTTGGGCAGGTTGTTCTTGATGATGCACTTGATGGTGAGCGAGCCGCGGTCGTTGAACACGCGCACGGTGTCGCCGGCCTTCAGCCCCAGGCTGTCGGCGTCGTGCTGGTTGATGGTCATGAGCGGCTCGCCGTCCAGCTCGCAGATGGGCTCCACGTCGTACCACTGGGTGTGGGTGCGGTGCCGGTTGTGCTCGGACAGCAGCATGAACGGGTACTTCTGCGCGATCTCGGAGTCATTGTACACCTCGCGGGCCGGCTCCCAGTAGGGCAGCCGCTCCTTGCTCACGTCCCAGATGCGCTTATCGTCGTTGGAGGCCTTCGGTGCCTCCAGGTAGAACTCGGCGCGCTTGGTGGGGGTGGGGAAGATGCCGCCCTCGCCCAGCACGTAGTCGATGGGGGCGCACTCCATGACCTTCTTTTGCACCAGCGTGTCGTAGTCGATGCCGTAGCTGCGGCACTCGTCGGTGTCCAGCACGTGCTTCAGGTACTCGCTCGTGCTCAGCTGGAAGTGCTCGCCGATGCCCAGCCCCTCGGCCAGCAGGCGGTAGATCTCGAAGTCCGGCTTGGAATCGCCCAAAGGCTCCATCATCTTCTCGCCGTAGTTCAGGTGCGTGGAGTTCGACGAGTTGCCCATCATGTCCTCGCACTCGAACCAGTAGCTGGCGGGCAGCACGATGTCGGCGTACTCGGCGGTCTCGCTCATGACCACGTCGGCCACGCAGATGAAGTCCAGCTTCTTCACCCAGTCCAGCGTGTTGTTGCGGTTGCCCACGTTGCCCACGGGGTTGCCGCAGCAGCAGTACATGCCGTGGATCTCGTAGGGCTCGCCGTTGTAGGTGTGCTCGTTCACCACTTCGGCCATCTTCGTGACGAACACGGCCTTGCCCTTGTCCTCGGGGGCGGGCACGTCGGTGGCCCAGGCGGCGTTGAAGCAGGTGGGGTTGCGGAACTCGCCCACGCCCACGAAGGCGCCCTTCTTGCCCACGTTGCCGGTGAGGATGCCCAGCGCGCCCATGCAGGCGGCGGACCAGTGCGCGTTGTAGTAGTGGTCCACGCCGAAGAAGGTGTAGATGGTGGAGGGGCGGTTGGCCGGGTCGGCGTAGTCCTTGGTCATCTGCTCGATGGTGGCCGCATCGATGCCGGTGAGCTCCACCACGCGCTCCATGGGGTACTCGGCGATGCGGTCCAGCAGCAGGGTGTAGGCGCAGGTGACCGAGCCAGCGTCGGTGTCGAAGGTGCCTTCCATGACCGGGTCGGCTATGTTTTCGGGAACGTCGAAGTTGCCCTCGGCGTCGCGCACCACGATGGCGTCGGCGTCGCTGCCCGCTTCGGCGCGGCCCAGGTCGGACAGGCGCAGGAACTTGCCGTCCGATTCCTTCACCAGGAAGGGCGCCACGGAATGGTCGCGCAGAAACTCCTTATCCTCCCAGCCGTTCTTCAGCACCACCTGCATCATGCCGAAGGCCAGGGCGCCGTCGGAGCCGGGGCGCACGGGGACGAACTGGTCGCACACGGCGGCGGTGGCGTTGAACACCGGGTCCACCATGATGAGCTTCGTGCCGTTGTCCTTGGCCTCAAGCAGGAAGTGCATGTTGTGCAGCTGCGAGACCGCCGGGTTCGCGCCCCAGATGAGGATGGTCTTCGCGTCCTTGTAGGTGGTGGGGGAGTTCGCGCCCAGGTAGAAGCCCAGGCCGATCTGGCGGCCCAGGGCGTAGCTGGTGGCGCAGTCCACGGCCACGGACAGGGTGGTGCAGCCGGTGGCCTTCGTGAAGCGGGAGTAGACGCTGCCCTTGCCGTCGCCGTTGAGCGTGGAGCGGTTGCCGGCCATCTTGTAGAAGCACATGGCGCCGGAGCCGTACTGGTCGGTGATGGACTTCCAGTTGGTGACCACCTCGTCGATGGCCTCGTCCCAGCTGATCTCCTCCCACTTGCCCTCGCCGCGCTCGCCGGTGCGGCGCAGGGGCTTCAGCAGGCGCGACTTGCTGAAGGCGCGCAGCGGCTGGGCGTGGCCCTTCAGGCAGATGCGGGTGAAGCGCGGGTCGTCGCTTTCGTGAGCGGTGGCGTAAGCCGGCTTGCCGTCGATCAGGTGGATGTCCAGCGAGCAGTTGTTCGTGCAGTAGCCGCGGCAGTAGGAGACCTTCACGTCCTCCTTCACCGGCGTCACCTCGAACGGCGCGACCTCGGGCTCTTCGGGGGTTTCGGCTTCGGCCTCGGGTTTCTCCGCGGGCGGCTGCTCGGTCGGCTTGTCCTGCGAGCAGCCGACCAGGGCGGCACCTCCTCCGATGACGGCAGCTCCGGCCGTTGCCTTCACGAAGCCGCGGCGAGTCAGGCTCGACGGATGTCCGCTTGCCTTCTTCATAGCCCCTCCTATCTTTTCCTCCTCTTACGGTCGGCGATTCGATAGGTTGGCGGTTTGCGCCTGGCAAGCTCCCGCGCTCGGCGAGCGTGCGTTGGCGTCTCCTCGTCCGGCGTTCCCCGCGCCTCCCTTATCGCCATTGTTCTAGAATTATAGAACAATACAAATCGATAACAAGGCCGTGAATGATACTATCTTGGGAATAATGACTGCCAGCGAGGTACCCGGGCTCGGGCGCGCCCTTTGCGTGGGCCCATGGAAGCCCGCCGGGGGTTATGCGCGCCCCAGCTTTTCGGCCAGCTTCTCGGCGGTGTTGTCGGTAAATCCGTCGCTGAAGGAGCTGGGCACCGTCACCACCGAGCCGCCCGAATGGGTGACCGTCTCGTTGAGCAGGTGCAACGTGCGCAGGCGCAGGGCGGTGTCGCTCTCATCGTAGATCTTCGCCGCCTCGGAGAGCATCTCGGAGATTTCGCGCTCCACGTCGGCCAGCACGATGCGCGCCTCTTTCTGGCGCTCGGCCTGGGCCTCCTGGGACATGGCGTCCTGCAGCGACTGGGGGATGACGATGTCGCGCACCTTCACCGAGATGATGGTGACGCCCCAGGGCTCCACCATGTTGCTGATCATCTCCTCCAGCTCCTGGTCGATCTGGTCGCGCTGCAGGGCCACCCGGGCGATGCTGGCCCGGCCGATGGCCTCGCGCATGGCGGTCTGGGCGACGAAGGACACCTGGGCGGCGTAGTCGTTCACCTCCAGGCACGCCTTCTTCGCGTCCCATACCATCCAGAACAGCACGGCGTCCACGTCCACCGGCACCAGGTCGGACGTCAGCGTCTTCTCGGCGTAGAAGGGGGTGGCGTTGATGCGCTGGTCCACGCGCAGGGCGATCTGGTCGATGACGGGGATGGTGAAGAACACGCCCGGGCCCGCCACGTGGTTGAACACGCCCAGGCGCATGACGCAGGCGCGCTCCCAGTCCATGGTCATGTGCACGGTGCCGATGGCCAGAAGCGCCACCACCAGCGCGGTGATCAGCGCGAACAGCCCCACGGCCCCCTGGATTTGCCAGAACAGCGCCAGCACCAGCGCGAAGGCGACAAGGAAGATGCAGGAGGAGAAGACGGTGGCGCCGCTGCGGGTGGCGCGGGGCGCCTGGTTGGGGGTGGTCCACAGCTCGTCGGTGTGCGCGTCGGCGAACGCCTGGTCTGCATTGCGCTTGTTCCGCTTCATCCCGTTTCCTCGTTTCCCCTTGTTGCTCGGCGAATTTTCGCCGCGTTGCCCCTAGTCCTCGTCCTTGCTGCCGGCCCGTTCCAACGCTGCTTCGAAACGCGGGCCTATCTCGCCCAAGGCCATGCCCAGCGCCAGGCAGCGGCGGATGCACTCGTCCATGATGGCATCGGCGGCGTCGTTGCTCTTGCCCGGGTGCCGTTCGCTGACCAGCGTGCCCCGGCCCCGCTTCGTGACGATGTAGCCGTCGGTTTCCAGCGTGGCGTAGGCCTTGTTGCAGGTGTGGTAATTGATCTCAAGCTCCGAGGCCAGGGCGCGGATGGTGGGAAGCTGGTCGCCGGGCTTGAAGTAGCCCGCCTCGATGAGGTAGGCGATGCGGTTGCGTATCTGCACCCAGATGGGCAACCCGCATTTCTCGTCTATCTCGATCAAGGTCATGGGCGAATCCTGCTTCCTTCCAGCCTCGTCGGGCCTTCGCTTTTTCTACGATTGCAGTCCCACCACGGCCACGCGCAGGCAGTAGCCGCCGATGAGCAGCAGCGCGGAAAGTCCTAGCAGCAGCCCGTCGGTGGGCCGTTTGCGCGCCATCCGCTCCAGCACGAAGGGCGCCGCCAGGCCGCATGCAGCGTAACCCAACCAGAATACCATTGATCCGCGCCCGAAGAGCAGCTCTTCCACCAAGTGCCAGCTTTGCAGCAGGTAGGCGGCGGCCACCAGGTATCCCAGCGTGGCCGCTACCTTGACGGCTATGAGCCACGGATCCAGCGCCACCAGCGAGCGGACCATGCGCGCGGTCCCCCTGTCGCGGCTGCGCACGACGAAGCACATCGTGAGCAGGGCGATTCCCGTCGAGAACGCGGAAAGGGTGAACAATACGGGCACCAGCGCCGAATGCCAGGCCTGGTCGGCGGGCATGGTCATCAGCAGGATGCCCGGGTACAGCGCCATGGCCAGGGCTGCTGCGATGCCCACCAGGGCGAAGACCGTGCGGAACCGGGCGAGCCACCGCAACGGACACAGGCAGTAGTGGACGGCGAACAGCGCCGTGTACAGCAGCGAGAACCCCAGGATGAGGCTGCCCACGGACAGCACCGACGAGGTAGGGTAGGCGAACAGCAGCACGGCCCGGTCGGGATGCGGCAGGTCGAAGGCCAGGCACAGGATGCCCAGCCCCATGACCACGGCCGTAGCTCCGTAGGCCAGCCCGTAGAAGCGCTCGCTAGCGGCAGCGAAGCTGGGCAGGAAGCGGGGACGTCCGGTTCCTGCGCACTGGCCGGTTGGCTGGTCGGGTGCGTCGGAAGGGCCGGCGCCCTTCCGCGCAAGCGCATGGGCCAGCTGCGACAGCGAAAGGAACAGCAGCGACCCGGCCGCTACGCCGCCCAAGAACAAGTACGCTATGGTCAGCTCGCTGAACACGCTTCCTGTTCCCCCTGCTCCCCGTGTCCCCTACGTCGATACCCTGCGCCGCCACAATGGCGCTTTCCCTGCCGCCGCTCCGCCGTTTTCCATCACGCTGGCGTCTTTCTATAGTACACGCTAAGCTCCGCGCGCGCCATGGGCTTTCGGCCTTGGTCGCGGCTGCGTCCGCACCCGCCGTCCTCCGAGGTGCCCATGCGTGCCAAACGAGCACTTTTTGTCCAGAAAAAAATATGCGCCTGACCTGGCGCGACATTATTCAATCGCAGGTCAGACGCATAAAATAGTTTGGATAGAAAATGCTCGTTTGGCGCGCTCTTCGGCTCGGGCGCTTGGCCGTGCTGGCGACGTATGGAACGCTTGGGCTCGCTCGCGATGCTCGCGACGCGTGCGCCGCCCGGGCGCCTACTCGAGGGGCATGCCTTCGATGAAGTCGGTGTTGGCCTCGTCCTTCAGGTCGGCAGCTTCCTCGTGCTCCTCGCGACGCATGCCGCGCTCGCCAACCTTCATGTCCTCTTCCCAGTTGGCCTTGCGGCTCTTCATCTCGTGGTAGGCCTTGTCCTCGGCCGCCTTGTACTCGTGGCGGATCTCGTCCTCGACACGGTCCTTCTTCTTGTCCTCGTGGATGCGCTCGCGGACTTCCTCTTCATGGCCTTCGAAGTGCTTCATGATACCCTCCTCGCTCGGCGGATGCATGTTGTTTGCGCCGCGTTGATTCGTCTTGCACGTCTCAACAGGTACGGCGTTGTGCTTACGGTCTCACTCTAGGCGCGTTCCGCGGCCCGTGCGTTGCGATGATCGGAATTGCCATCGAATTGAAACGCCCCTCTTGACGAAGCGTTTGCGACCGGCGCACAGTTCCGCTCGGAGGCCGGTCCCTGGCGGTCAGCCATGACTAACTGGGAGGGCTGCCGTGCTCCTGCGACCATAGCTCAACAGAGCCGACTCTTGCCGTAATGGGGGGAAGGCCGAAGCCGAGCGCAAGGCGGCGGAGGAGAAGGCGGCGAAGGAAGCCGCAGCGGCGGCCGAAGCTGCAGCAGCCGAAGAGGAGAGCGTGCAGGAGAATTCGCGCACCGTGTACATCACCGACACGGGGACGAAGTACCACACCAGCGCCCCGCGGGTTGGCGGGGCGCTTGGATTCTGGAGCCAACGAGCGGATTCGAACCGCTGACCTACGCATTACGAGTGCGTTGCTCTACCAGCTGAGCCACGTTGGCGAAAGGCGCTTCCTTCAGAAACGCAAGAGTGAAGTATAACGGAGCCGCCAGCCGCCCGCAAGAACTATTCCCCTCCCGCTCGAATTCGCCATGAACGCTGCGGGCGTTGCAGGCGCGCGAGCGCAGATGCTCGTCGGCGGGAGAGTGCACAACCGGAGGGTTTTCCGGGAAATCGTCCGAAACCCTCCAGTTGTGCACTGTGGGTGCCCGTTGCTGGGAACACCGGCCGCCCGCGCTCTCTACACCCCTGCGATCACCTGGACGGCCTTCCAGCCTTGCACCATGCAGTGGCCGCAGGCGACGCCGGGGAGCAGGTAGGGGTAGTTGTTCGCGAAGAAGCTGCCGGCGCAGTCGCCCGCCACGTACAGGCCGCCGATTGGCTCGCCTTGGGCGTTCAGTGCCTGGCAGTCGGCGTTGATCTTGATGCCGTCCTCCGTGGTCAGAAGCGTGGTGCCCAGCCATGCCGCGTAGAACGGGGCCTTGCGGATGTCGGACAGGCGCTGGGGCATCTTGCCGAAATCGGCGTCCTCACCGGCGTCGTACAGGTCGTTGTAGTGGTCCACCGTGGCCAGGAACGTCTTCTGCGCTTGGGCATCAAGCCCCATCTTCTCGGCCAGCTCCTCGATGGTGTCGGCCTTCACGATGATGCCTTGCTCGACGTAGTTCTCCACCATCTCGACGAAGGCGTCCTTGCGCAGGCGCACCAGCGACGAGCACCCCAGGGTGTGGAACTGGTCCCAATCGTCGGCGAAGTCGGCGTCGAAGATCTGGCACCAGGTGTGGCCCGGTTGGTTCTGAGCCGCCCAGACGATGTCGGTGTAGGGGCCGTCCTCGTTTGCGAAGCGCTCGCCGCGGCGGTTCACCTTCAGGAAGGGCTGAGTGCCCGGGTTGTACTCGTCTTTCGTGGTGATGTAGCCCATGGGGACGGAATAGGTGTCGCCGTCCTTCACCACGCCCGGGTCGGTGCCCGGCGCGATGGCCCCGCGGTCGAAGAGCATGGGGGTGGACTCGATGTCCTTCCCGGCGCCGGCCCACAGGGCGGCCTTGATGCCCTGGCCGTCGTTGCCCGGGTACAGCATCCACGCGGCGATGGTCTGCGAGGCGGCCGGGGCCAGCGCCTCCATCATGACCGGGTTGTCGGCGTAGCCGCCGGTGCACAGCAGCACGTTCTTCGCGCTGATGCGCACGTAGCCGCCGTCCCTCTGCGCGATGGCCCCGGTCACGGCGCCGTCGCTGCCCTGCGTAAGCTCCACCAGGGCGCATCCGCCGTCCAGGTCGTAGCCCTTCTGCTGGATGTAGTCCAGGAAAACGTCGTGGCGGTTCTTGTCGGCGAAATCGCTGTCGGGGCGCGCGGCGAAGCGGTGCTCGGTGGCCGGATGGTAGTAGACCGGGTCGTCCAGGCCGCGGTCGGCGGTGATCATGGCATCGAAGCCGTAGCTGTTCATGATGCCGGCTGCCCAGTCGAACATCTCGGCGGATTGGTTCACCCATACGTTCACCACCGACGAATTGCACTTGCCCGACGAGTAGCGCACCAGCTCGTGCAGGATGCGGGCCGGGTCCTCGGTGACGTCCTGGGCCTTGGCCAGGGCATCGTTGATAGCGCCGATGGCGTTGCGAGGCGTGGACGGCGTGGCCTGCTTGTCGATAAGGCGGAAGTCCAGCCCCAGCTCGGCGGCCTTTACCGCGGCGGTCATGCCTGCATTGCCCGCGCCCACGATAAGCAGGTCGCAGTCCCATTCCTCCTTGATGTCGGCGTCCGCGATCTGCGGAGCGTCGCCCAGCCACGCCGGGTTGCCGCTTGCGGCCTGAGCGGTGGCGGGGGCGGAAGCGGCCTGCGCGTTGGTGCTCGCGGTGCCGTCCTGCGTGCTGGCGTCCTTCGGGTCGGCGTCGGCCTGGGTTTTGGGCGCCGGCGAGCAGCTGGCCAGGCCCGCCGCTCCCAGGGCGGCCACCGCGCCCCAGCCGATGAACGAGCGCCGGCTCATGCCCGCTGCGTGTTGGGCGCCCTTCCACCGCATCGCGTGTGCAATCTTCCGTACCGCGCTCGATGTCATGGTTTCCTGCCATGGTTCCCTCCTTGCTTTCGGTCTCTCGTTTCTCGGCGTCCCGTTTCCTCCGCTTCGAATCCCGCACAACTGGCATGCTGTGCGGGATTTCCCGATCGGGAGGCCGGTTGTGCGGGCTACGCCTGGCCTTGCGTGATTGCGCGGGGCCGCTGGAAACGTTACGCCGCATGGGCCGCCGGCACCATCGCACGGCGGTCGTGAAAACGCATCACGGGGCGTTTCCGGCATCACCACTCAGCAGTGATTTTCCCCTTTCGCCTGGTAAGGGAGTAACGCCGGCCGCTTTCGGCCGCGTGCTTCTGGGGAAGATGTTCCCGTTCAGGCGCTATAATCCTTGTCGGGGGGAAGCGGTAGGAACGGCATCGGCGAGCGCGTTTGCGGGCGCTCGTTGCGCTGCCCTGGGCGAGCGCTTCGGTCTGTCGCCGCGCGAGACCGAGATCATGGGCTACCTGGTCCGCGGCCGCGACCTGCCCTTCATCCGCGACGCGCTCTACATCTCGCGCAACACCATCAACACCCACGTGCGCCACATCTACGGCAAGATGGGCATCCACTCGAAGCAGGAGCTCATCGACCTCTTCGAGCAGCCCGATCCGCCCCGCGAAGGCTGACAGTCCAGTCGGGACGAGGGCGACAGAGCTAGAAGAATCGCGCCAAAATCGCGCCATGGCGCAATTCGAGAACGGAATGGGCGCGAACAATTCGGGCTTATATAGTTAAATACACCATAGCTTCTCAAAAATTTTTAGAAGTTATGATATATTCTTCTCAGAAAAATTTAGAAGTTGAAAGGGATATCGGTGATGGACGATCTAAGTCCGCTTGTCAAAGAGTCGCTTGAACAGTCTATTCCCGGATTTGTGCCCAGGCGCGAAATCATACGCGCGCTTCCCGAGCCGAAGCGCTTCAACCTTGTCGAGATCATCACGGGGATGCGCCGCAGCGGAAAGACGTTCTACCTGTTCCAAAAGATGAGCCAGCTTGTGGAGGCGGGGTTTGACCGCGAGCGCATGCTCTACTTCGACTTCTCGGATGACCGACTGGTGCCGGCAAGCCCATCGATCATCTCCGACGTCGTCGAGGAGTACTGGCGCCAGGTTCCCCGTGCCCGCGAGGAGGGCTGCTACTTGTTTCTCGACGAAGTGCAGGAGGCGCAGAACTGGCAAGGCGCGTGCCAACGGCTCGCGGAGAACGAGCGGGTGACGCTAGTGATCACGGGATCGTCCTCGAAGCTCTCTTCGGAGGAGATTGCCACGAAGTTCCGCGGCCGATCCCATACCCACGAGATGCTGCCGCTCTCCTTCCGTGAGTTCTGCCTGTTCCAGGGGGTGGAAGTACCGGACAAGGGGGGAAGCTCGTTCTCTCCCAAGATGCGCACCACCCTCGAGTCGCTTTTCGACCGGTATCTGGTCGAAGGAGGATTCCCGGGGGTGCAGGGGCGCCTTGCGGAGGATCGCATCGAGATACTGCAGAGCTACGTTCGCGACGTGGTTGCCCGCGATGTGGCGGAGCGCCTCGGGCGCGAGGACATCCGCCTTGCCAACAGGCTGGCGCTGTACGGGTTGCGGAACACCGCCTGCGAGTTCTCGGTCAACAAACTGGTGGAAAGCTTCCGGGGAGAAGGGTTCAAGGTGTACTGGGAGAAGGCGGACCGCATCGTCGACCTTCTGGAGCAAGCCTTCCTCTTTGCGAAGGTCGAGGAGCACGCCTTCGCGCTCAAGTCCAGGACCACCGCGGCTCCGAAGGTATACGCCATAGATCCGGGAATAAGCTATGCGGTTTCCCGTGCGAACCAGCAAGATGTGGGGAAGCGGTTCGAAACGGCGGTTTACCTGGAGCTACGTCGGCGTATGGCGGGACGGCGCACCGAGGCGATCACCTCTTTCACGGTTCCGGAGCCGCAAGGCCGCAAGGTGCACTTCCTGCTCGGCGACGCGCTGGCCGAGGAGCCCTACGCCCTGGTACAGGTTTGCGTTTCCGTGGCGGCAGGGAAAACGCGCGCCCGCGAGGTCGGCTCCCTGGAGGCGGCGATGACGGCAACGGGCATCGAAGAGGGCACCATCATCACGCTTCGCGAGGAAGAAACCGTGGAGAGCGACCAAGGAACCGTCCAAGTGGTCCCCGCATGGAAGTGGTTCCTGGGATAGGGCGCCGGGTTCGCACAGGCGTGCGGTATTGGGCGTGTGGGCGCATGGATGCTACAATAGTCACTCGCGGCACGCTTCGGGAAGGAGGCTTCGTGGGTTCGCCGATGGCAAAACAGAATACGGGCGCTGGTTGTTTGCCTGGTGACGTCTTGCAGCGTATTGCGGAATGCATCTCTTCGTCGGTGCCCACGGAGGAAATCTACCTGTTCGGTTCGCAGGCTCGCAACGAGGCGAATGCGGAAAGCGACATCGACCTGTATGTCATCACCTCCGATGATGCGTTGAGCAGAAGCGAGTACGCGGTCAAAGCGTATCTTTCTATCCCGTGGTTGCCAATGCCGAAGGACATCCTCACGTCCCCCCGGGCACGGTTCGACCGCATCCTCAAAGAACACGGTTCCATCGAACGGACCGTTCTCAGCGAAGGCGTGAAGATTTATGGGTGAACAGGGCGAGCAGTACGAGGGCTTTCTGTATCCGGCGTCCAAAGACGTGTTTGCCATCGAAGCCCTTTGCGACAACATCGATCTTCATTGCGAGGCAATTTGCTTTCACGCCCAGCAGGCGGCCGAGAAGATGGTGAAGAGCGTTTACGCCGAACACGACGAGGAGCCGCCCCGAACTCACGATATCGCCTACTTGCTAACTCAAGCGGGTGAGAATGAGTGGCTTACGGCGCCAGATTCGGTCATGGAGGCGGCCGCGAGGCTCACAAGCTTTGCCGTGATGGCGCGCTACGAGTTCTCCCGGGACAT
>DBFAWQ010000116.1:0-3755 GCA_048242115.1 Eggerthellaceae bacterium
GGCGGTCCTCCGCCGCCAAAAAGGACGGGGCGCCCCGCCGTCGGGCCGCCACGTTTCAAGCGCCAGTTCATGGGGTCTTCGCCGAAAACTCGCCGCGAAGCCACCAGAATCCAGCAGTTTTCCAACACGGATCCAGCAAGGTTGGCGGGCGCGGGACGCGAAGGCGCGCTGCCGAGCCGAGCAAGGGCGCACCACCGAGCCGAGCGCGAGGCGCAGGTGCGCGGGCGCGGGAGATGCGGCGCAAGGGCATCAAGCATGCATAAGGACGCAGGGCGCCGCGTACGCGGGCGCGGTCTCTTGATGCGCGCGAGGCCAGATTCAAGCGAGGTGCGGCAGACGTCCTTTATTCGGCTTCGTCCTCGGCAGGCTCTTCTTCGAACTCGTCTTCGTCAAGATACTTGCCGTCGATATCCTCTTCGTCGTATTCGCTCGCGTCCTTGAGATCGGCCATGTAGTTCGGCGCCTCGCCGATGTAGGCCGGCTCTTCTTCGAAGGTCGCTTCGCCCTCGTCGTTCACGGAGTACAGGTAGCCGACGGCATATCCTTCGTCCTCGCCGGGCACGCCGCCCTCGGCGATGAGGGCATCCTTCGTCCCGTCGTCGATTTCCACGTAGCCGTCATAGCACAGCGCATAGGCCTCGGCGCCGCGCGCGCCTTCCACGGTGTGGCGCGCATACTCAAAGCATTCCTCGGCCGAATCGCCCGGATGCGACTCGATGAACAGGTTCTCCTTCACGACGAGCGCCGTGAAAGGCACCACGTCGGATCCTTGCTCCATCTTTTCCTTGGCCTCGTCAAGCGCGAACAGCAGCACCTTCTCCAGAATCTCGGGAATCTCGGGCACCTCTTCGGCGGTGGTCTCAACAGTGCGGTCAGCCATGGCTTCGTCCTCGTTCGTTCTTTCTGCCACTTCTTACGCAGTGGCCGCGTATATGCGTGATCGGTCGTCCGTCCTGCGTCAAAAGGGGCAGGACATGCTAAGTGTATGCTTTGTCGGCTCAGGAAGCACGTGCGGTTCGGTTATTCGGCGTATCTCCAAAAGAAGGCGGGGCCGTAGGGGGTGTTCGGCGGAACTCGGGGTTTGGGAGCCGCAGGGAGGCTCGAACTGGAGAAAGCGAAGGACACACGGGGACTCGGGGGCCGCAAGGAGACTTGGGAGCCGAGAGAAGGCAAAAGACCGCACGGGGACTTACGGCGACCGCGCAGGGATACGCGAAAGACTGCGCACAGGTTCGCGGTGGCCTCGCAGAGGCTCGAGGCATCCGCCCAACCCTTTCTTCTGAAATTTTGCGGGGATGGATTTCTTTGCTTGTGAGCGCTTTAGGGCTGTTGTATACTACTTAGCTGCTGCTTCGTCAGATGATGGGGCACACGATGGCGAAGCGGAGAGATGTCCGAGCTGGCCGAAGGAGCACGATTGGAAATCGTGTATACGCCAAAAGCGTATCCGGGGTTCGAATCCCCGTCTCTCCGCCATGAAAACTGAATGACTTGCGGGCTTGCAGAAGGCCGCGTGGTCGAAACGCTGGACGAGCCTGCGGGAGCGTCCATGGCCGTCAGCGAAAACCGTGGCGGCCTCATCCCGAATGCGGAGGGGTGGCAGAGTGGTTGAATGCGGCGGTCTCGAAAACCGTTTTACCCGTAACCCGGGTAACGAGGGTTCGAATCCCTCCTCCTCCGCCAGTTCATAGTCTTGCGAAAAGCGCCCTCGGGCGCTTTTCTTTTTTGGCCGAGAGCAGAATGCGGGCCCGTCAACAGGGAGATGGAAGATGCCGTGAGCCTCGCCAACGACTGGCTGGACGTCATCGCCTCCACCTGAGGCGCACCGCCACACATCCTGCAGACATCTTCGAAGAGCCCTTCCACGGCTTCCCTCCGATGGCCATGCTCTCGGGATTCACGAACAGCAAGGCATTCGTGCCTTTGAGCCGTTCCTGGTAAATACCGACATAGGGAACGAAGGTGGGTATGGCCCGGTCTCCCGATCTCCTTGCCATGGCTTATATCCCGATCCCGTCTAGCCCTACATGAATCCCCGCGCCGACCAAGCCGAGCCTGAGGCAAAAACAGCCGGCAAGAACAGCCTTAGCCGTGGTGGCTCCCGTCCGGGAGCGCTGCCTGCCCGACACGGCACGGGGAGCAGCCAAGATCTCACAAAGGCACGGCGCCCATGCCACCTCGCCGATACCGGGTAAACGCGCCACAGCGGCAACCAGGCCGCTGCGCGGGTGCGCATTGCACCAGTTTGCTGGGGTATGGTATATTCGCAACCACTTTCGGGAGCCGGGCGACAGTGGGCGGAGGACAAGGAGGCGGGCGACGCCGTCCGCTCTGCCGGCAGCCTGAGTGGCGCCGGGCGCGCTCTTGCAGTGGGCGTCCCGTCCGACAAGCCAAGGCTCCGCCGACACAGACAAGGATGGTGAAGGGCGCATGGACCGGCCGACGAACCCCGACAGAGACAATGCCCTTGCCCGCTACGATTCCATATGGGACGACTACTTCGGCTCCTTGGAGGGCCGAGGCATCGAGTTCGAAGAGTTCGGCGCATCCCTGCAAGAAGCGCACGAGCTCAAGGAACGCCTACGAAAAGCTGGCGCCGTGTTCCGCAACGGCGAGGCAAGCATCGTGAAAGGCGGCCTCTCCCCCGCCTGCGTCGCCTGCACGGGACCGGGCGGGAGCAGGACGTTCTATCTGTCGCTCGCCTGCCACCGGAACTGTTACTTCTGCTTCAACCCCAACCAGCAGGACTACGACCACTACCTCACCCACGACTATCCCTGGGAAGAAGAGCTGGAGGACTTCGCCCGGCAGGCCGGCAGGACGGCCTGCGTCGGCCTGACGGGCGGGGAACCCCTTCTCAGGCCCGACGAGACCGTGCGGTTCTTCGAGAGGTGCCACGCGCTTCTTCCCTCGGCGCACACCCGCCTGTACACGGCCGGCGACCTGCTTGACGAGAACCTGCTTCGAAGGCTGGCAGCCGCAGGGCTGTCTGAAATCCGCCTGAGCGTCAAGCTGGACGACCCGCCGGCGGCACGGGAGAGGGTCCGCGCCAACATCCTGCTGGCAAAACAATACGTGCCGGCGGTCATGGTGGAGACCCCGTGCATCCCCGGCACCTACGACGAGATGTGCGAAGTGCTGCTCTTCCTGGAAGAGACCGGGGCTTCGGGCATCAACCTGCTCGAGTTCTGCTACCCGTTCCATAACTGGGATGAGTTCGCAAAACGTGGCTTCAAGATAAAGAACCCGCCTTTCCCCGTGCTGTTCGAGTACGGGTATGCGGGCAGCCTTCCGGTCGCCGGCAGCGAAGTGCTGGCCTTGAGGCTCATGGCGTTCGCCTTCGAAAAGAACCTGAACCTCGACATCCACTACTGCTCGCTGGAAAACAAGCACCGCAGCGAGATACGGCAGATGAACGAGCGCCGCTTTGCCAACGACAGCCTCTTCTGGCTGGACCCGGAGGACTTCTTCCTGAAGGCGGCAAAGGTGTATGGCGACGACCGCGAACCCACGGCGACGATGCTCCAACGTGCCGGCTGCCCCGAAAGGATCGAGGACGAAGAGGAACGCTCGCTTCTGTTCCCCGTGCGGTATATGCCCGAACTGTCGGGAAGCCCCGTCCAGCCGGTCATCTCCTACAACGTGCTGGTCGCCAAAGAGCAGGGACAGGGCATCCGGGAAGTCGAACTGGAGCCGTTCGGCGACGACGCCTGACGGCCCCTTCTATTAGGCGGCTTCCGCCGGCTGTTGAGAAC
>DBFAWQ010000117.1:0-8183 GCA_048242115.1 Eggerthellaceae bacterium
TCGCCCTTGGCCCACACCTCGCCGGAGGGCAGGGTGAGCTCCAGGTACATGGGGACCTCGGGGTCGAACTGAAGGCCGTTGACGTTGTACATGTTGGGGCGGCCCTGCCAGGACAGGAACAGCGTGGAGGTGATGCGCTCCAACACGCGCGGCTCGATGCCGAGGGCGTCGTAGATGTCCACGCTGTGGGCCCACAGCTCCATGAGCCGTGCCGAGGCCAGGGAGCGCACGGACATGGGCGGGATGCCGGCGGCCCAGGGCACGCGGCCCTTCAGGCCGGCCTCCATGAACGCAGCGTCCATAAGCGTGCGCTGCTCGCGCCACCACGCCAGCACCTCCGCACCGCTGCGCCCCTGCCATGCATCGATCTTGAAATGCTCGTCGCTCTTCGAGTAGGCCTGGGCCACCGAGGCCACATCGCCCCCGCGGCCGCAGATGAGCTCGTTGGCGCAATAGTCGAACAGCGCGATATGCGCGATGACGTCCTTCAGCTTCCACGTGGTGCAGTAGGACGCCTGCCGGTTCCAATCCTCCTCGGTGAAATCCGCCACCAGCGCATCCACCAGCGACTGCTCGGCGATCAGATCGTCCAAAGGCGAGAAGATCTCTGCCATGATGGTTCCTTTCGTTCCGAAAAACAATATCAGCTACGTTCTTGCTCAACCTGCCAGACAAAGGGATTTCCCTGGCGAGCGCAGGAGGCCTGAAGGTTCTGCGGGGGCGAGCTAAGCGGCCTTTGCGCCGTGTGCGAACCCCCGCAGGTTCTGAAGGCCTCCTGTGCCGCCAGGGGAAGGCCGCCCAGGTCTACTTCAGCCCCTTTAGGATGCCGCGCCCGGCGACATGGTACATGATCTCGTCGGTGCCGCCCCCGATGCGGGCGTTGCGGGCGTCGCGCCACAGACGCGAGATTCGGCACTCGTTGGTGTAGCCGATGCCGCCCATGATCTGCAGCGCATCGTCGATGACCTCGCAGGCCGACCGGGCGCAGTACAGCTTCGCCATGGCCGAGCTGTCGCGGATGGGAATCCCGTTGTCGTGCTCCCACGCCGTCTTGTAGACGAGGTTGCGCATGTTCTCTATCTTGATGGCCATGTCGGTAATCTTCTGCTGGATGAGCTGGAACGACCCGATGGTCTTGCCGAACTGCACGCGCTGGTTGGCATAGGCGGCGGCATCGTCGAAGGCGCACTCGGCCTGCCCCAACGAGGCGGCCGCCATGAGCAGGCGCTCCACCTCGAAGTTCTTCATGGTCTGCTTCAACGCCTCCCCTTCGCGGCCGAAGATGTCCTTCTCCTCCACCACCACGTCGTTCAGGTACACCTCGCAGGTGTTGGACATATGCCAGCCGATCTTGTCCAGCGGCTCCACGGTGATGCCCTCCGAATCCATGGGAACCCACCAGGTGGTGAACGCGCGGCGCGGGTCGTCCTGCAGCGGATCGCGGGTCAGGCACATCATGTAGGGGGCGGTGTCGGCGTTGGTGATGAACGATTTGTGGCCGTTGATGTGCACCTTGCCGTCCTTGCGCGTGAACGTGGTGGCGAGCCCCGAGTTGTCGGAACCGGCGCCCGGCTCGGTGAACCCGGAGCAGTGGGCCACCTTGCCCTGCTTCACGGCGTCCATGGTGGCGGCTATCTGCTCGTCGCTTCCGAAGGCGAGCACGGTGTCCACCAGGAAAGGCTGCGTGAACAGGCAGATGGGTCCGCCGTTTCTCATCAGCCGCTCCTTTACCAGCATGAGGGTGAGCGTGTCCACCGGCACGCCGCCGTACTCCTCGGGCACGCCCAGAAGCCCGAAACCGTTGTTGGCGAGCGCCTGGGCGAACTCCGCGGGGAACCGGCCCTCCCTGTCGCACTGCGCCACGTAGGCGGGGCTGCACTCGCGCTCCATCAGCTCGTCGAGCGACTCCAGCAGAAGCTCCTGCTCCTCGGTCAGGCGGAAATCCATAGAAACCGTTCCTTTCCCTCGGGGGACGCGAAGACCTAGGGGCCCTGCATCCCGTACTCCGTTTCCAGAAAGAGCCCGGGCCGCAGCCGACCGCAGGCGTTTTCCCTTTATCGGCCCTACCGGCCAAAACGCCCTAGAACAGCACGGGGCCCAGCACCAGCATGAACAGAAGCGCCGACGTCAGAAACGCCCCCGCCCCCACCGCCGCGAAGGGGTAGATCTGCGTGGACCCGGCGAACCAGTCCCGGTTGCCGTGCAAAACCGCCGCCGTAGGGCCTCCCGACGGAAGCAGGAACGCGGCGTTGCAGGCGATGCAGGTGACCACGGTCAGCAGGGCGGCGTTGGCACCCACCGAAGGGGCCACGGCGATCATGATGGGCAGGAGCACCACGCCCACGGTCACGTTCCCCATCATGTTGGTGAGCACCACCACGACCAGCACGAACAGCGCCGAGAACAAAACCGCGCTGCCCACCGACCCGAACAGGGCCGAGAACACCTGGCTGAAGAGCGCATGCAGCCCCACGTCGGCGTTGGTCAGCGCCGAGGACAGCGGCATAGCGCAGGCGATGAGGATCATCGACTCCCACGGCGCCCCGTCCCGAATGGCGGCCGGTAGGCTCACGAGCGGTTTCCCGTCGCCCATGCGCACGGCACCTGCGGCCGCCAGCACCACGACGGCGCAGCCCACGGTGCCCACCTTCTCCAGAAGTCCCAGCAAGCCGCCCGACCCCGGGAAGGCGCCGGGCAGGAACAGCACGGCGAAGAACATCACCGTGAACCCGATAACGGCCTTCTGGGCCTTCGTGAGCGGCCCCATGTCCTGCACGAAATCGTGCGCATGGGCCAGGTTCGCCACGTCGGGTCTGAACACGAAACGGCAGGCCGCCAGGTACAGCGCGATGGCGCCCAGGCCGATGCACACGTTGAGCGCCGTGAACGACAGGTAGTTGATCGGCGGCAGCCCCTGGGCGTCGTAGATTCCCAAAAGCGTGAACGACAGCACCTCGATGGGCCACGCCGAATGGCCCATGCAGCAGGCCAGCACGATGCCCACGGTCATGAGCTTCGGCCATGCGTCGCCTCTCTGGTAGCCGCAGGTATGGCAGATGACGCCCAGGATGCCCCAGGAGATGATGATGCCCGGCATGACGCTGGTGACGAACGCCGTCAGGTAGGCGGTCACCAGAAGCGACAGCGACAGCACCCAGGGGCCGCGGCGCGTGAACTTGCGGCGCAGAATCCACTGTGCAACCCGTTCCCCCAGGCCCACCTGGTCGAGAATCCCGGCGAAGGTGACCATGAAGAACACCAGCATGAACGTGGTGCCTCCGAACCCCTCCTTGAAAACGCCCTGCACGCTGAATTCCGGCACGAACCCCAAAAAGACCATCCCCAGAAGCGACGTGCCCACCACGCCCACCGTGGACCATCCGAACACGCAGCCGAGGAATACTCCCAGCACCTTGAAGCCGCTGGGAGTGAGCCCCTGCGGGCACGGCAGCGCAAACGGAAGGGCCATGAGCGCCACCATGATGGCGATGCAAACGAAACGCACGCCCCTCTTTTCCCTCGTCATGGCAAACCTCCTTCTCCGAAAGCAAGAGGGGCGGGCCGTGCCCGGGCTGGGGTGTGGCCCGGGTTCGTCGCAGGCTCGTCGGCAGCAGCCCGCCCCTCGGAAAGGCCGCGCGACGCCCAAGGAGCAGCATCGCGCGACGCGAAATCGTCTAGAACATCACCGCACCCAACGTGGCGCACACGATGACGGCCACCACGATGATGACGAGCACGTTGGGGATGGAGTACTTGTAGATGTCCTTCTCGCTGACCCATTCCGTATTGCCGTGCAGAAGGCCGGCCAGGGGGCTTGCCGAAGGCAGCACCAGGGCCGCGTTGAGCACCACGCACAGCGCCACGGTGAGCATGCTCAGGTCGGCACCGGTGGCCGCACCGTAGACGCACACGATCGGCATGAGCATGAGGCCGTAGATGAGGTTGCCCAAGCACTGGGTGCCGATGGCGGCCACCACCAGCACAATGATGGTGAACACAAACCCGTTGGCGGAGCCCAGAATCGGGTTCAGCAGCATGGACAGGCCTTCCTTCACGCCGTTGCCCGTGGTGGTGAGCGCCGTGGAGATGACCATGACGAAGGCCAGCAGGATGAGCGTCTCCCACGGAACGCCGGTCTTGATGGACTCGACCACGTTCACGTAGGGCTTGCCGTCCTTCTTGCGCATGAGCGCCAGCACCGCGATGATGACCACGGCCACCGCCGTCGAACCCAGCGTGGTGAAGAACGCCTTCGCGGGGGTGCCGGCCGGCAGGAAGCTGGGGATAAACAGGAAAACGAACAGGGCGGCCAGGGCGATGCAGAGCTGCTTCTGCTGCGCGGTGAACGTCACGTCCTTGCCCAGGTTCACGTCCACGCTCTTAAGAGGCTTGACGTCGATGCGGAAGAAGAACTTGCACATGGCCCAGTAGCCCACCAAAAGCAGCAACGACAACACGATAGCGAACACGGTGAAGGGCACGTAGTCGATGACGATACCGGTGGCATCCTTCAGGCTGGCCATCATCTGCAGCGACAGCGGCTTGAAGGGAAGAGCGGCGTTGCCCAGCTGGGCGGCCAGGACGATGCCGACGACCATCATCTTGGGCCATGCGTCCTTGGGAGTATAGCCCACGAGCTTGCAGATGGTGTACACGATGGCCCAGGGAATGAGGATGCCGGGCGAGCAGCTGATGAGCATGCCCACCAGGTAGGCTGCCAGCAGAATGAGCATCGAGAGCACCCAGGGCTTGCCTTGGGCGAACTTCAGGGACACCATCTTGTAGGCAATGGTGTTCGACAGGCCGGAGTTGTTCATGATGGCTGCGAAGATGAGCAGGAAGAACACGAACAGGTACGTGTCGTTGCCGAAGCCGTTCAAAAACACCTTGGCCACCGTGGTGGTGGCGGTGACCTTGCCCTCCGCGTCCACCGTGTCCATGTAGCCGGAGAATCCCAAAAGCACCATGCCCAAAAGCGCCGGCCACGTGATGCCCACTGTGATCATGCCGTACACCACGCCGATGAAGATGAACACCACCTTCGCACCCGACGCCGTCAGCGGTCCCACCGGGCCGATCAGAAAGCCCGCGAACATCAGCACGAGCGTGATGACGCAGTTGATGTAGTACACGGTGTTCTTCTTGCGCGCGCCTGAAGGCGCAGTTATCTCAGTCATATCCCTCTCCTAATCCTTCTTCACGATACCTTGGGCGTACAGCCCCTCGATGTCCTCGGGCGTGTACCCCAGCTCCGCCAGCACGTCGTCGTTGTCCATGCCGTAGGACGGTCCCCCGCGGAACACCTGGCCCGGGCGACGCGTGAAGGCCGGTACGCACCCCACGCCCAGCACCTCTTCGCCATGTACCGGGTCATCCCAGTTAATCAACGTGTTTCGCGCTTTGTACTGCTCGTTTTCCACCATCATGGCAAACGTCATGATCACGCTGCAGGGAATCTGGCGCTCGTTGAAGGCGTCGTTGACCTCCTGGGCGCTGTGGGCGTCGCAGTAGGCTTGCAGCGCCTCCACCATCTTCTGGGCCCTGGGGCCGTCCGCCTTGCGGTAGCCTGCGTGGAACGGCTCGAAGTCCGGGTCGTCCGCAAGGCCCAGCAGCTCCTCGGCCCGCTTGCAGACCGCAGCACCTCCCAAGGCGAACGAGACGCAGTTCCCGTCGGCGCAGCGCATGACATTGGGGATGGCCACGAAGGCGTTGCCGTAGTTCCCCAGCCGGGGCGGCTGGGCGCCCCCGTTGACAGCGTCGATGAGGAAGTTGCCCTGGATGCGCGCCATGACCTCGTACTGCGCCACGTCGATGCTCTCGCCCTCGCCCGTCTCCTTGGCGCGGTACAGGGCCATCGCCGCCGCCATAGCCGTGAACAGGGCCGTCACGTAGTCGCAGGTGTAGGGCACCACGGGCAGCGGCAGCGCGGGATCGGGCATGCCGTTGACGGCCACGTAGCCCCCGAACGCCTGCCCGATGGTGTCGAACGACGCCCGCGAGACGTAGTCGGCGACGCCGGTCTGGCCGTAGCCCGACACATGGGCTATCACCAGCGCCGGGTTGATGGCCCACAGAGCCTCGTCGTCAAGTCCCCACCGCTTCCACGTGCCGCCCTTCGACGACTCGATAAGGATGTCGGACTGGGCGATGAGCTTCATCAGCACCCCTTCGCCGGCCGCCGAGCGCACGTCCAGGGCGATGGAGCGGCTGTTGCGGTGCTCGATGGCCCACGCGTTGCCCATGTTGCGGAACATGTCGGGTGCCTTGGTGGACTCCACCTGGATGACGCTCGCCCCCTGCTCGGCGAAGAACGTGCAGGCCACCGGGCCCGCGATGTTGGTGCCCACGCCCAGAACGCGCACGCCTTCCATCGACCCGAACCGTGGCTGATCTGCTGCTTTCACCTTCTCACTCCTTTCCTCTCCTTCCGTTTTCCGTTTCGGCCTACACTCGGCACCCGGCGCGATAGCCCTGCTTCACCGCATCGGCCATGCGCGCGGGGTCGGCGCAGTCCCCTACCGCGTACAGCTCCTCCATCACCTCCTTCAGCTCGTCGGCCAGCTTCGTGTTCGGCGCGAAGCCCAAGGCGATCACCACCGAATCGGCGGGGATCCTGCGCTCCTGGCCGTCCTCGACGATGTCCACCCCTTCGTCCGTGATGGCCTTCACCGTAGACAGGGGATGCAGCCGGACGTTGTCCGCCTTCTTGAACTCGGAGAGCACGTGGAAGCGGTCGCTCGAGCCCACGTCGAAGCCGATTTTCTTGTGGTCGTCGATGATGTCTATCTGACGGCCGTGCCTCATCATCTCGCGCCCCAGCTCGCAGCCCGGCAGGCCGCCGCCGATGATGGCGATGCGCTTTCCCAGGGGCCAGGGGAAGTTGCCCAGGGCCCAGCGCGCCAGGGCCGGCGAGTACATGCGGGGAAGCGTCAGCGAGGCGCCCCAGTACATGACCTTGTTCAGGGCCCCCTTGCTCTTGGGGGCATGGCCGTTGACCATCTCCAGGATGTAGTGGGACTGCAGCACGTTCTTGCCGTCGGCGCCGGGAACGTCCAGGTCCATGGCCTCGCCGCCCACCGCCACGATGACGGCATCGGGGTTCTCCTGGCGAACGTAGTCGGCGGTGACCTCGGTGTTCAGGCGCACGGATATGTTCGGGTCCGCTGCCAGCTCATCGGCGTAGCGGGACAGGATACGCTCGTAGGTGGGGCTGAACACCGCGGAGAGCACGAGCGCGCCGCCGATGCGGGGACCCTTCTCCACCAGCTTCACCTTATGCCCCCGGGCCGACGCCGCAAGGGCCGCCTGTATTCCGGCCATGCCCGCTCCCGCCACCAGGACGTTCTTCTTCCCCGGCGCCGCCTCGCCGCCGTACAGGGGTAGGTCCAGCTCCTCCCCCAGATGCGGGTTCACGCTGCAGTAGTTGAGCGGGCGCCCCTTGCCCAGCACGTCGTCCAGGCAGCGGCAGCAGCCCACGCAGCGGTTGATCTCGTGGGCGCGCCCCTCGCACACCTTGCGGGGAAAGGCCGGGTCGGCGATGACGTAGCGAAGCCCCGCGATGACGTCGGCCTTGCCCTCCTCAAGTATGCGCTCCATGACGTCGGGGTCCGTTTCGCGGTAGGCCGTGGCCACAGGCTTGCTCACCTGCGACTTTATCGCCTCGGACACGAAGGCCCAATGGCCGTCCTCTATATCCTTCGTGGTCAGAGGCACCGAGGTTTCGTGCCATCCGATCATGAGGTTGTGCAGGTCGCACCCGGCCGCATCCAGCATCTTGGCGAAGGCGAAGGAGTCCTCCACGTTCCACACGCCGCCCTCCACGTACTCCACGGGCGACCAGCGCACGAACACCGTGTAGTCCTCGCCGCAGGCCTCCTTCATGTCGCGGTTGCACTCCAAGGTGAGCCGCGCCCGGGTCTCCAGGGACCCGACGTACTCGTCGGTGCGGTCGTTGGTGGCCAGGGAGAGGAAGCGGTTAAGGATGCCGCCCACGCCCGCCATGACCTCCACGCCGTCGAAGCCCGCCTGTTGGCAGAGTTTCGCGCAGTTCTTCAGCTGGGCGCGCAGAATCTGTATGTCCTCCACGGTCATGGTGGTGTAGGGAGGCTCGCGCCACGACTTCGGGCTGGGGCCGTAGGTGGTCTCGGGGCGTCCGTCGCCTGGGTCCCACAGATGCACGGCCC
>DBFAWQ010000118.1:0-3033 GCA_048242115.1 Eggerthellaceae bacterium
GGCCAAGGGCGAGATTACCGTCGAGCAGGGCAAGCAGGTGACCGCCGATTTGCAGCAGAAGGCCACCGCGGCGGCGAAAGACACGCGCGAGGACGTGCTGAAGGCCATCATGAACACCATGACGCCGGAGGAGCGCGCCGAGTTCGCGAAGAAGGCCGCCGCCTACGCCGCCGAGGTGTCGGGCGCCGCTGCCACGGCGGATGCGGCCGACGGCGATGCGACGGACGCCCCGGAGCCTGCGGCCGAGGGAACCGCCCAGGTGGTTGACGTGGAGGACGTCGTCGAGGAAGATAAGCCCGAAACGAAGTAGGCGCGGAAGAAGAGGGGGTAGGTGCCGGTGCGGGAGACGGAACGCGCAGGTTGCTTGCCACCTTTCATCCTGCTGCACGGGTTCGCCCAGACGCCGGCCACGTGGAGCTCGGTGTCTGCGCGTTTGCGTGCTTACGGTGCGTCGGTCGACGCGGTGCCGCTTTACGATATGCGGTCCGCCTCCGTTCCCGACCGGCCGCTTCTCTCCTTGGCCGACCTGTGCGACGCAATCGCCGACCGCGTGCGGAAGTCGCCGCAGCCGCCGGTGCTGGTGGGCTATTCCATGGGTGGGCGGCTTGCCGCCGAGACGCTGGTGCGCCATCCCGACCTGTCGGTGGCCGCCCTCGTGCTGGAAAGCGCGGGGCTCGGGCCGGCCGACGACGTCGAGCGCGAGTCCCTGGGCGAGCGCAACCTGGCCTGGGCCGCGCGCCTGCGCACCGAGGGCGTCCCCGCGTTCATGGACTGGTGGCAGGACCTGCCCCTGTTCGAAAGCCAGCGAAGCCTTCCCGAGAGTGTGCGCGACGTCATCCGCGCCGAGCGGCTTTTCCACGACGCCGAGCCACTGGCGCAGAGCTTGGAGCTGTGGGGCGCGCACCGGCAAGCGTCGCAATCCGAGACGCTTGCGGCCCTGAGGCGCGCGGCGGCAGCCGGCGTCTCGGTGGCGTACGTGGCGGGGCTTTCGGACGGAAAGTACCGCCAGCTGGCCGAGCGGGTGGAAGGGGCGGGGCTTTCCGCGACCATCGTTCCGAATGCGGGCCACAACGTGCACTTGGAGCAGTCCGATGAGTTCGCGGCGCTGCTCTTGAAAGTTGCCATCAAGAGCAGCGCAGCTTGAGGCGCTCTCTGTCTCTGCGTGCGCTTCGCCCTTCCCCGAGGGGCGGCCGGATTTGGCCGGAACGGCGGCAACGGGGCGCAGGCGGCCGGAGCTCGCGTTGGAGCCTGCGGCGCGGAAGGGCGCGCGTTACCCCAGCCAGACGCCGGAGCCGTTGAAGCGGTGCAGTGTGCCGTCGATCCAGCGGCTGCCCGTGGCCATGATGCCCGAATCGTCAAGCCAGTACCAGGTGCCGCTCAGGTTGAGCCAGCCTGTGGCCATGGCCCCGCTGCTGTCGAGCCAGTACCAGTTGCCGCCTGCGTACTGCCATCCGGTCAGCATGTTGCCGCCCGAACCGAGCAGGTACCAGCTGCCCCCTACGTACTGCCAGCCCGTGGCCATGGCGCCCGAACCTGTCAGGTAGTACCAGGAGTCTCCGATGCGCTTCCAGCCCGTGGCCATACCGCCCCAGGACTCAAGCCAGTACCAGGCGCCCCCTACGTACTGCCAACCGGTTGCCATGGCGCCGCCGTCCTTCAGGTAGTACCAAGTGCCCCCGATTTGCTGCCATCCGGTGGCCATGCCGCCCCAGGATTTCAGCCAGTACCAGTGACCGCCCGTGTAGACCCAGCCGGTCTGCATGATTCCGTTGGAATCGAAGTAGTACCACTCGCCTCCGATGTAGCCCCAGCCGTTTCGGGCGAGGGAGCCGTCCGCGTAGTAGTAGCGCCAGGTGCCCGACGTCTGGTTCCAGCCGGGCGTGAAGGCGGGGGAGGGCAGCTTGGCCACGGGGCGCGTCTGCCGCAGGCTGCAGCGCGTGCAGTTGCGGGCCTCCTGACCATCGGCCTGGGTCGTGGGCGCCTTCACCTGGGTCCACGCACCGAAGGAATGTCCCAGGGCCGGGATGCTTTGGGAGGAACCGGGCTTCACCGCGTTGCAGCGGGTGCAACCGATGTGCTTCTGGCCCGTGGCGGTGCAAGTGGGCTGTCGGTCCACGGTTGCCGTAGCCTTCCACGAATGCCCCAACGCCGCGACCGACTGCGTTTCGGCCATCCCGCAGCGCGAGCAGGTATGACGTTTCTGGCCTGCGGCGGTGCAGGTGGGCGCCTTCACGGTGCCCCACGAACCGAAGCTGTGGCCCAGGGCGGCTATCGTCTGGCTGGAGCCGGGCTTCACCGCCCCGCAACGGGCGCACTCGGTATGACGCTCTCCGGCGGAGGTGCAGGTGGGCTGCTTGCCGACGACGGGCGTGGAGCCCCATGTGTGGTCGGTAGTGGGAACGGAGCGCGACTCCTCCAACCAGCACAGGGTGCAGGAGCGCTTCTGCACGCCGGCCACGGAGCAGCTGGGGCTTTTGCGCATGGTCCAGTCGCCCCACTGATGGGTGTGGTTCCCGTCCACGTAGGAGATGGCGAAGCTGAAGGTTCCGCCGCTCTGGCCTGCGGCGATATTGCTCTTGTTCTGGTAGGAAACTGCCAGCACGGCGTAGGTCTTCTGGCCTGCCACCGTGGTTTCCCAGCATCGATGCGCAAGTTCGTAGGCCACCAGGTTGTTGTAGATGCCCTTCGTCGCGCCGTCGTAGGAGATGGTCCAGCCCGGGTAGGTTTTGTTCTTCTCCTCGAGGGTGAACGAGGTGGCGCCCGACGCCAGCTGGTTGCGGATCTCGTCGGCGTACTGGTCGGCATGGGGGTCTATGGCGCCCGAGCGGATGAAGTAGTTGTTGTCAAGCGAGGCGGACTCGTAGCCCTCCGTGGCCTGCGTATGCCCGGGGTGCGCAAGGCCCATCAGCTCGTCGGTGAGCCCGAAATGGATGTGGCGCAGGTCGAATGGGTAGTTGGCGTAATTCTCGTCATCCCAGGTCGTGTCCACCTGGTACCATTTGCCGTCCAGCTTCACCGCGGTCCATACGTGGT
>DBFAWQ010000119.1:0-3089 GCA_048242115.1 Eggerthellaceae bacterium
GCCTTCGCCGACCCCGAGAACGAGGCCCTCATCCAGCAGGCCCTGGGGCGCCTGGCCGCCGGCAAGACGGTGCTCATGATCGCGCACCGGCTGTCCACGGTGGTGGACGCCGACCTCATCGCCGTGGTGGACGACGGCGCCATCGTGGAGCGCGGCACCCACGACGAGCTGCTGGCCCGCGGCGGCACCTACGCGCGCCTGTGGAAGAACTACTGCCAGGCCGCCCAATGGAAGATCGCGGGAGGGAGCGCCCATGCTGCGTGATCGTCTGGCCCTGACCGAGGAAGGCGCCCGCTCGCTGCGGAAAGGCGCGCTCGTCTGCGCCTTGGCCAACCTCGTGCTCATGTTCCCCGTCGGGGTGTTCTACCTTGTGACCGGCGAGTTTCTGGCCCACTGGGAAGACGGGGCGGTGCCGCTGCCGACCCTTTGGCCCTACCTGGCGCTCATCGCGGTGGTGCTGGCGGCGGTGTTCGCCACCCAGTATTGGGAGTACCACGCCACCTACAGCGTGGTGTACCAGGAGAGCGCCCGCAAGCGTATCGGCCTGGCCGAGCGGCTGCGCGTGCTGCCGCTGTCGTTTTTCGGCAAGCGCGATCTGGCCGATCTCACCACGGTGATCATGAAGGACGCCGCCGACCAGGAGCGCCTGTTCAGCCACACCATGCCCCAGGCCTTCGGCACGGGCATCTCCACGGTGATCGTCGCCGTCATGCTGCTCGTCTTCGACTGGCGGCTCGCCTGCGCGTCGCTGTGGCCGGTGCCCGTGGCTCTGCTGATCCTGCTGGCGACGAGCCGCGCCCAAACGGCGAAGACCCGGGGCAAGAACGCCGCCGCCCTGGCGCTTGCCGACGACATCCAGGAGTACTTGGAATCGAACCGCGAGGTGCGCGCCTTGAACCGCACCGACGACTTCTTGGGCCGCCTGAACGATGACGTGGACGCCTTCGAGCGGGCGAAGCTGGCCTCAGAGCTGGTGACGGGCACGGCGGTCGTCTGCACCCAGACGCTGCTGCGCCTGGGCATCGTGACCACCATCCTCGTCGGCACGGCGCTCGTGGCCGCCGGCCAGTGCAGCCTGCTCGTGTTCTTCTGCTTCATGCTGGTGGTCACGCGTCTGTACGACCCCATCGGCCTCATTCTGCAGTCGGTGGCCGAGCTCATCGACATGACCCAGTCGCTCGCCCGCATGAAGGCCATCGAGGGCGAGCCGGCGCAGACGGGGGAGCTTACCTTCAACCCCCAGGGTCACGACATCGTGTTCGACGACGTGACCTTCGCCTACGACGACGGGGGTCCCGTGCTCAGCTCCGTGAGCTTCACGGCCCGGGAAGGGGAGGTCACTGCCCTGGTGGGGCCGTCCGGTTCCGGCAAGTCCACGGCGGCCAAGCTGGCGGCGCGCTTCTGGGATGTGGGCGAGGGCGCGGTCACCGTGGGCGGCGTGGACGTCTCCGGCATCGACCCGGAGACGCTGCTCACCGATTACACCGAGGTGTTCCAAGACGTGGTGCTGTTCAACGGCACCGTGATGGAGAACATCCGCCTCGGGCGGCGCGACGCCACCGACGAGGAGGTGCTGGCGGCGGCCCGGGCGGCCAACTGCGACGAGTTCGTGCAGAAGATGCCCCAGGGCTACGCCACGCCCATCGGCGAGAACGGCGCCCTGCTCTCCGGCGGCGAGCGCCAACGCATCTCCATCGCCCGGGCCATTCTGAAAGACGCCCCCATCGTGCTTCTGGACGAGGCCACGGCCTCGCTGGACGTGGAGAACGAGTCGGCGGTGCAGCAGGCGCTCTCCCGGTTGCTCGTGGGCAAGACGGTGCTCGTCATCGCCCACCGCATGCGCACGGTCATGGGCGCCGACCACGTGGTGGTCCTCGCCGAGGGCCGCGTCGCCGAAGACGGCACTCCCGCCGAACTGCTCGCGGCCGGCGGCCTGTTCGCCCGCATGGCCTCCCTCCAAGGCCAAGCCGCCGATTGGAAGTTGTAAGACAGGGCGTATCTGCCTTTTCCGTTCACCCTCTGCGGCATATCTGCCTCTAACAGCAAGGGCCCGCGGCGGAAGCTGCGGGCCCTTGGGGGTGAAGGCGCCCGGCGATAAGTGGGAGGGAGGTTATCGCCGGGCAGGAGTAAGCGGGATTGCTAGGCGAGGGAGGCCACGTACTCGCCGGTGAACTTGCCCTGGGTGACGGCGAAGGCGATGGATACGCCGCACAGGGCCGTGGTGTACTGAATGCCGAAGCGGCTGCCCGCTGTGTTGCCAGCGGCGAACAGGCCCGGGATGGGGCGGAAGGTCTCGCGAGCGAGCACCTGGCCGTTCTCGTCGATGGCCACGCCCGAAGTGTTGCAGAGCATGCCGCCCAAGGTCTTCTCGCCGGCATAGGCGTAGTAGGGCGGCTGGTTCACCGCGAACATGAGCGACTTCTCCTTACCGAAGTCCTCGTCGAGGCCGGTGGCGCACAGCTCGTTGTAGCGCTCGATGGACGCCACGAAGTTGTCCAGGGCCTCGCCCTCGTAGCCCAAATATCCGCCCAGGGGCTCGTAGTCGTTGGCGGCGTACACGACGGGGTTGGAATCGGGGCCGGAGCCTTCCGGGCCGCCCGCGACGGCAGCCTCCAGGATGGCGGGCAGGCCGTCCATGCCGCCGTTGGGGTAGTCGATGCCCATGTGGCAGGCGGGCTGGGCCTTGATCAGCGCCTCGTAGTTGCTGTCGAAGACGTTGGCGATCTTGCCCGCAGGCTGCAGGGCGCCGGCGTAGGCCGCCCATTCCATGAACCCAAAGCCTTCGTTGCAGTAGCGCTTGCCGTCGGCGTTGATCCACAGCGACGCGGCGGAGCCGAGCGGGTCTGCGGGGCTGTCGCAGGGGTAGTAGTAGTCGCCGCCCATGGAGGACTGGTAGGGGTCGAGCTGGCCGCCGGCCCAGTAGCACAGCTTCAGGCCGTCGCCCTCATAGCCCGAGGTGACGATCTGGCCATCCTCGCCGATCATGTTGGTGATCTGGGAGAGCAACTCCTTGGCCATCTCGGGGTTGGCGGAGTAGTCGCCGGCGCAGACGATGACGCCGTTGGCGGCGTTCACCTGCACGTAGCTGC
>DBFAWQ010000120.1:0-2751 GCA_048242115.1 Eggerthellaceae bacterium
CCTGGAGGACCTGGACCTGACCGACCTGGACGCCATGGGCCTGGACGCCTAAAGAACATTCCGAACAGCCCGAACGCCCGCGCAAGCCGTACGCCTGCGCGGGCGTTTCCTTGTGCTGGGCGGCTCTTCGTGTCGATTTGATGTGGCCGAATGATTGCTATACAAATTCTATACTGCTATACTTCATAGTGATTCGAAGGGTCCATCGCGATGTCGAAGGAGGTGCGCCGTGTCTATGAGTCAGATGAACGTCCGCATAGACGAGGATTTGCGGGTGCAGGGCAATTTGGCCTTGCAGGCGGCAGGCTATACGCCGTCCCAGGCAGTGCGGAAGCTGTGGGAG
The DNA here is from genome assembly GCA_048242115.1 of Eggerthellaceae bacterium. Lineage (GTDB taxonomy): Bacteria > Actinomycetota > Coriobacteriia > Coriobacteriales > Eggerthellaceae > Xiamenia. Next base: position 344 of record DBFAWQ010000120.1, read on the forward strand.
TTCGCCGCTCGCAACCGCTTCGAACCCGAGGTTATCCGGGTCGGCCTGGGCCGGCTTGCGGAGGCGGCGGATGATGCGACGGCTGACGAGGCGATAAGTTTCGACTACCCGCTCGGGGAGGGGTGGCGCATAGTGAACGAGGGTTTGCGGGCGCTTGGGGTCTCGCCCGAGCCGGGAGAGAGGGAGCCTTCTTACGAGGAACTGCGGGAAATCGCCTACGAGGAGCGCTGGTCGGGAAGGGAGTAGCCATGAGCGAAGTCAAGCGGGGTGCGACAATACTCGTCGATACGAACGTGTGGATCGATTACTACCTCGGATACCGGCCGGGGAGCAAGGAAGCTTGCGAGCTCATGGAGACGGCTCGTGCGAAGGGGGTTGCCGTCCTCTACGCCTGCACGTCTTCGAAGGATATCTACTACACGGTTCGGGGCGACACGAAGCGCAAAATCAGGTTGGAAAACGGATCCCTCACCGAATCCGAGGCCAACGCGTGCAACGAACTTGCCTGGGGCTGCATCCGCAACATGACGGACAACGCTATCGCCGCCAACGTGGGGCAGGCGGAGATGTGGTTGGCTTGCCATCACAAGAAGCTTCACAGCGATTTCGAGGACGACTTGGTCATAGCGGCGGCGCAGAGCGCGGAGGCGGATTACTTCGTCACCAACGACCAGGCGCTGCTGGGAAAGTGTCCGGTCACCGCCTTCACGCCCCAGGGGATGGTGGACTACCTGAAGTGCTAGCTGCGGCGCGGCGGAGCTGCGTCGGCCCGCCGCGTCGGGCGACGTTGTTTCGGCTTTTCGCCGTGGAAGACAGTGCACAAGTGGAAGGTTTCGGGCCGTTTCCCGGAAAACCCTCCACTTGTGCACTGCGCGTACCAGCTGCCGAACTCTTGAATTTGGGTGGAGTCGGGGTGGCGAAGCCGTTCGCGGTGGCGAAACGGCTACCATAAGCTTTCGCGTCTAGTTTTGTGCCGGGTTCCCGTGGCACCGAGGGGCTTTTCGAACGCGTGGCTGGCAGACAGACCGGCTTGCAAGGGGCTGTCTGGATGCTGCGCCGGCAAACTGATTGGTCGGAGGGCTGATCGGGGCAGACCCGAAGAAACGAAGGAGATTTCCGTGCTTGCCGAGCGCTTCCTGACGAACACCGTGAAGACCATCGCGTGCAACCGGCTGCAGATGGAGCCCACCGACGAGCGGTTCTTCCCCGATCCCGAGCCGAACACCCGCTACATGCTGTATATGCACGTGCCCTTCTGCGAGCGGCTGTGCCCCTACTGCAGCTTCAACCGCTACCCGTTCCGCGACGACATCGCCAAGCCCTACTACCAGTCCATGCGCAAGGAGATGCTGATGCTGGCCGACCGCGGCTACGACATCGAGAGCATCTACGTGGGCGGCGGCACGCCCACCGTGGACATCGACGAGCTGTGCGAGACGCTGGATCTGGCCCGCGACACCTGGGACATCAAGGAGGTGGCCTCGGAGACGAACCCGAACCACCTCACGCAGCCGTGGCTGGACAAGCTGCACGGGCGCGTGCAGCGGCTGTCCGTGGGCGTGCAGTCCTTCGACGACGACCTGCTGCGGCAGATGGACCGCTACGAGAAGTACGGAAGCGGCGCCGAGATCATGGAGCGCATCGCCGAGGCGCTGCCGTACTTCGAGTCGCTGAACGTGGACATGATCTTCAACTTCCCCACGCAGACCGAGGACGTGCTCATCAGCGACATCGAGCACATCGTGGAATGCGGCGCGCGCCAGACCACCTTCAGCCCCCTGTACGTGAGCAACGCCACGGCGAACAAGATGGCGAAGACCTTGGGCGCCATGGACTACGACCGGGAGTTCCGCTACTACAGGCTGCTGGACGGCATCCTGACCGGCGGCGACAAACCGTTCTTCCGCCGCGACACCATTTGGACTTTCAACCGCCTGAACGCCCAGGGCGAGGACGACCACGCCCTGCTCATCGACGAGTACCAGACCGCCTACGACGCCTACCCGGCCATCGGCAGCGGCTCGATCACGCACCTGAACGGCGCGCTGTACGTCAACGAGTTCAGCCTGCGCGACTACTCCGCCGCCATCGACGAGGGGCGCATGGCCATCATGGGCAAGTCGGTGCTCTCGAAGCGCGACCTCATGCGCTACAGCTTTTTGGTGAACCTGTACAAGCTCCGGCTGGACAAGCGTGCCTTCAAAGAGGAGTTCGGCGTGTCGGTGGACGCGGGGTTACCCTACGAGATGACGTTCATGCGCCTGAACGGGGCCTTCGCCACCGATAACGCCGAGGAGCTGACGCTTACGGAAAAGGGCCGCTACTTGACGCTTGTCATGTACCGCCAGTTCCTCAGCGGCATGAACAACCTGCGCGACCAGGCCCGCGCCCAGCTGACCGGCCTGGAG
>DBFAWQ010000121.1:0-5663 GCA_048242115.1 Eggerthellaceae bacterium
GGACGTCCTGCAGAAGACGCAGCTCTGCTTCCCCGAGGAGGCGGAAGCGGAGTTCTTCCGCAGCTTGAGCCTGCAGGCGGCGCTGGACCTGGACGCGCGGAGGGCTCAGGAGCAGGCGGCCATAGACGCCATGAGGGCCGAGGTCTACGGGGAGCCGGAGTGCGAGCTCGAGCCGGAACCCATGCCGGTTCAAGCGCCAGAGCCGCTGCAGCCGCTGCCGCCGCTCGAGTTCGAGCCGGTGAAGGTGTTCGCGGTGCTGGTGGATGCCACGGACAGCCAGATGGCGGCGCTCAAGGCGCACATCCGCGCGCTGGGCGTCCACGGGCAGGTGTTGGAGCTTCAGGCCCGCGGCTGGCAGGAGGCCAAGGCGGCCCATTTCGGGAAGTAGGAAGGAGAAGGATATGTGCCAGGAACTGGCGAGGTACGAGGCCGACGGCGCGGAGATCGTCATCACCGACGACGACGTGCGCAACGTGCTGTGCGGCAACCAGAACGTGACCGACAAGGAGATGCGGCTGTTCATCGAGCTGTGCCGCGCCCAGAAGCTGAACCCGTTCATCAAGGAGGCATACCTAATCAAGTACGGGAACAGCCCCGCGACCATCGTGACGGGCAAGGACGTGTTCACCAAGCGGGCTTTCCGCAACCCCCGTTTCCGGGGCATGGAGGCGGGCGTGACGGTCTGGAGCAAGATGGACGGCGGCATCGTGCAGCGGCCTGGCTCCATGGTGAGCGCGAAGAACGACACGCTGCTGGGCGGCTGGTGCCGCGTGTACGTTGACGGCTACGAGGTGCCCGTATTCGACGAGGTGTCGTTCAGCGAGTACAGCACGGGGAAGAGCAACTGGCTCAGCAAGCCGGGGACGATGATCCGCAAGGTGGCCATGGTGCACGCCCTGCGCGAGGCGTTCCCCGAGGAGTTCCAGGGGCTGTACGACGAATGCGAGATGGCGGTGGAGGAACCGGCGCGGGTGCAGGCCGAGCCGGTGTACGAGGTTGACGGATACGAGCCGGCCGGGGACTACATGGCCGTGAAGGAAGGGGAGGTGTTCTAGGTGGCGAACAGGACCAACATCGTCATCATCAGCGGGAACCTCACGCGCGACGCTGAGGTGCGGACGACGCAGGGCGGCGACAACTCCGTGAAGTTCGGGGTTGCGTGGAACTCGCAGCGCAAGGGGCAGGACGGACAGTACGTGGACGTGCCACACTTCTTCGACGCCGAATGCTGGATGACCGACGCGCAGCTTCGGTACGTCCAGCCCAGACTCCTAAAGGGGGCGCCCGTCACGATCGTCGGGCGCCTGGAGCAGCAGACCTGGAAGACGCAGGAGGGCGAGAACCGAAGCAAGGTGGTCGTCCGCGTGACAGACCCCTTCGCGGGGATAGTGTTCGAGGAGAGGCAGCAGCGCCAGCAGGCGCAGCCTCAGCCGACGTACGCCCCGCAGGCCCCATCCACCCAATACCAACCCCCTCAGCCCGCATACGCCCCGCAGGCGCAGCCCCAGCCCGCGTACGCCTACCCCGCGCAGGTGGTACAGCCTCCCGCAGGCATCTACGCGGACGAGATCCCGTTCTAAGGGGGGTGGTGGACGTGACGACCGCAAGGACGTGCCCGTTCAGCAGGCAGGGGTGCCTGGGGACGTGCATGATGTACGACCAGGCGAAGGGCAAGTGCCTGCTGCTGTGGGGATGCTACCAGGCAGGGGAGGCGGCGAAGGCGGCCAAGGAGCTGAAGGCCGAGCTGAAGGAGGCGTCCATAGAGAACGTCACCTACCTCCACGCGCTTGAGGACGTGGTGACCGCCTCGGCGGACAAGATAGCCGGCGCCGCCAAGCCCCCGAAGAGGAACGGCGACGGCCTGGCCGAGTTCGCCTGCTCGGTCGAGTGGCAGGGCCTCGTCAAGGAGCGCACGGGGGACGTGTACAGGGAGCTGTACGTGCCGTGGTGCCAGACGTCGGGCTTCGACCCGGCGAAGACCGTCGGCGAGCTCACGAAGGCGATAACGACCCTGCACCCGCTGAAGGTTGACGGCGCCGGGCGGGGGGCCAGGTTCGTATGGGACGGGGGCGCGAAATGAGCTTCACGATCTTCGACAGCTACGCGCCCATCCTGGAGGCGATCCCGGACAGGGACATGCGGGCGAAGTTCTGCCTAGCCGTCGTCGAGTACGGGCTGCTCGGCGCGGAGCCTGAGCTGGAATGGCCGCTCAAGGCCCTGTTCGAGTCGGTGAGGGGCGACATCGAGAACTCGGCGAAGAACAAGGGCGGAAGGCCCCGGAAGGGCCGCCGCGTGGAGGGGGCCGACGGCGGCGCGGCACCATGCGAAAACCGGGTTTCGGAAACTGCGGAAACCCACGGAAACCCCCTTTCGGAAAATAGCGGCGAAACCGAAAACCCCCTTTCGGAAGATACCGAAACCCCGGGAAACCCCCTTTCCGAAAATCCGGAAACCTCGGGAAACCCCCCTTATATAGGCAAGGCTAGGCTAGGCAAGGCTAGGCTAGAGGAGGGGGAGGGGGCGCCCCCGCGGAGGAGGTTCAGGCCGCCGACGATGGAGGAGGTCCAGGCGCGCATCGACGAGATGCGCTACGGCGTCAGCGCGTCGCGGTTCGTGGCTTACTACGAGTCGAACGGCTGGCGGGTCGGGAAGAACCCGATGAAGGACTGGAAGGCGGCCCTGGCGGGCTGGGAGAGCAGGGACAAGGAGGGACCGGATGGGCGATGCAGCGAAGAGCTTGTCGAGGCTAGTTGCTGGCTTTAGGGTCCCGGACGCCGAGACGCGGGCCAGGATGGACGCGGCTTACCGCAGGGCGCAGGCCGAGGAGCGGGAGCGAGCGGCCAGGGAACGCATCTCGCGGAGCCGCATACCCGAGCTCTACCGGTCGGCGCGACTTTCGGAGTGCGACCCTGCGATCGCCGCCTGGGTGCAGGCGCGCAGGGCGGGCAGCAGGCGAAACCTCGTCATCCAGGGCAAGGTCGGCCGCGGCAAGACCTACGCCGCATGCGCCGCGCTGATCGCACTGGCCCCCGAGGAGGGGGTGCTGTTCGCGAACTTCGAGGACGTGCTGGAGGAGATACGCCAGTCGTTCGGGGGACGCGGGGGCGACGTCGTAGCCCGCTACTCGGCCGCCCCCGTGCTGTGCCTGGACGACTTCGGCAAGAGCCGGCCGACCGAATGGACGATGCCTCTCATGTGGCGCCTGGTGGACCGCAGGAGCGCCAACGGGCGGCCTACGGTGTACACGACGCAGTACGGCGGCGCGGAGCTGAGGGAGCGCCTTCGGGTCCCGGGCGACGACGCAACCGCCGCCGCCATCCTCTCGCGGATGAAGGACTCGGACGTGGTGCGCATCGAGGGGCCAGACAGGCGGGGCGGCCTGCGATGAGGTACGACGGCCTGGACATCATCGGGGCGCTCATGGACGCCGACCACGAGGCCAGCGAGAGGCTCGGCCAGATGGTGCCCCTCGCCGAGGCGGCGTCGAGGGCCGAGACCGAGTACCGCATCGCGAAGCGCAAGCGGGTCCTGTTCGAGCGCAACGAGAACGGGACCCCGGCCACCTACATGTCCGACATCGTAGGCGGCTACGAGGACATAGCGGAGCTGAGGTTCCGCAGGGACGTCTCCGAGGCGGAGCGCGAGGCGAACAAGGAGGCGCTGCTCCTCGCGAAGAAGCGGATAGACATGCTGAGGGAGATACGCCAGAGCGAGTGGGGCGCGTCCAAGCAAGCCTAAGGCGGCCTTCGGAGCAGACAACAACTTTACCCACACTGCGAGGAAAAGCCCGCTACGGGAAGCCTCAGGGCCTTATAGCGGCAAGGAGGAGCTATTCATGAAAGCTACGGAAAGAACTCTCACGCCCCACGAGCTGAAAATCATGGGTGCGCCGAGCATAGAGCGCGAGGACGGCCTGTGCCCGTTCTGCCTGTCGAAGGCGACGGAGCGCCACCACATCGTCCCCAGGAGCCGGGGCGGCGAGGACGGGCCGACGGTGCTGGTGTGCGGCTTCGGGAACGCAGACGGGTGCCACGGGCTGCTGCATCGCCACATGTTGCACCTGGACTGGGACGAGCGGAACGGATGGACGTACAAGGCGACGCGCAAGCCCGTGAAGTGGGGCAAGGCGCGCCAGATGCGCGGCTGGCGCACGGTGCGCACAGAGCCGCTGGAATGGGGGTGCTAGCGATGGGGAAGGTTATCGTGATGCCGCCGGAGCTGATGCGCATGGCCGAGGAGGCCGTGTGGGGAAACTGGGCGCAGGAGAGCAGGGGGCCTACGTGCCTTGACTGCGGTCGATGCGAGACGATGGACGGCGCAATGGACGAGGAAGTGAAGGCTGTTCTGGGCTACCGCATCGGGTTCTGCCTTGAGAGCTTCGCCTGGGTGACCGACCAGTGCACGGTCGAGGAGCTCGGGAACGACGGCGACGACGGATGCTTCAGGTGGTGGTGAGCGTGAAGGTGTACGTGAGCGGCCCGGTGTCGGGCCGGGACAACGGCAACGAGGAGTCGTTCCGCCGGATGGCGTCGATGCTCGAAGGGCTGGGCCATACGGCCCTGGTGCCCCACGACATCGTTCCCGAGGCCTGCAGCTGGCAGGAGGCCATGCGCTACTGCATGACGTACCTGCCAACCTGCGACGCCGCCGTGTTCATCGACGGCTGGCGGTCATCGCATGGCGCGAGGTTGGAGCGGAGCGTGGCGATGGCCTGCGGCCTTGAGTGCTGGGAATCGCGGGACGTGCTCAAGATGGTGAAAGGGATGATGGTCGCATGAGCGATAACGAGACCGTGGCGCAGATGCTGCGGAGCGTCGCGAATAATCATTACGCGGGAACCAGCCCGACGGGGAGCGTATGCTCCATCTGCGGGAAGGTTATAGGACGCCCGTGCTACGGAGGCTCCTGCAGCCGCTGGATGGAAAAGCTCGCCGACATGGTTGAGGCCGAGGTCGAGGAGGCGTCGGCAGCGCGCTGCACGGCCTACATCGACAACCTGGCGAGGCTCGGGCGCGTCCCCGCGCGCAACCGGGGCGAGACGTTGGAGAAGTGGCTCGGGCGCTGCTACCTTCCCGTCCCGCGCTATACCGACGGAGAGCCGGTTGGCGTCGGCAGCGTGAGCGAGTACGGCACCGTCGCCATGGTCGAGGTGCAGCTGACCGACGGCGGCTATGGGAACTGGACGCTGTATACCGAGGAGCAGGCCGATCCGGTGGAAGGAACGCTCTCGGAGCGCGTCCCGCGCGGGCTGCTCGTGGAGGGCAAGCCGGTGCGCAAGGACGACTCGCTGTGGTTCGGTCGCGACAAGGTGACCGTCACCGACGTTGACGGCCTGAGCGACACCATCTTCACGGACTACCTGACCGAGGACGGCGAGGGCGGCTGGATACCCTACCCGTTCGAGTCGGCGGAGCTGAGCTGGGAGCGCCCCGCCCCGAAGGTTCTCGACGCCGACGGGGTTCCCATCGAGGTCGGGGACTGGGTATACACAGAGGCGGGGCTGAGGCGGAAGGTCGCGAAGGTCGGCACCGAGCGTTGCCAGGGGATGGAGGATTGGGACGGATCGCCGTGGGTCATGCTCGGCAACGGGTCGTGGATGCATGCCCACGACATCACCCACCGCGAGCCGGACAGCCTGGAAAGGCTGCGGGACGACATAGCGG
>DBFAWQ010000122.1:0-11065 GCA_048242115.1 Eggerthellaceae bacterium
TCATGGGCTGCTACGGCGTGGGCATCACCCGGTCGCTGGCGGCCATCGTGGAGCAGTACAACGACGAGTTGGGCATGTCCTGGCCGCTGTCCGTGGCGCCGGCCGAGGTGTGTCTGATCCCCCTGACCGTGGGCGACGATCTGGTGCAGCCTGCCGCCGAGTCCCTAGCCCGCAAGCTGGCCGAGATGGGCATCGAGGTGGTCATCGACGACCGCAACGAGCGCGCCGGCGTGAAGTTCGCCGAAGCGGATCTCATCGGCTGGCCGCTGCAGATCATCCTGGGCAAGCGCGGGCTTTCCGAAGGCAAGGTGGAGATCAAGCGCCGTCGTACCGGCGAGCGTCGCGACATCACGCTTGACGCCCTGTCCGACGCCTTCTCGTTCGCCAAGCGCAATGGCATGTACCTGGTCGGCAGCCTGTTCGAATAGGAAGGCGGCTCTATGGCTATCGAAGCGGTGCTGTTCGATTTGGACGGGACGCTGCTGGACACCCACGACGCGCTGCTGGCCAGCTTCCGCTACGCCACGCGCAGGGTGCTGGGGTCGGCGGCCGAGTCGCTGACCGAGGAGCAGCTGATGGCCAAGGTGGGCCAGCCCCTGGACACGCAGATGTGGGACTTCACCGACGACCAGGAGATTCACGACCGGCTGCTCGATACCTACCGCGCTCACAACAACCAGGTGCACGACTCGCTGGTTCGGCCGTTTCCAGGCATCCCCGAGCTGCTGGAGCGGCTGCGGGCGGCCGGCGTGCCCATGGGGGTGGTGACGTCGAAGCGCCACCAGATGGCCCTGCGGGGCTTGAACCTGTTCGGGTTGGCAGACTACTTCGCGTTTCTGGTGGGCTCCGACGACTTCCCCGAGCACAAGCCCGCGCCCGGGCCCGTTGTCCACGGCTGCGAGCTTCTAGGACTTTCGCCGGCGTGCGTGCTCTACGTGGGCGACAGCCCCTTTGACATGATGGCCGGCAACGGCGCCGGCTGCTCGACCGCCGCGGTGACCTGGGGGATGTTTCCGGTAGACGTGCTGGAGGCAGAGAACCCCACCTTCGTCTGCTCCGACCCGGCCGAAATCGCCGATATCGTGGGGGTGTAGGGGAGCCGGTCCCGGCCGGGCAGTGCACAAGTGGAGGGTTTTGCGGGAAATCGCCCGAAACCCTCCACTCGTGCACTGTGGCCGGCGCCGGGAGAGCCGCTACGATCGAGCTGCGGGCAGCGGGCTGCTGGCGCGACGGTCGTGAGCTACCCCTCCTGGTCGTTGCGGCGTTGGCGGACTCGGTCCGCGAGCTCCTGGCGGGAGTGGACGTCCAGCTTGGCGTAGATGTTGTGGGTGTGCGTCCGCACGGTGTTCACGGATATGACCAGGCTTGACGCTATCTGCTCGGCGCTCATGTTGCGCGAGAGCATCTCCAAGATCTCCGCCTCGCGGTTCGAAAGGCCTGCATCCCGGGCCAGCTGGATGCAGGCTGTCTTCCAGGGACGCTCGTCGTTGCGCGCATCCAGATCGGCTGCGTTGGCCGTCGCTTCCCCGTGCTGCCGCTGGTGCATCAGCCGGGAGGACAGCTCTTTCAGCCCGAACTCGCTGCCAGCCTCGGTGTGAAGATCGACGAGAAGTCCCGGGCGTTGAACACGACGGCCAAGAAGACCAGCACCACGATGGCGAGCGCAAGGGACACCAGCTCGATGCTCAGGCTCTCTCGCATGCCGAACAGGGCGCTTGCCATGCGCCAGCCCAGCCATTTTCCAGCTGCGATGCACCCGTAGCCGAGCCCGAACACCGCGATGGGCGACGCCTGGCGTTTGAACGCGACATAGGAGAGCAAGCACCAGATAATCAGGTTGAAAACGCTGGCCAGAAAACCCACGACCAGGGTGGGAACGCTGTTGGACAGTCCGAGCATAGGGTAGAGGGCCAGCGCCAACGCGATGCCCACCATGGACAGCAGGTAGAGCTTGTCGAAGGCGACGCGGGTGAGCACGCGCACGGCTACTAGCAGCAGGGCGGCGTCGAAGGCCATCTCCACCAGCACCAATAGTCGCGAATCGTCCTGAATGCGTTGCAGGCTCTCAAGCTCGGTGCTCCATCCCGAGGCGAAGCTGGCCGCCAACGAAAACACAACGAGCGCCGCCAGCAGCTTCCAGAACCCTCGCGGAAGGCTGCGGAAGGCGGCACTTGGGGAAAGCGGGTGCATCGTGCGGGCCGTGCCGGTGGCTGCGGTTGAAGTTGCTGCGACGTGGCTGTCGTCGGCTGATGCGGCGGTACCGGGACGGTTGGCGGCAGCGTTGATCGCGGCAGCCTTCCCGTTAAGACTCTCGCTCTCCTCCGGTTGCTGGTGGCGCACCCCCAGCATGAGGGCGGAGCAGACGGGCAGCACGAACAGGCCGACGATGCCGCTGAGCGGCGGGCTTCCCTCGAAGGGCGCGTAGAAGTCGTTGCACATGATAAGCGAGTACAGAAGCCCCGCCACGATGTCGGCCACCAGGTAGTACACGAGCACGCGCACCGGCTCGGTGACGCTGAACAGCTGGGCGCTCTTCAGGATGAGCAGGGCGTAGGCAAACCCGCAGGCGCAGGCGCCGAAGGAGAAGAGGCCGCGGATGTCCAGCATGTTGGGCCCGGCGAAGAAGTAGGGACCGGAGAAGATGACGCTTGCCGCCCCCAGAACCCCGGCGAAGCTGGCGGCGAAGGCGAAGTACTTCGAGTCGAGCAGCTTCCGGAACAGCCCTTGGAGCGGCGCGGACGCCACAAGCACAACGGCAGCGGTAAGGAACAGGTTCGCCTGCAGCCCGACGAGCAGCGACCCGGTGACGAGGGCCGCCCCTTCGGCGTCGACGTTCGAGATCCAGGTGTTCGTATCAGCGAGCAGCAGCTGCCATGCCAGAAGCGCGGCGAACCCCAGGAAGGGGAAACCGGGCCACAGGGCCGTGAGCTGCTGCCCCAAGGAGGGTTTTGCCGGGTGGCTTGATGCGCTCATGAGTTGCTTGCCGCCCTCCTTTTCAAATCGCCGTGCTGCGTTGCCGGCGCCACCGCGCGCGGTCCTTCCGATTATGGGCCAACCAAGGCGTTTTGGGAACTACACAATAATGCATTAGAGCGAAATCGATGACTCTCACCTGCGGAAACTCTCGTTTTCATGCGCTATTTCGTATTGTCGGCCGTCCGCGGGCGTGCTGAACTTGGGTCAACGCGAGACAGCGCCGACGACGAAGGGCGCCACGAGAGGGGGAGATCCCATGGCTATGCAGAGGGATGGCTTCGCACGGGAAGCGGAGGAAGCGGCGGAAGCAGAAGAGCTGCAGGAGGAAGAGCGGGAAGCGGACGCGTTCGAGCGCGCTGTGGAGCGGGGATGCGCGCTGCTGCGCCAGAACCCCTCGAAGCGGCCGCTGCTCTACGAGACGCTGCAGCTTATCGCCGAGGGCCCGGTTGCCCTGGAGGCCATCGAGGCGACGCTTCTGGCCGACCCCCGCTGCGGCAAGGGCGGCCTGGCTCCCTACTTCTACGCCCAGTGGCTGGCCGACGCCGGCATCGCCGAGCGCTTTGACACCGACGCGGACGGCCGCCCGGTCAGCCGCGCCGACTACCCCGACCTGGACGACGATGCCTTCGACGACATGCTCGCGGGCTTCGCCTACGCCGCCAACGACGCCGGGCGCGCCGTGCTGGCCCGCTTCAGCCCCGACGAGCGTCTGGCCGACCTGCTGGCCGCCGAACCGGAGCGCGCGCAGGTGTACCAGGATGTCCTGGCGTTTCTGCAGAGCCGCCGCCATCTGGGGCAGATCGAGTCCTACGTGCGCGGCCTTCCCAGCTACCAAGCGCTTGCGGACGGCCGGGAGCGGCCGGTTTCCCCGAGCGTGCTCATCGACAAGCTCTCCGACGCCGGCGTCATCGAGTTTGATGGCGGCTGGCGCGTCCGGGAGGGGAAGGGGGAGGCGGCACAGGCCTAGCGAATCGTTGCAGGAAGCGAAGACCATCGAGAGACGAGAGAGGAAGACTATGGAGAAAACCGTAACCAGGCGTACATTCGTGCAGGCGCTGGCGGCGGGGGGAGCCGCAGCCGCTGCAGCCGGCGTGCTGGCGGGGTGCATGGAGCAGAAGCAGCCCGAGCAGACCCCCGATGTGAAGGCCCAGGCCGAGGACGCGCCGAAGAACAACGGGGAAGTGCCTGAAAGCACGGCAACTCACGTGGATCTGACCGGGGCCGACGTGTACAACACCATGTGCCACGGCTGCATCGCCGCGTGCCCCGTGCGCGCCTACGTGAAGGACGGCGTGGTTGTGAAGCTGGAAGGACATCCCGAGGCGCCCCTTTCCGCGGGGTCGCTGTGCCTGAAGGGCCTGAACCAGATCCACACGCTGTACAGCCCCCGCCGCGTGCTGTACCCCATGCGCCGCACCGGCGCCAAGGGGGCGGACAATGCGGCCTTCGAACGCATCAGCTGGGAGGAGGCCATCGACGAGTGCGCCGAGCGCATCGCCGACATCATCGAGGAGCACGGCACCTACTCGTTCTTCAGCTCCGCCGGGGGAGGCGGTTCCTACGTGGGCGCCATGCTGCCGCCGCTGCTGTCGGGCATGTTCATGGCGCCCACCGGATTCGAACCTGGTGCGGCCCAGTGCTGGATGCCGCGCAACGCCACGGCGGCCTTCATGTATGGCGGGTCCGACCAGTCCACCGCCGACAGCTCGGTGCTGGAGACCTTCAAGGGCCTTTCGAAGGCCGACAAGGAAGCCGGCATCAAGAACGACATGAACTGCCTGGTCATCTGGGGGACGCAGCCGTCGGCCTCGCAGACATCCCAGGCTGGGCGCGGCCTGGCCGAGGTGCGTGCCCTGGGCTGCAAGACCATCGTGGTGGACCCGAACTTCTCGCCCGATGCGGCCCATGCCACCATCCACTTGCCCGTGCGCCCCGGCTCCGATGCGGCGCTCATCCTGGCGTGGTACCGCATGATCTTCGAGGAGGAGCTCTACGACAAGGAGTTCACGAAGTACTTCACGAACCTGCCCTGCCTCATCAATCCCGACACGAAGCTTCCGTGGCTGGCCACCGAGGTATTCGACGGCTACGAGCCCACCACCCCCGAGGACACGCCGGTCTACGTGTGCGTGAACGAGCTGACCGGCGAAGTGGAGCCGCTGCCCTTCGGTGACCCGGCCGAGCTTGCGGCCACCGTTGACCCGAAGGTGTTCGCCACGGCCACGGTGAACGGCGTCGAGTCGAAGTCGGCGGGCCAGATCTACAAGGAGGAGGCCGAGCCCTGGACGCTCCAGCGGGCCGAGGAGTTCTGCTGGGTGCCCGCCGAGCGCATCCGCGAGGCCGTGGAGCTGTACACCGCTCCTGCCAAGGAAGGCAAGTGCGCCGGCATCACCCACGGCGTGGCCACCGACCAGATGGAGATCTCGTCCCAGGCGCCGTTGGGGCTGCTGGGGCTGGACATGATAATGGGCTACGTGAACAAGCCCGGTGCGGCGCTTACGCAGTCGACCATGGGTGGTCCCATGGGCCCGCAGCTTGACGGCACCAACCAGTGGGGCAAGTGCGCCGCCGACGGAACGCAGCCGCGGCCGACCAAGGGCTACCTTGCCCAACTGCAGTACGGCTACATCGTGGGCGCCACCGAGGCGGCCAACCAGGAGCGGGTGGCCCAGAGCGACCCGGCGGCCCTGGCCGTGTACGGAAAGCTGTGGACCGACCGCTTGGGCCTTTCCAACCACCGCGGCCTTTCGGCGTGGGGCCACTCCCACATCCCGGCCATCCGCGAGGCCATCGAGACCGGCGAGCCCTTCCGCCCGCGCATCTGGGTGGAGCTTTCCGGCAACAAACTGGCCATGCTTGCCAGCTCGGGCGCCTGGTACAAGGCGGCCATGGAGAACGTGGACTACGTGGTGGGGCAGCAGCCCATCTTCACGAGCTTCCACATCGAGCTTGCCGACATCTTCTTCCCCACGGAGGAATGGCTGGAGCACCCCCATTCCCGTTCCGGCCAGCTCAACTACACCTTCGCGAACCCGGGCATCGTGCATCTGGGCGAGAGCGTGAACCCCATGCATCCCTGGATGCTTCTGGCCGATGCCGTCAGCGCGAAGCTCAACGAGCGGCTCGACCGCGTGGTCTTCTCCGGCACGGGCCAGACGGTGGCGGAGCTGGGGCTGACGTTCCCCCTGTTCAAGCTGGGCGACCGCGGCAATTCGGACACCACCTGCTGGAAGATGGAGCTTACCGGCATGGGCGCGCAGCTGGGGCTTGGCGAGGACGCCACCATCGACGACTACATGGCGGCGCTGAAGAACAACTCCGACGCCTACTACGTGTCCACCCCCTCCGAGAACTACTGGACCTACGGCCAGCACCTGGTGAAGGCCGCCGACGGGCTGCCCGTCGGGTTCGCCACCGAGTCCCGCAAGTGCGAGGTGTACTGCACCACCATGCTCAAGCTCGGCCGCACCGGCTGGCCTTACTGCTACCCGACGGCCTTCGAGGAGCCGGTGGACAGTCGCATCGGTACCTACGACGGCGACTACTCGCCCATCTGCCGGGTGCCGCTGCAAACCGAGGCGCCTCAGGTGAAGAACTCCGACGGCTACATCCTGCCCTTCGACAAGGACTTCCCGCTGGCCATCACCTCGGGCCGCGTGCCGTACTTCCATCACGGGACCATGCGCCACGCCCCCTATGCCCGCGAGCTGTTCCCGGTGCCGTTCATCCGCATCAACCCGGCCACGGCCGCGGAGTACGGCATCTCCGACGGCGACTGGGTGGAGGTGTCGTCGCGGCGCACCCAGGGTAGCGACTACGATGTCTCCAAGCCCGGCACCGAGCGCTCCTACCAGCACGTGAAGGAGCAGAACACGAAGGTGTCCGACCCCATCCACACCATCGCCTACGTCTCCGAGGTGGTGGCGCCCGGCGTGGTCTGGATGGAGCGCTTCTGGAACCCGGAGTGCTTCGACAAGAGCCAGAAGACCAAGACCGGCGGCTGGCAGGAATGCAGCGTGAACGTCATCACGAACGGCATCGACGCACAGTTCAACGAGGTGTTCGGCAGCTACAACTACCGCGCCTTCGCCGTGAACATCAAGAAGTCGCAGCGCCCCGAGCGCATCTGGGTGACGCCGAAGGAGTTCGAGCCGTTCATGCCCACCACCGAGAACCAGGTGCACGACGGCGTGGGGGTGCTCATGGGCAACAAGGACCTGGTCACCGACTACTACCAGTTCGCGTCGGCCGAGGCGCCGGCCCAGGGCTAGTTCCTGCGGCGGCGGGGTGGGGGCGTGTCGGAAGCTGTGCCCCCACCCTTCCGGCACCAGCGGGATTTCGAAGAGACGAGGAGATACACATGAAACGAGCCATGGTCATGGACCTGGACCGCTGCACGGGATGCCAGAGCTGCATCGTGGCGTGCAAGTTCGAGAACAACTCGGGGCTGGGCAACTACCGATGCGACGTCATCGACGTGGGGCCCTACGGCACCCATCCCGACATCCAGATGTACTGGCTGCCGTTCCAATGCCAACAGTGCGAGAATGCCCCCTGCATCGAGGTGTGTCCCACGGGCGCCAGCTACCGCGACCCGGACAACGGCGTGGTGCTGATAGGCGACAAGGAGTGCATCGGATGCAAGACCTGTCTTGCGGCCTGCCCGTTCTCCGACAACGCCGGTGCGGCACGCCCTAGCGCCCGCTGGTTCAACGAGGAGCGCAACGTGGTGGAGAAGTGCACGCTGTGCAACCATCTGACCGCGGAAAGCGACGGTGTGGAGAATCCGGCCGACTCGCTGGATAAGGCCCACGCGGTCCCCCCGTGCGTGCACAACTGCCCCACGAAGTGCCGCCATTTCGGCGATCTGGACGACGCGGGTTCCGAGGCGTCCCAGGTACTGGCGGCCGCCAAGGCCGAGGGGCGTCCCACCTACACCCTGGCAGGCGATGGGGCCGAGGCCACCTTCGTCTACATCCTGTCGGAATCCACCGCCCCGTGGAACGGCATGGGCGAGTGGCGATCCCTGGTAGCGAAGGGCTAGGCGAACGATTTCGGCCGGCGGGGCGGGGAAGTGCTCCGTTCCGCCGGCTTTCGGGAAAGGAACTTCGATGAACGCGACAGATGAGGCGATGGGCGCCGAGGACCTTGCACGGCTCATGGATTCGCGGGCGACAACCTATAGGATGCTCGCAAGGCTTTTCCTGAAGCCGCTTGGGGAGGACGAAATCGCCATGCTAGCGCAGGCCGATTTCGCAGGGCGGGCCAAGACCATGGGCGCGGACAGTCCGCTGTTTGCCGGCTTCAATTCGATGGGCCGGGGGCTTCGTCGCCGGCATACGGGTACGAAGTCGGTTCTGGCCAGCGATTACTCCATGTGCTTCGACGGGCTTGCCACGGCCGAGGGCAAGGTGGCCGTCCCCTATGCGAGCGTGTTCCTGTCAAAGAAGGGGCTTTTGTACGGACCCCAGCGCGCCGAGGCGCTGGCGGCGTTTCGGGCCCAGGGCGTCGGGATTCGCGAGGGGTTGGACATTCCCGAGGACCATCTGGCGTTCGAGCTGGAGTTTCTGGGCTGTCTGGCGCAGCGCGCCGCCCAAGCCCTGCGCGAGGGCGACAACGAGCGCGCGGCCGACCTGACGGAGACCTCCCGGGCGTTTCTGGAGGGTCAGGTGCTCACCTGGGCCGGGCTGCTGTTCGACGTGGCCCGGCAGCTGCTGACCACGCGCTTCTACCGCGGGGTGGTCGATGCGGCCGAGGCGTTCCTGGAGCTCGACCGCGACGTGCTGGCCGATGCCGCCGACGAGATGGCGCAGCGTGCGATGCCGGCTGCGGCGCGGGCGTCCTAGGGGGCGGCCATGGACTTCCTCGCGGTGTTGGGCGTCACGACCGTCCTCTGCTTTGCCCTGCGCAACCTCCTGCGCAGTTACCCGGTTGCCTTCTACGTGCTGGCGGTCACGGCGGATGCGGTGTTCCTGGCGGGGGTGAACGGGCTTCTGCCGCGGTCGCTGTGGATGGCCCTGCTGGTGCCCATGCAGAAGTGCTACGTGCCGCTGGCCCTGTTCGTGGTGGTGATGTACATCGGCGTGCTGCCCCGCGCAAGCCGCGCGTCGCTGTGGCTGCGGCCCGTGCGTGCCGAGCTTTCGATTCTGGCATGTCTGCTGGTGGCGGGGCATATGGCGGTCTACCTATCGTCTTACGTCCCGCGCTTGGCGAAGACGCTGGGGGCGCAGGGCGGGATGGCTTCCCTGGGCGCCAACGTGGCGCTGTCGCTGGGGGTGGCCATGGTGCTGCTCGTCCTGGTGCTGGTGCTGGGTGTCACGTCCTTTTCTTGGGTGAAGCAGCATATGCGTGCCAGCACGTGGAAGCGCGTCCAGCAGCTTTCCTACGTGTTCTTCGCCCTGGTCTTCGCGCATCTGGTGATGATGCTGGGACCTGCGGCGGTCAACGGACGCGCCTCGGCGATCCAGAGCGTGGCCGTGTACGCAACGGTGTTCGGCCTCTACGCCGTCCTGCGCGTCGTTCGAGCGCTGGCGAATCGCCAGTCGGCTGCGACGGCCGAGACCGAGCCGTCGGCTGGCGACTGTCGGCCAGTTGTAGCCAGCGTCAAGTGCGCAGCGCCCGAAGACCTGAGCGCCGGTGAGGCTGTCTGACCGCCGCACCCCTCAGCCCGCACTATTGGCATCCCCTCAGCCCGCCTGGCCCGCATAATCGGCGCCTTCATGTAGAAAAACCCGTGAATCGATTATGCGGGCTCTCGGGGCGAGAGACTACAGGGGCATCTCCGCGTAGTCGATACCGTGCTCCTTCTTCAGCCATGCGAAGAACTCGTCGCAGTCCATGACGGGAACGAGGTCCTTCGGGAAGTCCTCTCCGTTGCGCGTGATGATGGCGTCGGCCCTCAGCGCCAGCGCGACCTCGACCAGCAGGTAATCTTCCGGATCCTTCCAGCGGGCTGCCAGCATGAGGTCGATCTCGCGGTCGCTCACGGGGAACACGTTCACGAAGGTTCTCAGCTTCTGCAAGCGTTCCAGCGTCTCGTCCAGCTGGCTGCGGCGGCCACCGTCGGACAGAATGTAGATGAGGTCCGTTACCTGGGACGACGATATCCACAGCTCGAACTCCCCGGCGTAGCCGGTTAACATGAGCAGCCGCGCGGAGGCGTAGTGGGGTTCGCGGACGCTCAGGTAGTCGACCACGACGTTCGTGTCGAGCAGGAGCTTCGCGCGCACCATGCTACATCAAGTCCTTCGACGCCAAGCGCTCGCGTTTGATATCGGCTTTCGACATGGCGTCGAACCTGGACTCGCAGGGTTTCGACAAACTGTCCACGAAGCTGGCGGCCTGGTGCCAATGCATTTTGCTAGGCTCCGAGGGGCCGGTCAGCCAATCTGTCCCTTCCGCGATGATGCGGTCGTAGAGCAGGTTGATCGCCTCGCTGGCGTTCAGGCCGCTCCGTTTGAGCACGCGCGCTCCCTGCTGCTTCTTTCGCGCGCTCATGCGCCCGGTGACCATGGCCTCGTTCATGTTGCAGCCTCCTTTCGCTTTTTCGATAAAGTACAACAAAATTAGTACAACATCAAGAAGGCAAAGCGGAGCTGCACTTGATTTCAGATGCGACATTGCGTATCTTTGGGCGGAGTTATCGTAGATTTGGACGGCGTTTGCCGATGCGTATATCGTTGCCATACTGGATAGGAGAGTGAGGGCTCCGCCAATGGGAGAAGATGCTGTTGCGGAAAAGAGGAATCGTCTTCTGCACCTGGTCGGAGGATGCTCGTTCGAATTTGAAGCTGCGGTGCGCCCGGCGTTTCCTGAGGGAATGGATTGGCGGGCAGATTATCGGCGGCATCTGCTGGAGAAGTCTCTGGCAGACCGGGACCGGGCGGCGACTTCCGTCAAACGGGGGGATCGGTAACGTGGCAGCTCGCAGGGGCTTTTGGGTCGGATTCGCTATGACCTTGGCGGGGGCGGCGCTTTGGGGCGTGTCGGGGGCCGGAGCGCAGTTTCTCTTCGACGGCTACGGGGCGTCGCCGGCGTTCGTGACGGCGTTTCGCATGGTGCTGGCCGGGGCGTTGTTCCTGGTGGTCAT
>DBFAWQ010000123.1:0-5648 GCA_048242115.1 Eggerthellaceae bacterium
AAGGCGAACTCGTCCATGTTGAGCTTGCCCAGGGGGATGCCGCCCTGGTCGATGATGCGCCTCACGCAGGTGGCGGTGTAGGCGGACTGGTAGCTCTCGAGCATCTGGGAGCTGCAGGTGGTCCTGGTGCCCACCAGATTCATGTTGTCCTTGAAGGCCACCGGCACGCCGGCGAGGATCCCCGCCGCGCCCAGGTCGCCCGAGGCGATGGCCGCGTCCACGCGCTCGGCGGCCTTGTACGCCAAATCCTCGGTCACCTCCAGGAAGGCATGCACCTGCGGGTCGGCCAGCCGCACGCGGGCAAGGGCCCCCTCGGCCACCTCGCGGGCGCTGAAGTCGCCGGCTCGCAGCCCGGCCTGCAGCTGCGCCACGCTCATCTCCGCAAACGCGGTCTCGTGCCCGGCCATCAGCGATCGCCCCCTTCGCCTAAGATCGACGGGATAAGGAAGCTGCCGTCCTGCTGGCGCGGCGCGTTGGCCAGCGCCTCGGCCTGCGTGAAGCCGGGCACCTCCGCATCCTCGCGCATGACGTTGGACAGGCCCCCGATGGGATGGAACGTGGGCTCGACGCCCTCGAGGTCGTACTCGGTGATGGGGGCCAGGCTCTCGATGATGGCGTTGAGGTCCCGCGTCATGGCGGCCACCTCCTCGTCGGTAAGCCCAATGCGCACGTACTCCGCGATGCCGCGGACGTCGTGCTCCGTTAGCTTGTCGGTCATAGGGTTCGCTTTCCTTCCGGTTTGGCGGGGCCGAACCGCGCACGCGCGCACGCCCCGGATGAGACCGCCGTCTATGATAGCCCATGCCTGCGCAGCGGGACCGTTTCGGATACGCCCCTCCCCCCGAACAGCAGAATTGCGCCGGTTGCGCGCACGGTCGGCCCGCATGCCGAAGCCGCGCCCGCGCCTAGTAGTGCGTCACCACCACGTCCCCGGGCTCGATCAGCTGGTAGAGCTCGGCGGCCGCCTCCGTCGGCAGGTTCACGCAGCCGCCGCTTCCGAAGTAGCCGTCCTTGTACAGCTCGCCGCCGAACTCCGTCTGCCACCAGGCGTCGTGCAGGCCGATGAACGTGCCGATGAAGGGCATCCAGTAGTCCACGTCGCGCCCGAACACGTGGTCCTCCTCCACCTGCAGCACCCCGTTCTCGTCCACGTACTCCAAAGTCCCCACGCTTCGCAGTTGAGCGGGGCTGAGCTTCTCCGTGATATCGTATACGCCGGTGGGGGTCTCGTACTGGGTGCCCCACACCCCCGTTATGACGTCGCTTTCCCATACGAGGTTGCCGTCATCGTCGTAGAAGCGGGCATACTGCTCGGCCATGTCCACGTCCACGTAGCTCTTGCCCCAGTCAGCCCCGGGCAGCCCCAGGAATCCGTTGCCGACGGTGCTGCAGGGGATGTCGGTAACCGAGCCGCTCTCCGCCATGCCCGCCCGCACGGCCTCCATGGCCGCATCCACGTCCTGGGCACGCCACGAATAGTCGCCCCCCTCCACGGTGCACACCTTGCCGTCGGGCCGCACGTAGGTGCGCGAGCTCGCCCCCGACAGCAGGCTTTCCAGGGAATCGAGCCATTCGTCCACCTTGCCCTGGTCGATGGCGACCTCGTAATCGTCGCCGAAGGCTATCCACTGCGCAGCCTGGGCGGCGTCCACGCGGAAGGTCGCCGAACCGCCCAGCGTGAAGGTGGCGTCGTAGGCGGCGCACAGCTCGTTGGCTCTCTGCGCGGCTTCCTGCTTCTTCGCGACGTCCTCGGGCAGCCTCGCCTGTCCCACGCATTCCGCAGGTACGGCCAGCTCGGTTTCGTGGGATGCGATGGCCCTCTCGCAAGCTATCGCCAGCGCCTCGGCGTCCACCACGCTGCCGGCAGCTGCGGGCTCGTACACCCATTTGCCCTGCGCCTCGTCGAACGCGATGTTGGGGTCCGCCGCCTGCTGCGACGACTCGTTTCCCGCAGCGACGGCCTCGCGCAGTATGGCCAGCAGCGCATCGCGGTCGTAGACGACTTGGAAGAACTCGCTTGCGTCATGGGGAAGCAGGGCGGCCACGGGCCACAAAAGCGACTCCTGGGCGTCCAGCACGTCCCGCCCGATGTCGTCGGAGGCGAAGGCCAGCGAGATGTCGCCGCCGGGGACCGTCAGGTCCAGGCCCGCACCGGTCACATGCAGCGCGTAGGCCGAGAGGGTCTCCTGGGCGAGCGGGTGCACCTGCCCCGCTTCGACCTTCCCGAAGTCGATCCCGTAGGCGCTGGTGGCCGGATAGAAGCTGTCGCGGTACTTCGCCGCACCCCACCCGTAGCCCGCGACAAGCAGGACGGCGACGGCGACGATCGCCACGATGCGCAGCGTGTACATCCTGCTGGCGCGTCGCATGCGCAGGACGGCCGCTTCGCGGTCGGCGCGGGAAGATCCGTGGGCGCGAGCTTGGGAAGCAGCCGTCGCAGCCCGACCGCTTCGCCGGGCAGGCGGCATCGCATGCCGGGAGTCAGCCCTTTCGAAGGGGTCGTTGCGGTCGCCAGCCCGCGCATGCGGGGACGCCCCCGCAATCCACGGGGACCGGGAATCCGCGGCGGGACGCATAGGTTCGCATTCCGAAGGAACGACGCGGCCCGCGTTTTGAAAGGTGCGCCCGGCAGTCGGCTCCCCGTCCGCCGGTTTTCGGGTCCGAGCGCTTGCGGGCTGTGCGAGAACGGGATGTTGGCGGCCGTTGACCGAGGGGCGGCGATGCACTTGGGCCGCGCCCGAACGCGCAGGCCGACGCTGCGGGTTCCGCGAGCCCACCGCGCCGCTGTTTCCGTATTCGCCCCCGACCAAGACGCCGTCCGTTCCCCTCGCAGATTCCTTACCCGTGCATTATAGCTTGCGCGCACGCAAGCACGCGGTCCGCGCGCATGGTACACAGACCTTGCGCAAGCCGATCGGCCGCCCTACGCCAACCGCGCCCGTTAAGCGGAAAGGGGCTCTGCCTATCGCGGCAGAGCCCCAGCGTCAACTTGCTCTATGTCGATCGACGCCCTAGCTGGCGAACAGCTCGATGGTATCGCCGTCCTTCAGCGTGACCATGGCCTTCTTCCAGGTACGGGTACGGCCCAGCTGGTAGCGGACGCGCTTCGGCTTCGACTTCACGTTCAGCGTGTTGACCTTCTCGACCTTCACGCCGAAGATGGCCTCGATCGCCTGGCGCACCTCGATCTTGTTGGCGTCCTTGGCCACCTCGAAGGTGTAGACGTTGTGCTCCATCATGTCGTAGCTATGCTCGGTGATGATGGGGCGGATGATGACCTCGCGGGGATCCTTCTGCATTTTAAGCAAGCACCTCCTCGATGTAGCTCAGGCAAGACTCGCAGATGACCAGAGCCTTGTTGTCGATCAGCTCGTAGGTGTTGATGGCCGACACGGGCATCACGTTCACCGTTGGGATGTTGCGGAAGGACAGGAAGGTCTCCACCGCGTCGTCGGGGATGACCACCGTGGTGCGGCGGTCCAGCCCCAGGGCCTTCAGCACGGCCACGGCGTCCTTGGTGCGGGGCTTCTCGAAGGCGAAGTCCTTCACCACCACCAGCTGCCCGTCGGCCAGCTTCGCGGAAAGCGCGCTGCGCATGGCCAGCTTCACTTCCTTGTTGTTCACGCGGAAGGCGTAGGAGCGGGGATGCGGGCCGAACACCACGCCGCCGCCGGTCCAGTGGGGTGCGCGGATGGTACCCTGGCGGGCACGGCCGGTGCCCTTCTGGCGCCAGGGCTTCTTGCCGCCGCCACGGACTTCGCCGCGGGTGCGGGTGTCATGGGTACCGGCACGCCAGGAAGCGCGCTGGGCGCGGACAACCTGGTGCATGACCGGCACGTTCGGCTCGATGCCGTACACGGAGGCGGGAAGCTCGACCGTGCCGGCGGCCTCGCCCTTCGCGTCTTTGATCTCGATAGTCGTCATGAAAGTAGCTCCTTACAGGTCCTGCCGGCGCCTAGGCCATGCGGACGCGGACGATGCCGTTCTTGCCGCCGGGTACGGCGCCCTTCACCAGGATGAGGTTCTGGTCCTCGTCGATGCGGACCACCTCCAGGTTCTTCACCGTCACGGTGTCGCAGCCCATGTGCCCCGGAAGGCGCAGGCCCTTGAACACGCGGGAGGGCGTGGCGCACTGGCCCACGGAACCGGGGGCGCGGTGGAAGTGCGCACCATGGCCGCCCGGGCCGCCGGCGAAGCCGTAGCGCTTCATGACGCCGGCGAAGCCCTTGCCCTTCGAGGTGCCGGTCACGTCGACCTTCTTCACCTCGGCGAAGGCCGCCACCGTCTGCAGGTCGCCCACGGAGTACTCGGAGGCGTCCTCCACGCGCACCTCGCGCAGGTAGCGGGTGGGCTCGGTGCCGAGCTTCGCGAAATGGCCCGCCATGGGCTTGTTGACCTTCTTGGGCTTCACGGCGCCGAAGCCCATCTGCACGGCCTCGTAGCCGTCGGTGGCCTTGGTCTTCACCTGGCAAACCTGGTTCGGCTCGGCCTGGATGACGGTGACCGGGATCACGCGGTCGTTCTCGTCGAAGATCTGGGTCATGCCGATCTTCTTACCAAAAATGGCGTTAATCATTTTCTGCTACACCCCTTACAGCTTGATCTCGATGTCGACGCCGGCCGGCAGGTCGAGGCGCATAAGGGAATCAACCGTGTTCGGCGTGGGCTCCAGGATGTCGATGAGGCGCTTGTGCGTGCGCATCTCGAACTGCTCGCGGGAGTCCTTGTTCACATGGGGCCCGCGGATGACGCAGTACATGTTGCGCTCCGTCGGCAGCGGAATGGGCCCGGAAACCTTGGCACCCGTCTTCAGGGCGGTATCCACGATGAGCTTCGTGGACTGGTCGACGATCTCGTGATCGTAGCCCTTCAAGCGGATGCGAATCTTCTGATTAGCCACTTGTCTTACCTCCAAATTTCGCCTGCGCGCTTACGCGTTGCCGCCGGCCTTGCTGATGATCTCTTCGGACACGCTCTTGGGAACCGGCTCGTAGGAGTCGAACTGCATAGTGTAGGTCGCACGGCCCTGCGTGCCGCTGCGAAGGTCGGTCGCGTAGCCGAACATGTTTCCCAGGGGCACCTTTGCCTGGATAGCGATAGCGTTGCCCTGTTTCTCCTGGCCCTGAATCATGCCGCGGCGGCTGGGAATGTCGCCCATGACGAAGCCGGTGTACTCCTCGGGGGTCTCCACTTCCACGGCCATGACCGGCTCGAGGATGACCGGGTTCGACTTGCGAAGCGCATCCTTGATGGCCATGGAACCTGCCACCTTGAAGGCCGCCTCGGAGGAGTCGACGTCGTGGTAGCTGCCGTCGATGAGCTCGACGCGCACGTCCTCGACCGGGTAACCGGCCAGAACGCCCGAGTTCAGCGCCTCCTGGATGCCCTTGTCGATGGACGGGATGTACTCCTTGGGGACCACGCCGCCCACGATCTTGTTCTCGAAGAGGTAGCCGGCACCGGGCTCCTGCGGGTACATGTTGATGACCGCGTGGCCGTACTGGCCGCGACCGCCGGTCTGGCGGACGAACTTGCCCTCGGCGCCCAGCACCTCGTGGCCCGGACGCTCGCGGTAGGCTACCTGCGGCTTGCCGACGTTGGCCTCCACTTTGAACTCGCGCAGCAGACGGTCGATGATGATCTCCAGG
>DBFAWQ010000124.1:0-12205 GCA_048242115.1 Eggerthellaceae bacterium
CTTCAAGGGCATGAAGGTGAAGAAGCTGCTGGACATCGCCGCGGGCAAGAAGCTGCCAATGCTCGCCTGCAACGAGTACCTGGCCAAGGTGGGCCTGTGCTCGGCAAGCTACCTCACCCGCGAAGTGGACAAGTCGCTCTCCGGCGGCGAGGTGAAGCGCATCGAGATCGCCACCATCCTGGCCCGCGACCCGGCGCTTGCCATCTACGACGAACCCGAGGCCGGCATCGACCTGTGGAGCTTCGACCGCCTGACCGAGACCTTCCGCGACATCCACGCCGCCCGCGACGGCCGCTCCATCGTCATCATCAGCCACCAGGAGCGCATCATCCAGCTGGCGGACGAGATCGTGCTTCTGCGCGACGGCAAGGTGCAGGAGGTGGGCACGCCCGAGGAGTTGCTGCCCACGCTCGGCTTCGTCGCCAAGGGCGTCCCGGGCTGCCAGCTGTCCACCCCCACCGAGCTGCACCTGACCGAGATCCCCACCACCTGCTAGACGAAACCCCACACGGGCGCCCGGACCGCGCAACCGACGGCCCGGCGCCCGCAGCTACCCGAACGGAGAGAGACCATGGCAGTAGACCTGTCGCCCATCGACGAGAACCTCCTCGCCGAGATCGCAAACATCCACGGCATGCCCAACGGCGCCTTCAACATCCGACGGGACGGCCAGCTGGTGGAGCGCCATTCCTCGGCCAACATCGAGATAGCCACCAAGACCGACAACCCCGGCATCGACATCACCATCAAACCCGGCACCAAGGGCGAGACGGTGTTCATCCCCGTCATCGTCACCCAGGCGGGGCTGAAGGACGTGGTGTACAACACCTTCTACATCGGCGAGGACTGCGACGTCACCATCGTCGCCGGCTGCGGCATCCACAACGACTCCCACGCCGCCTCCGAGCACGACGGCATCCACACCTTCCACTGCGGGAAGAACTCGCACGTGCGCTACGTGGAGAAGCACTACGGCGAAGGCGAGGGCACCGGCGAGCGCATCCTGAACCCCGTGACAAACGTGGAGATGGAGGAGGGCTCCTCCTGCGAGATGGAGCTCATCCAGCTGCGCGGGGTGTCCTCCACCATCCGCGACACCAACGCCGTCCTGCACGAGGACGCGAAGCTCGTGCTCACCGAGAAGCTGCTCACGCACGACGACCAGACGGCCACCTCGAACATGAAGATCGAGCTTAAGGGCGACGGTTCCAGCGTGCAGGTCATCTCGCGCAGCGTGGCCCAGGACAACTCCGTGCAGATATTCAACCCGTTGGTCATCGGCGAGGCGCAGTGCCGCGGGCACGTGCAGTGCGACGCCATCATCATGGGCAGCGCCAAGGTGAAGGCCATCCCCGGCATCGAAGCCGCCAGCGAGGACGCGATGCTCGTCCACGAGGCCGCCATCGGCAAGATCGCCGGCGACCAGATCGTGAAGCTCATGACGCTGGGGCTGACCGAGGAGGAAGCCGAGCAGGAGATTTTGGAGGACTTCCTGGGCTAGGAGCGTCCGAAAGACGCAATCGGAGAACGAGCAGGGCCCCGCAATCTTGCAGCGGGGCCCTGCTTTTGCGTGGGAATGATTCCGAACGGCAGGTCGAAGCGCTGGGATGCGAATTCGGATTCGTACGCTTCGCGGCCTATTCCACGCCGAAGTACAGCTTGATGCTGTTGGCCAGGGTGTAGCCGTAGTTCTTCGCCGTGGCCCAGCCGCGTCCGGTGGCAATGGTGCCGTCCTCGTTGCGCACGGTGTTCGGGTTCTCCTGGATGCCCAGGTGCTGCACGTACACGGCCGTGCCGCGCAGGGCGTCCCACCACCGGGGGTCCACCTTCACCTGGTTCAGCGGCTCGGCGCAGGCGTAGCACTTCAGATGCTGCACCTGGGCCCGGATGCCGGTGCGCACGTCCTTGAAGGAGTTACCCGGGTTGCCGCCGCCGGTTGCGCCCAGCCCCGCGAAGTTGTACTGCTCGATCTTCACGTCGCCGCCGAACTTGAGGTTGCCGGTCTCGTGCATGACCTGGCAGTACACTACCTCGGGACGCACCCCCTCGGCCACGGCCTCGTCGTAGACGATCTGGCAGAAGTCGCGCACCGTAGGCGCGCCGCCCCGGCTCAGGGCTTCGGCCGGGTAGGCAGCGTTGGTGCGCATGTAGGCCTGCACCATCTGGTCCACCGACGCGGTCGGAGGCCCCATGATGGTGAGCAGAGACTCTTCGGGCTGCGGATCTTGCACCTCTTCGGGCAGCGGTTCGAGCGCCGGCTCGGCAGGGGGGTTCTGACACGCGCCGTTCCCGCCGAAGTTGCGCACGACCCCGTTGATGGTCCTCGAACCCGTGGCCATGGCACCGGAGGCGTCCAGGTAGTACCATTCGCCCGCCACGTTCTGCCAGCCGATGCGCATGGCCCCGTCGCCCGGGCCGCCCAGCAAATACCAGGTGCTGCCCACCTTCTGCCAGCCGGTCTTCATCGCGCCGTCGTGGGCCTCCCCCAGCAGGTACCACTTGCCGTTCACCTTCTGCCAGCCGGTCTTCATGGCGCCGTCGCCCGCATCGCCCAGCAGGTACCAGTTACCATCCCGATACTGCCAGCCGGTCCTCATGGAGCCGTCGCCCTCGTCGCCCAGCAGGTACCAGCTGCCGCCCACATGCTGCCAGCCGCTCTCCATGGCGCCGGACCCATCGAGCAGGTACCAGGTGCCGCCGACGCGCTTCCAGCCGGTGGCCATGGCGCCGGAGCCCGGATCGAGGTAGTACCACGCGCCGTTCACCCGCTTCCACCCCTCGGCCATGGCGCCGGAGCCCGGATCGAGGTAGTACCAAGTGCCGCCGACGAGTTTCCAGCCCTCGGCCATGGCCCCCGAGCCGGGGTTGAGGTAGTACCGCACGCCGCCCATCTGCCTCCACCCCTCGGCCATGGCGCCGCTTCCGGGGTTGAGGTAGTACCAGGCGCCGTTCAAGCGCAGCCACCCCTCGTCCATGGCTCCCGAGGCAGCCAGATGGTACCAGGTGCTGCCCAGATGCAGCCAGCCCGTCTCCATGGCTCCGGAGGCATCCATCCAATACCAGGCGCCGCCCACCTGCTTCCAGCCCGTGGCCATGACGCCCGTCTGCGAATCCAGCCAGTACCAGTTGCCCCACAGGCTCAGCCAGCCGGTGCGCACGGCGCCGTCCTCCAGCCAATACCAGCCGCCGCTACTGTACTGCCAGCCGTCCTCGCCGTCGATCCATGCGCCGGAGGCGTCGAAGGCGTAGTAGGTCCCCTCTACCACCGCGTTTCGCGAGCTCAGCATCCGGCCGGTCTCGGGGTCCAGGTAGAAGCAGCGGTCGCCAACCCAGGTCCAGCCGGTGGCCATGCCTCCCCACTCTTCGAACCAGTACCAGCCGCCGTCTATCTGCCGCCAGCCGGTGTCCATAGCCCCGTCCTCGCCGAAATGGTAGCGTGCGCCGCCTATGTCGGCCCATCCCACCACCAGCTTGCCGTCAGGCCCGAAGCGGTACCAGGTGCTTCCGCGCTTCTCCCACTGATCCTTCGGATTAGACCCGTCGTTCTCGCCGGGCTTGGGAAGCGCGGGCGAGATCACGCCGTTCTCGACGGACTGCGCTATGCCTTCAGCGTCGGCCACGCCAAGGCTCTTCACGAACTGCGGGTCGCGCAACCGCAAAGCCTCGGCGTTGTTGGTGATGAAGCAGTGCTCCACGATGATGCCCACGATGTTGTTGCGGCGCGCCTCGTTGATGACGGTGTAGTAGTCGGCCACGCCGCCGTTGTCGGGATAGGTCTCGGGCTCATCGCCGTCCTCGGCCGTTGCGTCCTTGACCTTCGCGCCCCGGTTCGTCAGCCCCAACGCCGTCAGCTTCTTCAGGATGGCCGTGGACAGCTCCAGACCCTGCTCGTGGATATCGTAGCGGTACGAGCTTTTGTTGGGATACCACACCTCGGCACCGTTGGCGGAGGAGGCCGTCGCGGAGTTCAGGTGGATGCTGACGAACGCGCTGGCGCCGGCATCGACGGCCCGCTCCACCCGCTCCGTCAGGCCCGGGCACTCGTTCTTCGCGCGCGTCACGTAGGTCTTGATGCCGAGCTCCTTCAGGCGCGCCACGCACGCCTGGGCGATTTCCCAGGT
Source organism: Eggerthellaceae bacterium (assembly GCA_048242115.1). GTDB lineage: Bacteria > Actinomycetota > Coriobacteriia > Coriobacteriales > Eggerthellaceae > Xiamenia. The sequence continues at coordinate 4,122 of DBFAWQ010000124.1, forward strand.
AAGGTCCGCCTCGCGAAGCCCGCTGGCCACGGCGCCCGGGTCGCTTCCGCCATGCCCCGGGTCGATGGCCACGACCACCTCGCGGGTGCCCGCGGAAGCACGCCCGAGAGCACTCGAATCGCCGCCCGAAAGCGTCATGATCCCCGCTTCGAAGGAAGGTTCGGCCGAAGCCGCCGCGCAGGCCGCCTCCTCGACCGCCTGGGCTATACCGTCGGTACCGTCGAGGAGCGTGGAGGACACAGCCGCAACGTCCCCGAAGCCGTCAGACGCGTAGGCCAGCACGTCTTCCGCAGTGGCGCCGTCCTGGTCGAAGGCCCCGTCGGCGGAAGGAGCCACGGCGAAGGAGTAGGGCTGCCCCTCTTCGGAGACCAGCTGCTGGGACCCCAGAGCGGCGCCGCCCTCCCCCGCAAGTTCGACGGCCTCCAGCGTGTACAGGCCCGCCTCCAGGCCCTCCAGCGTGAAGAGCGCCGCGCCCTCGGCCTGCCGATCGCAGGCCACGGAGAAGGGCGTGCCGTCGGGCAGGCTCCCCCGCAGCACCGCCGAGGCGAAGCCGGCGTCCTCCTCAGCGAAGGCCACGACCACCGACTGCACGCCGCCGGGCTCGGGCGCCTCCTCGTCCAGATAGACGAAGGATATGCCTCCCGCCGGGGTTTGGGCCGCACCGACGGCCGCATCGCCGGAAGCGTCCGGCTGCTGGCCGAAAGCCGGCAGGGGCGCCAGGCCCAACGCCAGCACCCCTGCCAGGAAAAGACGGATAAGACGTCCGCTACCGCGTTTCATGGAACCTCCGTTGCTGCGAATAGGGTACATGGAAGGTTTTCCGAAGACGCCGGCCGAAGCCAGCCCCTTCTAACCAGCGCCGTTTCCGCCCTCTTCCTGCTGGACGTAGACGCCTTCCTGGGCGAAAACGGTCTTTATGGTATGGAAAAATATTTTAACATCGAAAACGAAGCTGAGGTTGTGAACATAGAACACATCCATAGCCAAGCGGTCGTGCCAGGGCAGCGAATTGCGCCCGTAGGCAGCCGCATAGCCGGTGATGCCGGGCTTCACCAGCAACTTCTCCCGCTCGTTCCCCTCGTAGAGCAGCGTCTCGCGCTCCAGGTCGGGCCGGGGGCCGATGACGCTCATGGAGCCGCCGAGGACGTTCAGGAACTGCGGGAACTCGTCCAGGCTGGTGCGGCGCATGAACGCGCCCACCTTCGTCATGCGCGGGTCGTCGCTGCCGTTGTAGGTGGACCCGTCGGCCATGGTGAGGTCGGGGGCGTTCACCTTCATGGAGCGCAGCTTGAACATGACGAAAGGCCTCCCGTCCTTGCCCACCCGCGGCGCGTTGTAGAAGACGGGCCCCTTGTCCTCGAAGTAGATGACGGGGGCCAGCACCGCGATGACCAGCAGCACCAGGGGAAGCGCCACCAGCGACACGACGATGTCGAGCAGCCGTTTGAAGAAGCGGCGGTACATCAGGCCCGCCCCTCCGGCTCCCCCAGCTCCCGGGCCACCTGGTCGTAGCCCTCGAGGAACGCCTCGATCACATACTCCACGTCCTCGTCGGAAAGCAACGTGTGCAGCGGCAGCGTGATCTCGTTCTCGAACTGCGCGAAGGCATGGGGGTAGTCCTCGATGGCAAAGCCCAGATCCTTGTAGGCGGTGAGCATGGGCAGCGGCTTGTAATGCACGTTGGTGGCCACGCCGCGCTCGGCCATGACCTCGATCAGGCGGTTGCGGAACGCCTGGTCGCGGCCGAGCAGCCGCACGATCATCAGATGCCCCGAGGACTGCGCCTCGTCGTCGTAGTGGACGAGCCACTCCACCGGGCGCGCCGCGATGCCCTCCTGGTAGCGCTCGATGATCCGACGCCGGCGGTCCAGCAGCTGCGGGTAGCGGTCCAGCTGCACCAACCCGATAGCGGCCTGGATGTCGGTCATGTTGCACTTCCAGCCGGGGAAGGCGATGTCGTACTCCCAGGCCCCCAGCTTGTTCTTCGCCAGCGCGTCCTTCGTCTGGCCGTGCAGGGACAGAAGCATCATCTGGCGGTAGAACTCCTCGTTGCTAAAGCCGTGGTCGCGCCAGGCGAGGCCGCCGCCCTCGGCCGTGGTGAAGTTCTTCACCGCATGGAACGAGAAGGCCGTGAAGTCCGCCACCGAGCCGCAGGGGCGTCCGTGGTAGGTGGCGCCCAGCGCGTGTGCCGCGTCGGCCAGCACGATGACTCGGTCGAAATGCTCTTGAACCGTGCCCGGCGCTGGGCTCCAGCAGCCCTTGACCGATTCGAGCTCGGCGAAGATACGGTCGTAATCGCACATGCGCCCCGCCAGGTCGACGGGGATGACCGCCTTCGTGCGCGGGGTGACAAGAGACGCCATGGCGGTGTAGTCCATCTGGAACGACCCCTCGGCCACGTCGCACATGACCGGGGTGGCGCCCACGTGGCATATGACCGAGCAGCTGGCCGTATAGGTGTAGGCCGGCACGATGACCTCGTCGCCCGGCCCTATCCCCAAGGCCCGCAGGCAGCACTCCAAGGCCGCCGTGGCGGAGTTCAGGCAGACGAAGCCGGCCGCCCCCGTGAAGTCCTTCAGACGCTGCTCCAGCTCCTTCGTGCGGGGCCCGGTGGTGATCCATCCGCTGCGCATGGCATCTGCCACGGCCGCTATCTCCAAATCGCCCACATCGGGCGGCGAAAACGCGATATGCCTGTTCTGCATGGAAGTCGAAGCCCCCTTCAGCCCCAAAGGATCGTCGGATTGCCAAGCGCCCATTATACGCATAGCGGCGCACCCAACCTATCCCCGCAGAGCCGAGGGCACAAAAACTGCCGCCCGCAGCCTCCCGCGCCGGGGAACGCGCACGGCGTAATCGGAACGGCGAGGAGCCACCCCTCCCCGTAACCGCAGCGGCCGCAGTGGAGCCTTCCACCCTACGCGGCAGCGGGGCATCCCTTGCGCCGAAGCGCGCTACAGAATGCTCACCGGGTCGATGTCCACAGCCACATTCACCGTGCGCGAGGGCTTCCTGTGGCGAAAGAGCCCCACCAAGGCCGCCGACAGGTCCTGGTCGGCCGGGCACTTCACCACGATGTGCCAGCGGTAGGCGTTGCGCAGCTTCGAGAGCACGCAGGGGTTCGCCGGCAGCACGGCCCATAGGTTGCGGGTACCGGCGTAGTCGAACACGGCTCGGTCGACTTCGCGCTGCAGCGCAACGGCGCTGGCACGCACCTCGTCCTCGTCGGCGCCCCATACCAGGATGTTCGCCATGCGCACGTAAGGCGGGTAGCCGAGCATCTGGCGCCTGGCGCGCTCGCTGGACAAGAACAGCTCCCGGTCGTAGCGAGCCGCAGCCAGGATGGGGACGCTGTTCGCCTCGTAGGTCTGCACCAGCACGCGCCCTGGAAGCTCCGCCCGACCGGCCCTGCCCGCCACCTGCTCTATCAGCTGGAAGGTGCGCTCGGCGGCACGGTAGTCCGGCAGATGCAGCTGCGTATCGGCGTTGATGACCCCCACCAAGGTGACCTCGTCGAAATCAAGCCCCTTCGCGATCATCTGGGTGCCCAGGAGCACCGAGGCGCCCGGATCGGCGAAACGGGAAAGCAGCGCCTCGTGGGCCCCCTTGCGCGCGGTGGTGTCCGCGTCCATGCGGATGATGGGAACCGACGGCCCCACTCCCTCCATACCGTCCAGCAGCGCCCTCAGCTCCGCCTCCACGCGCTGCGTGCCCGCTCCGAACTTCTTCAGGTAGGGGCTGCCGCACGCAGGGCAGCAGCCCGGGGAGGGCACGGTGTAGCCGCAATGATGGCAGATGAGGGCGTTTCCCTGCTCGTGGTAGGTGAGCGAGCTTGCGCAGGAGGGGCACTCGGGCACGAACCCGCAATCCCGGCACAGCAGGAACTTCGCGAACCCGCGCTGGTTCAGCAGGAGCACCGTCTTGTGCCCGGCCGACAGCTCCCGATGCAGCTGTCCGGTCAGGGCGCGAGAGAACATGGACCGAGCTCCTTGGGAGAACTCGGCCGCCATGTCCACGACGGACACCTGGGGCATGGGCCTGCGGTTCGCCCGCTGGGCGAGCCGAACCCGGTGCCAGCAGGGCTGCGTATCGCAGGCATGAAGCGCCTCGAGCGAGGGCGTCGCGCTGCCCAGCACCACCGCCGCGCCGCTGCGACGGGCCATCCACACGGCCACGTCCCGGGCATGGTAGCGCGGAGCGCTGTCCTGCTTGTAGGAGCCCTCGTGCTCCTCGTCGATGACGATGAGTCCCACGTTGGCCATGGGCGCGAACAGCGCGCTTCGGGCGCCCACCACCACCCGCGCCTTCCCGGAGCGTATGAGGTCCCACTGGTCGAAGCGCTCCCCCTGGCTCATGCGCGAGTGCATGACCGCCACCCGGTCTCCGAAGCGGCCGCGGAACCGCCCGACAGTCTGGGGGGTGAGCGATATCTCCGGCACCAGCACGATGGCGTTGCGCCCCTGGAACAACGCGGATGCGATGGCGCGCAGGTACACTTCGGTCTTGCCCGAGCCGGTCACGCCGTCCACCAGCACCACTTCCCCGCATCCGCGCTCACGGGCCTCGTCGATGACCCGCAGGGCATGCTGCTGCTCGTCGGTCAGGGGCAACGTCGCCGCACCCTGGGTGCGGGAAGACCGGGGGGCGCCTGTATCCGGGGCATCCGACGCCGGAGCGCAAGACGGCGCGGGGTCGGGCTCGGCAAGGCAGCTGTCCTCAATCGCGAAGCGTTGGCGGCGACGGCGCTCGACGCGCACGGCCCCCTGCTTCTCGAGCGTCTTCAAAGCGGAGGAAACCGCGCCGAGCTCGGCCGCAAGCTCGGCCACGCGCAAATCGCCGGCCGCCACCGCCTTCAGTATGGCCTGCTGCTTCACGGCGTTCGGCTTCGGCTCGAACGCGTCGATCGCAGGCCCCGGCACCACCCAGCGGTCGTCCACCTGCGCCACGGCCGGCTGCTCCACCACCCAGTAGCCGCGGTTGTCCCTCACCATGCGGGGAACGCCCCCGGGAGGCGTGAACAGGCGCACGCAGGACGACAGGGGGGCTATGTAGCGGTCCGCCATCCATTGGGCGCATGCGGCGGCCTCCTCGTCGAAGAACGGGTCGGACAGCACGCCGAGAATGGGTTTCAGCGCCTTGAGCATCCGCGCGTCCAGGGAGGCCCGCGGGCGGTCCTCCACCGAAACCACGAAGCCGACGGCACGCCGGCTGCCCAAAGGCACCAGCACGGCGCAACCCACCTGCACCTCCCGCTCGCCGGCCCCCTCCGAGCCGGCCGGCGCGATGCCCTCGCCGCAAGGACTCGAGGCGGGAGCCGCGCATGCCGGACCACGCGCCGACCCGTCGCGACCGATGACGGAAGCGCTCTCCTCGGGGAAAAGCGAGGGGATGCCGGCTGCGGGGACACCCTCCCCATCGGCGTCCGGCACCAGGTACGAGTATGCGGTATCCAGGGCCTGGGTGGCCACATCCACTATGACGTTGGCGATACGCATGGGGCGAAACCTGCTCGGTGCAGCCCTAAGGGCGAAGCGGCCGCTCGAATGCGGGACCGACCGTTTCCGAGGGAGCCTGGGCGATGTCTACGAGCGGGGCCTCCCAGCCCTCCTGGAAGCAGCGACCCTCGGAGTCGTCCGCCAAGGCGGCCAGCTCCTCGGGGGAATCCGGAAGGTCGACCCCATAGGCCTCGGCCAGGGCGCGAGCCTGCTGCAGGCGCAGCGCAGCAAGCTGGCCGTCCCCCGCCTCGCCCAGATAGGCCGACGCCAGGCACAGGCTGCGGGCGATGTAGCCCACAACGCGCTCGTCCACCCCGGAGACCTGTAGGATACCGGCCATGGACTCGGGGGCCAGCGACAGCAAGGTGGCCCCGTCGATGTCGGTCGCCTGGCTGACGGCGGACTCCAGCATGTCGGCCGCTCCCCGGGGGTCGGCTTCGCGCCGGGCCTTGAACCAGCTGCGCCTGAGGATTTCGGCGTACTGGAGCAGGATGTTCATGAGATAATCGCGTTCGAGCACGGATGTTCCTTTCGAGCCTTCGGGGGCGTTCTAGCTGCGGGGCGGCACGGCAAGCCCCAGATGGTCGTAGGCGCGCTCGGTCGCCTGGCGTCCCTTGGGGGTGCGCACGAGCAATCCCTGCTGCATGAGGAAGGGCTCGTAGACGTCCTCCAAGGTGTCCGGGGACTCCGACAGCGCCGAGGCGATGGTGGTAAGGCCCACCGGACGGCCGCCGAACTGCACGCAGAGCATCTCCAGGATCTTGTTGTCCATGGCATCCAGCCCCAGGGAGTCAACCTCGAAGAAGCTGAGGGCCTGGGCGGCCACATCCTCGTCGATGACGGAGGCGCCGCGCACCTGAGCCCAATCGCGAACGCGTTTGAGCAGGCGGTTTGCCAAGCGGGGCGTCCCGCGGCTGCGCCGGGCAATCTCTAGGGCCCCATCCGGCGCAATGGCCACATCCAGGATGGCCGCCGAGCGCTCCACGATCTGGGAGAGCTCCTCGGGAGTGTAGTACTGCAGGCGGAACACCACGCCGAAGCGGTCGCGCAAAGGCCCGGTGAGCAGCCCCGTGCGGGTGGTGGCGCCCACCAACGTGAAGCGCGGGATATCCAACCGGATGGAGCGTGCCGCCGGTCCCTTGCCCACCACGATGTCCAGCGCGAAGTCCTCCAAGGCCGGATAGAGCACCTCCTCCACCATGCGGTTCAAGCGGTGGATTTCGTCGATGAACAGCACATCGCCTTCTTCGAGGTTCGTGAGGATGGCGGCCAAATCGCCGGTCCTCTCGATGGCGGGCCCGCTGGTGGCGCGAATGTTGGCGTTCATCTCGTTGGCGACCACCTGGGCCAAGGTGGTCTTCCCCAGGCCGGGAGGTCCCGAGAACAGGATGTGGTCGGCCACGTCCCCGCGCTCCTGGGCGGCCTGTATGAGGATGGCCAGGGATTCCTTCACCTTCGTTTGACCCAGGTATTCCGACAGCCGCTTGGGACGCAGGCTGCGGTCCAAGGCCAGGTCCTCCTCGATAAGGTTGGGGGCGACCGGCCGCTCCTGCGCCGCGGCGCCCCCGAGGGAACCCTCGTTGCCGGAGAAGAACACCATGCCCTCTATTTCGGAATCGAACGCAACCATGGTCCCACCTTAGCCCAGGCGCTTCAACGCGTACTGCAAAAGCTGCTGCTCGGTGGCGCCTTCCGGGGCACCGCGCAGGGCAAGCTGCGCCTCGTCGGCGGTGAAGCCCAGCGCCAGCAGATCCTCCACGGCCCTGCTGGCCCCCGGCGCAGAACCCGCCGCCGCACCGTCCTCGAACAGGTTGCGGCCCAGCTCGTCCAAGGAGCCCTTCAGTTCCACGACTATACGCGATGCCGTCTTCTTGCCCACACCGGGAATCTTCGCGATAAGGGCCGTGTCCTGGGAGGCCACGGCCTGGGCAAGCTGGGAGGGCGAGAACGTCGACAGGGCCGACAGCGCCACTTTAGGCCCGATGCCGCTGACGCTGATAAGGCGCTCGAACAGGTCCTTCTCCTCTTGTGAGAGAAAGCCGTACAGAGCCACGCCGTTTTCGCTCACCTGCATGTACGTGAGAACCGACGCCTTCTGCCCGATCTCCGGCAGCTTGGCCAGGGAGCCTGCGGCCATGAAGACCTGAAACCCGATCCCCCCGGCGCTTATGTATGCCGCCTGAGCCGAACGCCCGGCGAGCATGCCTTCCAGAAACGCGATCATGCGCAGGTCCTTTCCGAGGAGGGACGGCGGCTTTGGGCCCGCTTGACCGCGGAGTCGAAACGCTCCTCCGCCCGGGCGAAGCCGTCGTGGGTTGTATAGCAGATGGCCGCCGCCAGCGCATCGGCGGCATGATCGGGATGGGGCGTCTCCTGCAGGCGCAGCACCTGGCGCACCATGTAGGAAACCTGGTCCTTCGAAGCGGTGCCCGTGCCCACCACGGCGAGCTTGATCTGGCGCGGGGTGAACTCCCCCACCTGAAGCCCCCCTTCGGCGCAAGCCACCAGCGCCGCCCCGCGAGCCTGCCCGGTGGCGAACGCCGCCGTGATGTTCTGCCCGAACCACACCGTCTCGATGCCGACGCATTC
>DBFAWQ010000125.1:0-13201 GCA_048242115.1 Eggerthellaceae bacterium
AGCGGCCGCGAGCGGGGCGGCGTCGCCGGAGACGGGCAGGATGCCGCCGGCCGCGGGCTTGGGGGCCGGCGGGTTGCCGGCATCCGGCAGCGGGCTCGGCTGCCCGGCGCCCGAACCGTCGTCGTTACCGGCTGCATCGCCACTGCCGTCGCCCGGGGCAGATGGTCCATCGGGAGGCGCCGGCTCGTCAGGAGCGGGCACGCGGTAGGTGCGCAGCACCACCCGGTCGGGACCACCTTCGGGGTCCTTGTAGGTGAGCGTCACCTCGTATACTCCGGGAACGGAGGGGTCGACAGCGCCTACCGGCTTGCCGCCGCGCTCGATGCGCACGTCGGGGTCGGACCCTTCGGGCAGCTTGTCGCCGTACTTCTCCCCCACATCCTTCGAAGTGTCCTTGGGGCCGACGGGCTTTCCTTCGGGATCGTAGGGCAGCTCGACCTCGTCGTCGGCCACGACCACCGACGGCTCCGTGAGCGTGTAGGTGAGCCGCACCACCCGGTCCTGACCGCCGTCGGGGTCGGGGTAGGTGGCGACCACGGTCCAGGTGCCTGGGGCAGTGCGGTCGATTTCGGACGCCTCCTCGCCTTCCCTGTAGATGGCTACGGAGGTCGCAGGGCCCTCAGCGCCGGACTTCTCGGTCGCGACCTTCTCGGCGTCGGCCGCCGACAGGGGCGGCTTTTCGGGGGACGCCGGCTCGGAGGCCGAAGCCTCCAGGAAGCCCGGCAGCCTCGGCAGGTCGGGCGAGGGGCCGACGCCGCTGGAGGGCTGGGCGGCCGGATCGTCGGCCACGGCCACCGAGCCGTCGACAAGGGTGAGCACGTAGTTGCCCAGGTCCCACCTGCCCCCGCCGATGAGCGAGGGCGTTATGGCGTCGAAGCCCCCGTCGGCCTGCGCCGAGACGAAGCCCTCGAAGCCCTGGCCGGCATCGGGCGCAGAGGAATCCCCGTCGGCCATGGCAGACGCGCCGCCCCCGGCGCCCTCAGCGGAAGCGACGTCCGCAGCCGAAGCGGAGATGCCGGCGAGACCGAGGCTCGCATCGACCGCCCTGCCCTTCGCAGGGCCGTGGACGGCGGAGTAGGCCAGCGACACGGCGTAGAGACCAGCCTCGGGCGAGGAGGCGTCCAGGGCCCGGCCGTTGGCGGAGACGTCGAAGCGCTCCTGCCCCAGGATCGACTCGATGGAACCGTCGGGGAGGGTGCGCCCGTCGCGGGGCGCGAGCATGTTCGGGGCCCACCCGCCGGTGCCCGGGTAGACCGCCAGGTCGCTGCGATACGCGATGGGCTGCCCAGCGCCGTCCGCGAGCGGCAGCCCCGTGCGGCCCCAGACGACCGAGGGAATCGCCCGCACCGTAAGCTCGCGGGGCAGCACCCGCGCCGGCACCTCCAGCGAGCCGCCGTCCAGGCCCTCGAGCAGGTAGTCGCCCGCGTCGGACCCGGAGAGGCGCACGCCCGTCACCGTCGCCTTCGAGGCGACGACCGACAGGTCGTCCAGGGTGGCGGCCGCGTCGAAGGCCACCTCCACGTCGGCGCCGGGCAGCGCGAAGGAGAGGTCGGCCTCCAGCCCCGAGGCGTCGGCGGTCGCCTCCCCGTCGTAGACCTTCTCGAGGGACCGGCCCGCGAACAGCCCCGAGGCGTCGACGGCCTTGGGGACGATGGAGAACTCGGCCTCGGCCGGCGCGTAGGGGACCTCGCTGCCGTCGGGCAGCACCTCCTTGGCCGCCTCGGAGACCACCTTGTAGTCGCCCGCGTGCACCGGCGCGCCGTCCACGAGCTCGTTTGGCCCCAGCTCGCGCCAGCCGCCCGGGGCATCGGGATCCTTCGCATAGAAGGTGCGCTCGATGTCCGCCGGCACGCTGCCCTCGGGCGTCAGGGTGCGCACGTCCTCGTCGCCGTTGACGCTCTCCACGACCTTGACGGGCTCGCCCACCTCGACGTCCGGCGCGTAGGAGGAGAGCGTCGAGCCCGACGGGTCGACCCTCACGTCAATCTTGGCCCACTCCTCGCCGGCGTTTGTGCCCTCGTCCTCCGGCATGCCTCCGTACTCGATCACGTAGTACACGTTGCCAACTGGACGGCCATGATCGCCTAGGTCGTTCCATTTCCCCCCATAAGCCGCGTAGAAGAGGAGGTACTTCTCGATGTTACCCAACCAGTTATTATTGGGCTCCTGACTAGCTGTATACCAATTCGCGTACCCCGGCGATACGTGCGAACTGGCATTCCCGAACTTTCCTTCGGTAATAAGCTGGCCCTTCTCCGGCCCGGAAACCCAATAGAACTTGAAATGGTTTTCGGGGCCGAAGGTTGGCTCACCGCCGTTGTACTGGCTCGCATAGGCATCGTCGTCGGTACCGCCCATCCAGCAATTGGTATTTATGAGGCTATAGACGAAGTCCTGCTCCTGCTGCGAGGTGATGGTGACGAGGTAGGGGTGCAGCCCCATGTAGGTAGGCGCCGACTCCGCCTGCTCGAGCGCGTCGGTCCAGGTCGTGGGCGTTTTGACGGTCAAGTAGTAGTGCCCGTTCTCGGAGTTGTAGTCGTAGGTGTCGGCCTCCACCTGGTAGCCCGCCACGATGCGCAGGCCGCGGGTCTCCGTGCCGCTCGCGAGCTTTACCTTGAGGTTGCCGCGCAGGTAGTCCTGCCACTCGTCGGCCGTGGCGCCGCCCTCGCAGTTGAGGGTGCGGTTCGCGGCCTTGTTGCCGGCGTTCGCCGCGAAGCGGGAGTCGCCGGGCAGCTCGATGGCGTCGGCCGCGTCCACCGCCGTGGTGAACTGCACCGTGAGCGACTTTATGGGGCGGTCCGGGTCCGCGCCCGAGATCTCCAGCTGCGGGAAGCAGTAGGCGCCCGCCTCCCCCTCGACCGGCACCGCCGGCCCCGTCCTCACCTGGAACCTGCCGCCCAGCTCCGCGGCCTGCGCCAGCCCGGGCCCTCCGGAAATCAGCTCAGAGGGGCCGACCTCCCCCCATGAACAATTTCGGGGAACCCGCAGCCAGCGTCAGGGCCGCAACCAGGGCGACCGCCGCGCGCGAGGCGCTCTTGATGCCCTTCCTCATGACCCTTCTCCTTCCTCTGCGGATATGCTTGCGCAACGGGCAAAGCATAACCCTAACGTAACCGTTGTTCAAGGGGCAAGCGGGTCCCGCGCGCCATCCCCGCGGAATCTTTCGAGCCATCGCCCTCGCCCAGCGCACGACCCACGGGATACCGCCGCCCCGCTCCCGAAGTTAGCCACAGCCAACAGTACGCATTTCCGCGTCGGGATTTTATGAAGGGCCAGGTCTGCGTTTTTTTCGACACAGAAATGCGTACTATTAGCCTTAGCTAATATCGAAAGAGCCGCAGCTTTGGCGGGTAAGGGCGAGGGCGGCAGGGAGTTGCCGCGGACGACCCCTATCGCTACTGAACCTGCTTCTTGAACAGGGGCAAAACCGCAGCAACTAGGCCGCATATGCCGGACACGGCGGCGCATGCGCGCACCCAGGCGGCCATGGTCCAGCAGGCCATCTCGCTCTTGCACACGCCGATGCCGAACGCCGACTCGAAGGTCACCGCGATCATAGCGATTGAAAGAAGCACGATAGCCCAGCTCTCCATCTTGCCCGTAACGGCCGACTTCGCTGCCACGATAGCAAGGATAACCCCTATAAGCGCAACGGCCTTCTGGGTGTAGGCGCACCGCATGGGCACCGCGTTGCCGTTCGCCAGTTCCAAAACGCCTGCGCAGGGACCCGCCCACGAGAAGCTCGCCGCCACCGCTACCAGCGCAGCGATGGCCGCCGCAACCGCAAGAACGCGGGGCAACGCCAGCGATTTTCCCTTTGAACCCGTTCCGTTCTCCATTACCTTCCCCTTCCTTGATTGCTGCCGAACCGCTATACCGAGCTGCCGCCTTGAACTTGACGGCAGCTTCCATCAAACGAACCGCTCCATGTGGCGGAGGGACGTTCCCGCTGCCATGCCGCCGTCATGCCATCATCCCCGTCCCTCTGGCATAGAGAGAGCGCGACGGCACCTGGGCCGTCACTCAGCCTGAGCTACCGACCTTCGCCTACGAGGGCCATGAACCTGGTGTCTACCAGGCCTTCCGTTCGGGTGGTCTCGGTCAGGGATTCTACGTCGACCGTCGAGACGACGCCTGTGAGCGAGCTGGCGGCGTAGGCGGTGCGCCCGTCGTCGCTCACGGCAACCGCCGCCAGGCCCTCGTCCAGCGCCACCGTGCCGACAAGCTCCAGCGAGGCCCCGTCGATGACGGCCAACACGCCCTCCTCCCGCGAGGTGGCCACCACCACCGACCCGTCGGCGCTCCAGTCCACGGCGCTCACCTGGGCTCCCACGGGAACGGCCGCCAGCCGCTCGCCTGTTTCCGCATCCAGCACGAGAAGGTCGCTGCTACCTATGAGCTCGCTTCCCACCCCGGCCAACGCGAGCATCGAGCCGTCGGGGGAAAGCGCGATGCCCCACGAGCCGATGACGCCGTCGAAGGGGGAAAGCTCCTCGCGGGCGCCCAGGTCCACCCGGGACACGTCGTAGGTGCCGATATTGGCGCTGTAGAGCATCGATCCGTCGGGCGACAGCGCCAGGGCCAGGGGCTTGCGGCCCGTCATGACCGTCCCGTCCAGCGGGTCCGAGCAGCAGGCCGGGGCCATCTCACGGTTCTCGTAACCCGCAGGGTCCAGGGCAACCGAGCCTATCAGGCTCATGAGCTCGGTGTCCACGATGCGGATGCTGTTCAGGTGGTAGTCCGCCGCGTACAGAAGACCCCGCTCCTCGTCCAGGGCCAGCGCCATGGGCTGCGTGCCGATGCGGGCCTTGGTGACGGCAGGGCGCTCGCCCAGGTCGAGCCGCACCACTTCCCCGTTGCCGGAGTTCGCGACGTAAAGGCGGCTGCCGTCGGCGGACGACACCACGGCCGCCGGGTTCACGCCCACGGGAATGCGGCCTACGACCTGGCCGTCCTTCACGAAGGCCACGGAGTTGCCGATGTACTCGATAACGCAGAGCGACCCCTGCAGCTGCGGATCAGCAAGAAGCGCCAACGTCGCGTCCTGCTGAGCGACCGCCTCGCTGCCCTTCCCTTGTCCCAAGCCGTCTTGCGAGGTCTGACCGTCGGCAGAGTCCTCGGATGCCGAAGCAACGGGGGCTTCCGAGCTGGCGGAACCCGCAGACCCAGCCCCGGAACCGCTGGCGGCATCGGACGCGCAGCCTCCGAGCAGAAGCGCCGCGCAGGCAAGCGTCACCGCTGCAAGACACAGCATCGCGAAGGGAAGCGCGACCTGCCGACGCGAAGGCGAAGCGTTGCCCGTTTCGGGCCGCAACGAGGAAGCGAGCCCGTCATCGCCGGAAACCGCAACCGTACAAGGCTTCCCCATTACAGCATCACCCCTTCCTCGCCCAGCTGGAACATATCGTCGGCAGCGGAGACCCATCGCGGGTCGTGAGTGACCATGAGCACCGCGCCGCCGCGGGAAGCATGCTCTCGCAGAAGTCCCATCACCGCCTCGCAGCCCGCGGTGTCCAAGTCGTTGGTAGGCTCGTCCGCCAAGATGAGCGACTGCCCCGCAAGCAGGCAGCGGGCCACCGACAGGCGCCGGCGCTGCCCCACGCTCATCTGGGAGGGGAGTAACTCCGCCGCCTCGGCAAGGCCCAGCCGCTCGAGCACGTCCCGCATCGCATCGTCGCCAATTTGCCGGCGCGAAGCCCGCAAAGCCAGCTCCACGTTCTCCCGCGCAGTCAGCGCGGCTATGGCGTAGGGGGTCTGGAAAATAAATCCCACACATGAGCGGCGCAGTTCGTCCAGCCCGCGCTCGTCAAGGGCGGCAACGTCCTGGCCGCAGACGCGCACAGTGCCCTCGTCGGGCGCCACCAGGCCGCCGGCTATGGCCAAAAGCGTGGACTTTCCCCGTCCGGACACGCCGCTCACCACGCCCAGCCGCCCCGGCTCCAGCACCAGGTCCACCCCGCGCAGCACCTGTCGGCGCTCGCCGCTCGTCCCGAAGGACTTGCGCACGCCTTTCATCTCCAACATCGCCGTCATGAGAGGTCGCCTTTCTGCATGGCCCCGTAGGCGCCGTCCTTCAGAACCCCGCGGGCCGGAACGAGCGCCGCCGCCGCGCACACCGCCACCGCAGCCGCCGACGCGACAAGCACAAGCCCCACCGTTTCGACAGCAGACAGCCCCACCGCGGGCAGCGCCATCACGCGGTGGATGACCGGAGCCGCCGCCGAAGCGATAGCGCATCCGGCCACGCCGCCCGCCACCGACCCGGCCAGGGCCAGCATCGACACCTCCGAAAGGAGCGCCCCGGCCACGAACCGCCGGGAGAACCCGATGGCGCGCAGGTAACCCATCTCGCGCCGCCGCTCGCGGGCCACGGCGGACAGCCGGCCCGCCAGCCCCAGGGCCGCGATGAGCACCACGGCCGCCAGCACTCCGGCGAACATGGCCGCGAACAAATCCAGCTGGTCGGCGGTGTTGCGCACGAGCCCCGAAACCGCCGTGGCCGACGACACCGGGCACGCGTCGTCGATGGCGCGTGCCACCTCCTCGGGATCGAACCCTTCCGCCACGCTCACCATGACGGCGGAAACCGAGGTGAAGGGGTCGGCCGTCTTCCAGACGTTGCCCAGATAGGGGCTTTCCCACCCGATGGCCCGCGCCGACTCGATGTCCATGAACACCGTCTCGTCGACGCTGGTGCCGGTGGTCTCCAAGTTGCCGGCGACGAGGAACTGGCTGCCCAGGATAGACACCATGCCACCTACGGGCACCGGGGCGGAGGCCCCCAGGTAGATGCCGTCGTCCCCCAGCGGCTCGGCGCCGGGGGCGAGCCACGGGGTGATGACGAAGTCGCTCGCGGGGTCGATGCCCACCACCCGGGTGACGCCCAAGGTGGAGCAGCAGCTCTGGTTCAGCGTCTGCGTGAAGAACTGCGGGGTGACCCGGGCCACCCCCTCCACCGAGGCTACGATGTCCACGGTGTTGGCCGGCATGTAGACGTTGGCGGGCTCGGCCACGAACAGCGCCTCCTGCGCCGAGACCCCCACCTCGCTGGGAAGCACGATGATGTCGGCCCCCAATCGGTCCGAAGCCATGGAAAGCCCCGCGCCGATGACCCGGTTGATGCTGACCCCGGCCACGGCAACCATCACCGTCAACGCCACAATCGCCCAGGTAGCGGCGCTGGAAGCCAGCCGCCGCTGAATGTTTCTCCAGCCAAGGAGCACCGCAGGCGCCCGCATAGCCGCCCCCTTCCGTCGCCCGTCCCCTAAAGAAAGCGGAGGCGCCGCCCGCAAGCAGGCGCCTCCGCGAGCAATCGCTTCCGAACCGAACGGCCCGCTAGGCGATCTTGGGGTCGACGGAGATGAGCACGTTCGGCTTCGTCTCGCTGGCCGAGGCCGTGATACCCGCGACTTCCCTCACGGCGTCGGGATGGGCCTTCGCCAAATCGTCGATCTCGCCCTGCTCGATGTTGCCGCCGGGGCACGCCTCCACGCAGGCCGG
Source organism: Eggerthellaceae bacterium (assembly GCA_048242115.1). Lineage (GTDB taxonomy): Bacteria > Actinomycetota > Coriobacteriia > Coriobacteriales > Eggerthellaceae > Xiamenia. The sequence continues at coordinate 7,501 of DBFAWQ010000125.1, forward strand.
CTTCTCGCCGCGCTCGAGGCGGTCGATGCACATGTCGCACTTGTAGGTGGTGGAGGACGCCTCGTCGAAGACCGGCGCGTCGTAGGGGCAGGCCGATATGCAGGTCTTGCAGCCGATGCACAGGTCGTGGTCCTGAACCACCACGCCGTTGTCCAGTTTCGTGTAGGCACCCACCGGACAGTTCGCCAGGCAGGCCGGCTCGTCGCAGTGGTTGCAGGCCAGGGACAGGAACGACTGCGCCTCGGCCTCGCCGTCCAGGATGACGTCCACGCGGCGCAGGAAGGTTGCCGTCTGGCCGGAAAGGCGCGTGGTCATGCAGGCCATGCTGCAGGTCTTGCACCCGTAGCAGTCCTTGTTGTTCGAGTAAAAGCCCAAAGCCATGGTTATGCCTCCTTACGCACGTCGGCGAGGGTCTCGTTGCAGCAATGCTCGGTGGCCAGCGGGCCCACGGCGTCGTTGGTGACGTAGCTGCTGGAACCGCCCTGCTGCTCCCACCAGCCGTTCTCGGCGCACAGGATACCCGGGCTCACCAGGTCGGTCACGATGGCGCGGGCATGGTGCTCGCCGCGGTCGTTGAACACGACCACCTTGTCGTCGTCCTTGATGTTGCGCGAGGCGGCGTCCGCCGGGTTGATCATGACGCAGGCGTAGTCGCGCGTGACCGCGGAGATGGACTTCAGGCCGCCGAAGGTGGAGTGCACCGTGCGGTTCAGCTTGCGCTGCACCACGGCCAGCGGGTACTTCGCGTCCAGCCCCGAATCGCCGCCGACGGTTTCCGCGCACCGGTAGTAGGAGGGCACCGGCTTCAGGCCCTTCTTCGCCCAGGCGGGCTGGTACAGCTCGGCCTTCTTGGTGGCGGTCAAAAACTCGCCGCCCTTGTAGGGGATGTAGTCCTTCGGGTAGGCGTCGATGGCGTGCTCCTGCTTCAGCTGCTCGTAGGTGTAGCCCGAGCCTTCCAGCGCCTTGCGGATGAAGTACTCGTTGTCGTGGTCGAAGTCCTCGCCCACGCCCATCTTCTTGGCCAGCTGCGTGAAGATCCACAAATCGTCGTGAGCCTGCCCCGGCGCCTCCACGGCCTTCTCGGAAAGCTGCAGAAGGTGGCTGCGGGCGTTGCAGAGGATATCCTCGGTCTCGAACACGGCGGCGCAGGGAAGCACCAGGTCGGCGTAGAGGGCGGTGGAAGTCATGAACGTGTCGATGACCACCACGAAGGGAATCTTCTGCAGGGCCTGCTTGACCAGGCCGGTGTTGGGCCACTGGGTCATGGGGCTTTCCGACATGGAGATGAACACCTTCACCTCGTTCGGGTCGTCGGCAAGCACATGCTGGGCGAACTGCGCGCGGGGAACCTTGGGCAAATCGGCGCTCACCTTCGGGTTCTCGAACATGGGGGTGAGCGTGACCAGGTTGTTGATGCCGCCGGCATCGCACAGGCCGTTGCCGGGGGCGCCCACCTGACCGCAGAAGACGGCCAGGTTGTTCTGGGAGGCAACGGCCAGGGTGCCGTAGGTGGAGCGCATGAAGCCGCCCATGTTCTGGATGATCATGGACTTGGGGCCCTTGGCGTAGTCGTGGGCGAGCTCGGTCACCTTCGCGGCAGGCACCCAGGTCTCGGCCTCCACGGCCTCGGGGGTCCAGGGCTGGCACTCGGCAACGGTCAGGTCGAACACCGTGGTGTAGCCGTCCATACCGGCCACGCCCGCCACGGACAGCACGGGGTCTGCGCCCTCCGCATCGTGGCGCACCATCTCGCCGTCGGCAGTGGCCACGGCGTAGCTGGTGGGGTCGTCGGCGTCCATGAGCACCATGGCGCCTTCCGAATCAACCAGGCAGGGAGCCGTGCTGTGGGCCTTCAGGAACGCTTCGTCGTAGAGCTTCTCGTCGACGATGACCTTCAGCATGCCCAAGGCCAGCGCCGTGTCGGTGGTGGGACGGATGGGAATCCACTCGGTGGTCTTCGACGCGGTCTCCGAGCACACCGGGTCCAGCGTCACGATCTTGCCGCCCTTGGCCATCACGTTCTCGTAGCGGTCGAAGTAGCCGTTCTGAGTGACCGCGGGGTTGTTTCCCCAGATGATGATGTAGTTAGCATCTTCGATGGTGTTGCGCGTGTCGAAGTATCGCTTGCCGAACATGGGGATGGTGGCCCCGTTGGCCGCCGCGCAGCACAGCGTGCCCTCGAGGCTCATGGCGCCGCCGATGCGGGCGACGAAGGCCCCCTTCGCGGCACCGGACATGGTGTTGAAGTTGCCGGCGAAGGAATCGACCACGATACCCGCGTTGCCGACGGTGTCGATGGCGTCCTGGATCTTCTCGGCCATAAGATCGATGGCCTCGTCCCAGCTGATCTCCTTGAACTTGCCGGTGCCCTTGTCGCCGTCGCGCAGCAGCGGCGCGGTCAGACGGTCGGGGGAGTTCAGCCACTCCACGCGCGACAGGCCCATCATGCAGGGCATAGACTCGTTGTTCACGCCGCAGGTGACGCGGACGACCTTGCCGTCCTTCACCAGCGCCTTCAGGTTGTGATGCTGGCACTCCGGCGGGCAGGCGGCAAAGAACTCCTTCGCCCCCTCGAACGGATCGGGTTGCGCCTCGTAGGTGACGGGCTCGGCATCTGCCTGGGTGCTCTCGTTGTTGCCCGAATCGGCCGGCTCGCTTACGGGCTCCTTCTTCGGCTCGGATGCGCAGCCTGCCAGCGCCGCAACGCCGGCGAATGCCCCTGCCGCGCCGGCGGCCTTCACGAAGGTACGACGCGATACTGCGGTCTTCTGCTCCGGGAGCTCCTGCATCTCGGCGCTCTTGTGCTCGATGCTATCCATAATCCTCCTCTAACTCCCTCGGTCTTCCCAACGGGGCTCTCCTCGCGCGCTCCGCCTCCAGCCGTGGCCTGCCGTGCTCGCCTCCGGCATCGCAGAGGGCGCCCCAAGCCCTCGGCGCGCATTATAGGAAGGCGAGCCGAGACGGAGAATTATTCTTGCCGGTGATATCCCTCATCCGATAGACGCCAGGCTCCGAAGCTATCTCGCCTATCGGTTCGCAATAGGACATAGGTCGATTTACCTATCGGAAACCGATAGATGGCCCTCCCCGTTGCCGACGTTCGCCGCAAGCGCCACCTTCGTTTGGTACCATGCTTTTCGGAGGGGGTTTCCATGAACAAGAATTGTCGAAAAGAGGGGGATGACGCCCCTCTCGCCAGCACTTCCGCAAATGCCCTCGAGCTTCTGGCCCGCTCGCGCGATTCCTCGCAGGAGCTTTGGGGCATGCTGAACGATCCCGACAAGGCGTCTTGGGCATCCGCCGTCGTAGAATTGCGGCGGGCCACGGGCTACGCCCTGCCGTTTGCCTACGACGACATCGGCCGCATCTCCCATTTCTTCGTCCCCTCAACCGCCCTGCTCGCCTCGAGCGCCGCCATCACCCGCCTCGATGCGGGGAACTCCTACACCAGCGGCATCATGCGGCTGCCCGAGGGACGCCACATTCTGTCCCACTCGAAGATCGTCGAAATCGGGGCATGCGTGAAGGCAAGCGGTTGGGACATGGATTCCGACCGCATCTTCAAGCTCATCGTTGCCCTGGTCGAGGGGGCGAACCCGCGCGAGACCATGCTCTACGACCTGCTCGACGTCGCCTGCAACCTGGAGCCATCCCCGGTCACCGTCGAGTCCCTGCTCCAACTCTACGCCAAGATGATGGGCGAGGAAACCTCGACGAAGATGTTCTCCCTGCTCGACGACGAGGGCATGCGCTGCCGTACTATCCTGAAATCTATCTGCTCAACCGTGGAACCGGGCGGCGAGCTGGGGGCATTTCCCCTAGTCGGGGCCCTTTGCGCCTACGAGGCCATCAGACGACTCAAACCCTTCCCGGCCTTGAACGCATTCATGGCGAGCTTCGCCTACTCGCGCATCCTCATCTCCCACGGCTACCTGCTTGCAAGCTTCATCCCCATCACCTCAGTGCTGTCCTCGTGGAGCTCCGGAGAGGATGCGGAAGAGCGGCCCGTCGGTACCGATTGCGTGATGGCCTCAGGCCGCAGCTTCGACTGGTCTTTGTGGTTCGAGAAAGTCATCGGCATCTGTGAAGCTCGGGTGGACCGCATGACGACGAAGCTGTTCGAGCTGTTCCTGAAGCGAGAGCTCATGGGCAGGCTTCTGTCGCGCGACGACAGCCTGAACATCAGGCAGCGGGAGATCGTGCTGGAAGCCCTGCTCCACGAGGATGCGGAGTTTACGTTCGGGCGGCTCATGGAAGCGGAAAACGTGGCCTATGCTACCGCGTACGCCGATTTGTCCCAGCTTAAGGACCTGGGCTTCCTCCAATCGTCCACCTGCGGGAAAACGACGGTGTTCACCGCCGTCGATGACTTGTCCAACCGTTTGAACGAGCGGCTGCAACGCATGGTCCCCGACGCCTGGGCTGAGATGTACGAGCCGGACGGCACGCTCAGGAGCACCCACCGGACCGCACGCGACGAGGCGTTTCGCAAGCTCAAAGCATCCATACCCCTTGAAGACGCCATCCTCGCGTTCAAGAGTCCCGTCTACCAGCCCGACCGCGTTTCCACCCTGCTGAACGTGAGCCTCGACTAGCGCAAGGGCGTGCTCCGGGGACCATCGGTCGCGTCCGTTGCGGTAGAATGAGGCGACGCAGCCGCAACCGCAACCTGCCGAAAGGACGCCCATGACCCTCACCCAGCTCCGCTACCTGGTGGCCATCGCCGAGTGCGGGTCCATCAACGCGGCGGCCGCGCAGCTGTACGCCTCGCAGAGCAACCTGTCCACGGCGGTGAAGGACCTGGAGCGGGAGCTCGGCATCACCATCTTCACCCGCAGCAACCGCGGCGTGGCGCTCACCAACGACGGCACGGAGCTGGTGGGCTATGCGCGCCAGGTGATCGAGCAGGCCGACATGCTGGAGTCGCGCTACGCGGGCCGCGGCGACGCGAAGCTGCGGCTGGCCGTGTCCACCCAGCACTACGCCTTCAGCGTGCAGGCCTTCGTGAACGTGCTCGAGCGCTGCGACGCCTCGGAGTACGACTTCATCCTGCGCGAGTGCGCCACGGGCGACATCCTGGAGGACGTGCGCACGTTCCGAAGCGACCTGGGCATCCTGTACATGGACGACTTCAACCGCCGGGTCATGGAGCGGGCGATCAACGAGGCCAAGGCCGCGTTCTACCCGCTCTTCGACGCCGCGGTGCACGTGTTCGTGGGCGAGCGGCACCCCCTGGCAGGCCGCGCGCTCATAAGGCCGGAGGAGCTGGCGGACTACCCGCGCTACTCCTTCGAGCAGGGCACGTCCGGCTCGCTCTACTACGCCGAGGAGCCGCTGGCGGCCATCCCCCACTCCCGCAACGTCCGCTACTCGGACCGCGGCACGCTCACGAACCTCCTGACCAGCTACAACGGGTTCACCCTTTCGACGGGCGTGCTGTCGGGCGAGATGCAGCGGGGCATCGCGAGCATCCCGCTGGACACCGACGCGCGCATGCAGGTGGGCTACATCATGCACGCCGAGCGCCGCCCGAGCGCCCTTCTGGAGGACTACATCGCCGAGCTCCACGCCATCATAGCCGCCAACCCCACCGTGGAGGCCCGGGCGGAGTAGGGACGGCCGCAACGCACCCGCAGCAGAATGCCGGCATGACTCAGGGCCGCAGGCCTACCGCGCCCGTTCGGAGGGGATCATGTCGAGC
>DBFAWQ010000126.1:0-3041 GCA_048242115.1 Eggerthellaceae bacterium
GGCTGGGACTACCACTACACCCGGGTGCCCGCCCCCAACGAGAACGGCTGGAACACCTCCCCCGTGACCGGCACCTTCTTCGCCGGCGAATACGACCGCCTGACCGTGACGCCCGACAACGGGGATGCGCCCTCCACGCTCACCGGGGCGGCTGGCAACAACAGCTGGACCTACGCCGCGGACACCGACGGCTACGGCATAACCGCGCGGGCCGACGATTCGGAAAGCGGCAGCGTGTCCGTGCAGGTGCGCGACCTCATCAAGATAGACTCCTGGGCGCCCACTCTCACCTTCGACGAGGAGTCGGGTGCGCTCACGGCATCCGATGCGGCCCCGGCGGCCGAAGGGAAGGCCACGTCGGGCATCTGGAAGATCGAGCGCACCTCGCGCAGCCGAGCTGCCACGGCAGGCGGGTGGACCTACGACCTGGAGGACGGCAAGGGCCAGCCGAGCCAGACGGAGACGGTCGTCCCCAACGGCTACTACCGCGCCGTCGATGCGGCCGGCAACGTCAGCCCCGTGGTGCGGGTGGGCAGCACCCAGCCGCCGAAGGTGGACCGTCCCGAACCGCCCAAGCCCGACGATCCGGACAACCCGGTCGACCCTGACAATCCCGACGATCCGGACGGCCCCGGAACACCCGAGGGCCCCAGCGGCAACATCCCGGACCCCACCGTGGACGAGGACGACGAAGGGCTGCTGCACGCCACCGTCGACGAGTACGTGGTGCGGTCCGTCGACCACGACAACCCGTCATACGGAGGGTCGATCGACGCGGACGACGCGCAGCGGATATCCGAGGCCTTCTACGCCTTCCCCGCCGACGCCAGCATCCAGGTGGAGCTGCTGAACGCTGCGGGCGACGAGGCGCTGGACGCGCTGCCCACCGATGAGCCCGGCGCCTGCCTCATCCGCACCGTGGCGAAGGACGACCAGGGCAACACCACCACCGTGAACCTGCACTACCGCCTAGTGAACGACACCTGCCCCACCCTCACGCCCACCGACCCCGGCACGCCAAGGACCCCCGTGGAGCCCGACGGCCCCGCGAAGAAGAAGGACGACGGCACCCAGGAGGTGGACGTGTCTGTGGACGTCACCGAGGGAACCTGCTCCGCCGTCATGGGACGCGATGGCGCCCCCGCGCTGCTGAAGCGCCACTTCGCCCTGGATGCGTTCGAAGGCGGCACGGTGGATTTGCAGGTGTTGTCCATGGAGCGGGCCGACGGGACGCCGCTGGTGGCCATCGATCTGTCGCGGCCGGCCGACTACGTCATCCGCTACCGCGCCCAGGACAAGGCGGGGAACACCACGAACATCGCGCTTGCCTACCATCTGGTGAAGGCCGACACGCCCGCGGCCTGGGTGGAGCCCGGCCAGCCGGGGACTACCGACGGCAGCCCAGGTACGCCCGAGAACCCCTGCGAGCCCTCGGACCCCGACAAGCCGGGAACCTACCCGCACGACCCCTCGGAGGATCCGACGGAGCGAAAACCGCTCTATCCCACCGAGCCCGTTCTCGTCCATCCCGACGGAACGGCCCACGCAACGGTCGACGATACGCTGGTGGAGTACGTCTCGCCCGGCGTGCTGTGGGACGCCTCGGACCTGCGAACGCTCATGGAGACGCGCTACAGCTTCCCTGACGACGCCGCGTTCCTGGACTTTACCGCCGAGGACGCCGGCGGGCAGCCGGTGGATACCGTGGACAAGGGCGTGCCGGCAACCTACACGCTGAAACTGGGCGTGGCCGATGCCGATGGGAACACCACCCACGTGCGACTGCGCTACACCCTGGTGGAGCGTCGGCCCGACAATGCGACGGGCGCCCCCACCATCACGCCCAACCCGACGAATCCCGACGGAACGGGCGGAACCGGCGACCCAAGCGGGCCCGGCGGAGAGGGCGACACCGGCGAGCCGCTGCAACCCATCGAGGTAATCCGCGACCCTCAGACCGGGCTCGTACGCGTCACGGTGCAGGACACCGTCCGCCATCCCGCGGCCGACGACAGGCTCACCCCGGAGCAGCTCGCCGAGCTCATAGGCAGCCGCTACACCGCGAAGGCCGCCGGCGGGGACAGCCTGGAGGCAAGCCCGGTCACCATAACCGACGCGGACGGCAACCCGGCCCATGCCATCGACCGGTCGGCCCCGGGCACCTGGTACGCCCAGCAGACGTTCACCGACGGGAAGGGCAACGCCACCACCCTGCGCCTGCGCTACGTCGTCTATGCCGACGACGACCCGAACGGCGGCAACGGCGGCGTTGGTGGGAACGGACAGGACGGCGGCAACGGAAGCGACGGCAGCGGCGACGGACACGGCTCCATGGTGAAGTTGGAACGGGACAAGCCAGCCACCTTCGCGAACCAGCTCGTCCGCGCCGGAGACCGCCTGGCCCTCCCCGCCGCCACCGTCGGCCTCCTGGCCCTCGCAGGAGCCATAGCCCTGGCATCCTCGCGCCGCCGGAAACGGTCGTAAGCGTTTCCCCTGTATAATCCACCCGGATTCCCGCCTTACGCTCCCCGCTGCAATGTGCAACGGGGAGCGACCTTTCTTCGACAGGGACGATGGCGCAATCCCCCCGAGGTTTTCGTTTTTGGAACTCAGAGGGTTCCAAAAACGCACGAACGAGACGGCGGAATGCGCCGCGATGCCTTCGGGAGTTCCAAAGCCGTCCAGCCGAGACGATTCCGACCAATCGGCAGCAACGGCATGTCGCGTTCCGTATGCTTTTTGCAGTCTTCAAGGATGCGGAACTCCATAGTGCTGAATCGTCGCCCAGTTCTGAACGGGGGATTATTCAAATTCTCATCCTAACGCAAGGGGAAACGCGCATTCGGAACCTGCGGAGCCTGAAACGCACGCAATTCACGCAGCATCCTCTCGATAGCACTCACAAAGAAAAGCGGCCACCCAGGAGGGCGGCCGCTTTTTGGTTCGCTGGGAATTCCAGCGGATTTCGCGACAAGCAGATGCCGTTGCAGACAGGTTCCTACTTGAAGAAACCTTCGTAGTTGTGCATCTTCAGCTGGCTT